>CAYVBJ010000008.1:75350-81011 GCA_964449075.1 uncultured Balneolaceae bacterium
CTGTTCCAGCCTATTCTCTATCCGCCACCCGAAATCCTCATTACCGGGCTGACGGTATAGGCGGCTTCCCTGCCACCACCGCTGCTACCCAAAGTCGATTTTCTGCCACAACCTTCGGTCAGCCGGCCTGTGAGTTCTTCCTCTTTAGCATCTATCCTGCCGTTGGCCGACAGACCGGAAGCCGTCTGTCCGGTAAACTACCAATTCACCAAACGCTAAAATCTGTTCCAGCCTATTCTCTATCCGCCACCCGAAATCCTCATTACCGGGCTGACGGCAGGGGTGACTTCTCTGACACCGCCGCGTCCACCCAAAACCGATATTCTTGCCAGCATCTCCGGGCTGACGGTAGGGGCGGCCACCATGCCACCATCGCTACCACCCAAAACCGATATTTTTGCCAGCACCTCCGGTCAGCCGGCCTGCGGGATCTTTACCATTAGCATCAATCCTGCCATTGGCCGACAGACCGGAAATGAAAAAAGGCCTGAGAATCTCAGGCCTTTTTAGGTTTATGCTATTAGTAATTGTTTCTAATTTGCAAAGAAATCATCAAATTGAGATTCTGAAAGCGGCCGTGCAAATTTGCTGTATACCTGGGTACTTTGCGTCGGATCAAATTCTGCATCAATTTCCAGTACTGTCTCGTCAAGGATACCGTAACGGCGTAAATCGAACCACCTGTGTCCGAGTTCAAACCAAAGCGAGTATCTTCGTTCAAAGAGTATCTGGTCAATGATTTCATCTTTATCCGAACTATTAAAGTCATCCAGATCCCACGTATCCCGAATCAGGTTAATAGCATCAACTGCATCCGGAAAGTTATCGAGCTGGGCATTAGCTTCAGCGTAAAGCAGGATCAGCTCTTCGTTCCTCAGGAAAGGGAAACTCTCTTCATTGGAATCAAAACGATTATCTTGGTAAAGAGAAGCAAATCCCTGGAACGAAACCGGGTTTTCTCTGAGGAAGAACTTATTTTCTACCCTCAAGTCCCCTTCTTCGGCTTGTGCGGGAAGTGAACTGTGTACCATTGGAATTTGTGATGTGGCTGCATTTCTAGGAAAAAAGAATGGATTAAACAGATCAGGTGGTGAACCATAACTGTGAAACGCTCCTTTGTTCATCACATCCTCGCCACTTGCCAGTTCAAAAAACGGCGCTGCTTCCTGAACAGACTGAAGTACAAGAGGCCAGTCTTCTGCATATACAGCTACACGGGCTTTAAGTGCCCTATTAAGTGCCACAAATGTTGCCGGCGTATTAAAATCAGAAAATCCGGATTGTAAATTAAATGCAAAACTGCTGCCTGCACTATTGAGATTGCCTTCTGCCTCATCCAGCAAATTCAGTATTCTCTGAAGGCCTTCATCAAACCCTACAAACGGCCCGGGATTCAACGGATCATCAACATCAAAGCGGATGCCGTTGTCGAGTTGGGCCAGCAGTGGCATTAGAAAGTTGAATGACTGTATCGTTTTGGCAAAACCCAGGTATCCGTTGCGCTCCTGCTCGGTAATTAACTCAGAATTACCTACTGCGTCCATCAGAAAATTGGCTTGTTTAATCGCATCAAAAAACGGATTAAATGCACCTGCTGCTCCAAAGAATCCTGGGTCGGTTTCTGCATCTGAAGAAGCATTTGTTCCCATCCAGTTGGTAATGAATCGGGGGTCAGAGGCGAATAATGGATAGACTTCACGGCCTAATGTACTGAACAGCGTAACAGTTCCGCCAGCCCCGGTTGCATAAGCCCTGTTTCTGAATTCAAGACCTGATACAAGGTTCTGTAACTGGCTTTTATTTGGATTATTCAAAAACTGGCTCTGAGTGGCATTATTTGGATCATCAATTGTATCGACCTCAAATATGTCATCACACGCGATGAACCCAAACATCAGAAGGGCCATCGCTACAAATTTATATGTGGATTTTAAATGTTTCATAATGTATATGATTTCCTTTTAAATTTTTATAGATCTACCTGAAGTCTGAAGATAATTCTTCTCGAAGATGGGAAAGGCGTTACCTCCACTGCACTGTTAACCGGCTGAGTTCCAAATACCGAAGTCTCCGGATCGTAACTGTCGTAAGGAGAAATAAGCAACAGGTTCGACCCTGTTACCCCAAATTTCAGTCTTTCAATGAATCCACCGAAAAACTCGTTGGTAGTTCTGACAGGAAGTGTGTAAAAAAGGCTTGCTTCTCTTAATTTGAGATAACTTGCATCTTCCACGTAAGATTGGCCTGCAGGTGATATTAATCTTGCAAGCCCCTTAGGCAAATCTGTCTCTTCATCAATTTCATTCCAGTCATTGGTTGTACCTCCAACGTCAGTCAATAATTTACTGAGGTTGATGTTATCACCGCCTTTCTTCCAGTGCCACAAGAAGCTGAAATCAAAATTATTCCAAAAGTTAATTTCGTTGCCAAACGACAATTGGAAATCTGGTTCACTGTCACCATATATCGTGAACAGAGATTCGCCGTCAACAGCAGGCGTCCCAACGATTGTAGTGGGTGAAAACCCTTCTTGGATCAGGAAGTTACTCAAACTGACACCGAAACCTCCTGTTGTAAATGCAGGAACAGAGAGATCTGTGATTTCAGACTCATTAGTCCACCACAAAAATGTTGTACTCCAGTTAAAATTCTGCTTTTGAATTGGAGTTGCATTAATCGCCAGTTCAAATCCTGTATTTTTCAGGTCGGCAGCATTTGTTGCAATAGCAGCAATACCGGTTGATCTGGCCGTGGGAAGATCAAGTATCAGGTCGCTTACAACCTTGCGGTAGTATGATCCTTCAAAAGTCAATTTCCCGTTGAATAATCCAAAATCAAGTCCTGCTTCGATCTCCTTTGATCGCTCAGGGTCAAGTTCGGGATCAACACCCCGGGTAGAAATGGTTGAGGCAAGATTACCGTCAATGTTGTTTCCGCCGACTACCTGGAATGTACTGCCAAATGCAGGTAATCCACCGGTTTCACCGTAAGCAATTCTCAGTTTAAACTGGTTAAAAGTGTCCCACTTCCAGAAATCAAAATTGGTCAGGTTAAATGCCCCGGATGCTTTGGGATAGAAATAATATTGATCCTGATCCTGATTCAGTGAAGAACGGTCGGCCCTTGCACCGGCAGTAAGAATGATTTTATCATTCCAGTTTACTTCCTGCTGGGCAAAAAATCCGATATCAATTACTTCCTGAGTCTGTTGCTGTACTACTTGCTGTACTCTGCCCTGGTTCAGGTTATTTTGCCCGAATGCAAGGCCTTGTGCACGGTCGAGTTGACGACTTTGATCTGTATCAAACCTGGAGACACCAGCCTGAGAAGTTAAATCCCAGAAGTTATCTTCATCTCCTTTTTGTGTGTTAAAGACCAAAATAGCCTGGAGATTGGTATTCAGATTATCCTCTTTGGTTCTTACAGCATCACCGGGATTAGCAGATGCCTGCTGGTGCTGCAACTGGTTGGGCTGCCAGACCAAACTGTTAAACTGGAGAAAATCCAAACCTCCGGATCCTTTGAATAAAAGACTGGAACGTTCTTTTTGCAGAAGTTCAATATCCAGCTCAACTGATTGCAGAAATCTGTCAACTGTAGAATTATTTACACTCTGTTCCGCAATTGCAAGTGGGTTATCGTTGAAAAATGGATTATTGGGGAAATTGCCCTGCGCATCCGGAAACGGATTAAAAAAGTTAGGAGTAGCCGAAAGGGCATAACCGATAGAGGCGCCTGTTCCGTTCTGGTTTCCTGTAAAACCCCTGTCATTTTCCGTTCTCAGGTAACTGCTTCGGGAAGCAACTCTTACACGATCTGAAATCCTGTGATCCAGGTTCAGCCTCAGTGATTTTCTGTCGAATCCTGTATTCCTTATTATGCCATCCTCTTCACTAAACTGACCGGCAACGTAAAATTGTGTTTTTGTATCACCGCCTGAAACATTTATCCCGGTAGAATTGATAAATCCTTCTCTTCCATACAGCAACTCTTCCATATCAACAAACTGTCCGTTTGATTGTGCCTGCTGGAACAAATCTCGAATTTGATCTGTCGTAGCCGTTCCCTGGAAGCCAAGTGTACCATCAACAAAATCAATTTTATCAAGATCCCACTCTGCACCAATTTGGCCCAGGTTCAGTGCGGAATTAAACCCAACTTCCTGTGTAAAGCTTACTTTTGTTGCACCGCCCTGTCCTTTCTTGGTGTTGATAATAATTACACCTGCATTGGCTCTTTGTCCATATATAGCAGCAGCGGAAGCACCCTTTAGAACTTCAATACTTGCGATATCCTCCGGATTCAGATCTGCCAAACGGTTTGCTGCATTATCCTCAGCAAAACTGTTTGCACCGGTTGTTAAAAAACGCCCGTTTGCAATAGCATCGTTATTCACATAAACGCCGTCAATAATATAGAGAGGCTGTGATGAGCCGGCTCCAAGTGTACTGATTCCCCGCAGCTGAACATTGATACCACCGCCTGGAGCGCCACTTTGAGCGCGTATATTCACACCGGGTATCTTTCCGGTTAATGAATTATCCAGTGTTTGCGGAGTTACATTACCCGTTAGTTTATCTGAATCAATCCGTGTAATTGAATTGGCAAGATTTTCACGTTTAATAGAAGTTCCCAGTCCTGTGACCACCACTTCATCAAGAGCTGATATCTCCTGTTCAAGATCAACAGTAAGATCAGATGTGGATGGTGTTACCTCTATGTCTACCGTGCGATATCCGATGAAGGAAAACCTGAGGGTAGTTGTACCTGAGTAAGTAATGGTAAATTTACCATCAAGATCAGTACTGGTTCCTGTGCCTGCGTTTATATCAAGAACAGATACACCGAATAACGGCTCACCGGTTCTTGAATCAACTACTTCACCTTCGAGTGTATTTTGGGCCTGTGCCAGCCCTGCAGTGATCAAACTTATAATAAAGAAGAGCACTGCGAATGGTATCTTTTGCAGCATATGACTTGTTTATTTGTTAATGTTTATTCCGAATAAAAGATAAAGCCGGTTACTTATAGTAAATTCGAACAGCTCGAATTTTTTACCGAAACCTAATATTTGTAGTAGATTATACTAATTGATTTAACGGCAAACAAATATTTATCGCAAAACCTTAAATATTTTATAATATTTAGATCATAATAAACTCTATTCTTCCACTTTATGATAGACGTTAAAAAGCAATATCATGCACTTGTAACTGAAAAAATTGACGGCCATTTTGTAAACAGAATTAAGCAGTTACAACTGAATTCACTACCCGAAAACGAAGTACTGATCCGTGTTCAGTACTCATCTCTCAATTACAAGGATGCACTTTCGGCAAGTGGTCAACCGGGTATCACAAAGAACTATCCTCATACACCCGGTATTGATGCGGCCGGTATTGTAGTCTCAAGTCAAAACCCTCAATTCTATGAGGGTGATGAGGTTATCGTAACCAGCTATGATCTTGGAATGAATACTCCCGGCGGTTTTGCAGAATACATCCGGGTTCCGGCCGAATGGATTGTGCCTTTACCACAAGGATTAACACTTCGTGAAAGTATGATTTATGGAACTGCTGGATTAACAGCAGCTATCGGTGTTAAAAAGATAACAGAATCTGATATAAAACCGGCAGATGGCGACCTGCTGGTAACCGGGGC
>CAYVBJ010000008.1:81111-104257 GCA_964449075.1 uncultured Balneolaceae bacterium
AGATAACAGAATCTGATATAAAACCGGCAGATGGCGACCTGCTGGTAACCGGGGCCACCGGCGGAGTTGGATCTTGCGCGGTACTGTTACTTTCTCATTTAAAATATAAGGTCACAGCCGTTACCGGCAAGAAAAAAAAGCATGATTATCTGGAAAAACTGGGCGCCACTGCAATCATTGACCGGGATGAGGTGCGGGATGAAAGCGAAAAACCACTGCTTGGAAGCCGATGGATTGCCTCGGTGGAAACGGTTGGTGGTGAAATACTGGATACGGTAATCCGCCAAACCGCTCACAACGGAGTTGTAACCTGTTGTGGAAACATACTGGGACATGAATTGCATACAAGTGTATATCCTTTTATTCTGCGGGGAGTCAGCTTAATGGGCATTGACTCCGGTATTTGCCTGATGAGTCTACGTAAAAAAATCTGGACACTGCTGGCAAATGAATGGAAGCCTTCAGGTCTTGAAATGCTTGCCAGGGAAATCCCGCTTCACCGGCTTCCGAAAGAAATTGACAAAATGCTGGAAGGAAAACAGTCAGGAAGAGTCATTGTGAATCTGAAGTTATAAGTCCTATCGCAAACCTGAAAAATAGTCAATTCAAAAAATGCCTTCGAAATTGAACCCACCCGAAGTGCAATTCTATGCTACAAAATTGCCATTTTCATTCAGGCACTCTTCGTTCATTGCATTTCGCAAAGGAGTAACCAGGTCATCTGCAGTGATAGGTTTCACAAGATAGTCGATATAATCCGTTTTCCGGGCTCGTTCCATATTGTACTTATCAGAATTCCCTGATAAATAGATTACAGGTACATTCGAAAATTCACGAATCATCTCCATCGCCTGAACCCCATCCAGATCTCCCTTGAGAGAAATATCCATTAATATTGCATCAGGATTCAGCTCTTTAGCTTTTGTTACGGCATCTTCACCATTTACGGCCTTTCCCGCAACACCATATCCTAATTTTTTTAACAGCCTCTCTTCTACTAATGACAATAAGACGTCATCTTCGACAATGAGAACACGGCCTTTTTTTATCTTTGACATATCACTACTTGATACAATTAGAGTTTGTCAGAAGATAATATTAAAAAATTCTAATGTTTGCAATTTATATTTAGGGCCGGGGCAAATTTTTATTCAAGAACAAACCGAAATGTTATGGTACCCCACTGAGGTTCTTGCGGAACACCTGAAGGCAACCTTGAAAATCTCCATCCACGGAGAGTGCGAAAAACCTCTCGCTCCAGCTCAGGGTTCATTTTTCGCATTGGAATAATTCTCCCGATTGAGCCGTCCGGATTTACTTCAAAACGAACAGTAATTACTGCTTCCACATCAGCCCTGTTCTCGGGCAGCGGCTGCATCATCGGGTCACGCTCCAGGTCGCCTTCCCATCTCAAATCATATGGCGCCGATTTCTCTTCATCGCTGCCTGTTCCCTGGTCTACATTCATCCTTCCTTGTGTGCCGTCTTCATCACCGCTTGCCGTTACCCCTTGCTGAACCTCTTCCGCCTCTTCAACTTTTGGCGGGGCTGATTCCTCCTCTACTACTTCTTCTGTCTCTTCTTCCTCGGGTTCAATTATTTCCGTTTCGGGTGTTTCAATCACTTCTTCATCTTCAATCTCTTCTTCCTGTTCAGTGAGTTCCACCGGCTTTGTAACCTCTTCCGTTACCTCCTGTGGTGTCTCCCGGGGAGTCGTTACTTCAGGATCGGGTTCATCAGGTTCTGTTTCTGAGGGAGTTGGACGTGTTGCTACCTCTTCGCTTTGAACTTCAGCTCTTTCTGCAACCGTTCCGCTTCTGAACTCACCGAGTGTCACTTCAATATATGATGGCCGCGAATCAATGTTCATATCAAACGTATAGAGAAGTGCAATTATTAAAAGCACCAAGTGTATGCCACCCGTTACGGCAAAGCCAAACCTGTCTTCCTGATCAACATTCAGATATGTAAATAGCCGGTCCAGCATATATATTAGCGTGAATCCCTCTCTGTTGCCATTACAATTCGCATGTTTAATGCTTTACCTATATTCATAACGTTTACTGCATCTTCAACTTTTGCATCCCTGTCTGCACGAATAACGAGTGTACCCTGCGGTTTCGTCTGAAATGCCTGCCGGATTGCAGTTGAAAGCTGGCCTCTTGCTGTCTGTTCTCCATCTACAAAAAAGTTTCCCTCGGGCGTGATGGCTACCGAAATATGCCTCACATCCGTTGTAGTCCCTGCTTCCGCCTGGGGTATGTTCACCCTGATCCCAAAATTTGTGACGAAAGAGGATGTAAGAAGAAAGAAAATCAGCAATAAAAGTATAATATCCGTCAGCGATGATTGTGAAAACATCGTTAAGGGCTCAAGTTTTTTGCTGCCTTTTCTGAAATCCATTACACATTCACCTCATTTCTTTTTTTGGGTGTCGGTGATTGCAGAAGGTCAATAAAATCTGTGGAGGCATTTTCAAATTCAAAAATCTGCCGGTTAATTTTACCCTGTAAAAAGTTATAGAACCCATAAGCAATGATGCCGACGATTAATCCTGTCGCTGTAGTGATAAGGGCTTCCCATATCCCCCCGGCTAAAACACTTGGATTCACGTTACCCTGAAGTGATTGTATATCCATAAAAGCACGTATCATCCCTGTTACTGTTCCGGTAAAACCGACCAATGGAGCAACACCTGCTATGGTTGCCAGCCAGTTCATTCGTTTTTCGAGCTGGAATATCTCTTTTTTTCCGGCATTTTCGATTGCATCCTCTATGTCACGGATAGATTTTCCGAGCCGTCTTATCCCGGCTTTCAGAATCCGGGCAAGTGGCTTGTCAAATTCATCACAGTACTGCAGGGCGCGTTGCTGATCACCCGATTTTAACATCATTTCAAGTGAGTTCAGCATTGAGTTTATATCCATTTTCGAATTATTCAGGGTCCTCCACCGCTCAGCAATTACATAGATCGCAACGATTGAGAGTATAAAAAGGGGAATCATAAGGATACCGCCCTGTGATAATACTTCGAAGAATGACATGGATGATTCTTCGGCAAGCATTTGCGCTAATGTATCTGCAACTGCTTCATCAGCGTTTTGAAATAGCAAATGTAAGGTAAACATAGATGGTTTATTAGTTATTGAATTCTTTGAATAAAGTTATTTTCGTTTAGTGGATCCGGCAGATTATCTGCAACACTTCTCGCATTATCCAGCGTTTCGAACTGTCCGATTCCCACGCGCCAGACAAAACCGGTTTCAGGCAGCTCACGGGAAAACACCATCGCACGGAATCCTTCTTCCTGAAGCTGCTCCATGGCCCGCCTTGCATTGCCTTCATCACGCAGAGAGTGAACAATAATTGTGTAACCGCCGGATATATTTTCATTCACGGCTCCTCTTAACCCGTAAACGGAAGTATTATCCTGAAGTTCCACGCCTGATTCCGCGGGTGTTCCAGCTTGATTTCCAGCCTGGGTAACATTACTGTTTGTTTGGACTGATTCATCACCTGTTTCTCCGGATTCTCCGGCTTCTTCCCCGGCCTGTGTTTCGTCTGCCTGGCCATTTTCCTCAGACTCCTGCTCCGAGCCACCATTCCGTTCGGTCTGCTGTTCCATAACAACAGGTGTTGATACCGGTGATTGACTTGAGGTTAAGTCACTTACCACAAAATACCCTACTACTACTACTATCAGCACAGAGAGACTTATAATAACCATATTAATTGGAATGGCATGTGATTCATCGTCCGCATATTGGTACGATTTTTTAGGCTTTTCAGGAAAGCGGACAGGTTTTTCCTTTTTCAGCTCAGATTTTCCTGGTTTCTCTTCTTCTGCAGGTCCGGAATCAGCCGGTATAAAATCATCAATTTTCTTTTCATCAGACGCAATTTTATCGGTCTTTTCCGGTTGTTTTGCATCTTCTGATTTCCCGGTGTCAGTCTCAAAAGGATCTGAATGAGCTTGCTCCTCTTCTTCTTTTTCCTCATCCATTGTATCAAAGGCTTCACCAATTAAATCTTCGAAAGGAGTATCTCTTTTCTGACTCTTTTCCCCGGTTTGTTCCGGTTCAGCTTGTGCTTCTTTTTTCAGTTCTTCTTCAGGCACAACGTCAGCAGCTGATGTTTCCGGCTCACTCTCTTCTTTTTCGGAACTTTCAGTATCAGGAACTTCCAAAGATTCTTCAATTTCCGGTTCTTCTTCTCCTGTTTCAGTACCTTCTTTTCTCTTTTCTTCCTCTCCGGCTGCCATGCCCCAGATATCTTCATCTTCTACCTCTTCACTGATTTCAGTGTTAGGTTCATCTTCCGTAATGATATCATCCACGCCCGCTGCAGCATGTGCCTCCCGTACTTCAATAGGTTCCAGTCCGGTGTATTTAAAATTCACCTCTGTTTTAAACTCCTCTGACGGGTCGAACTTCAGATCGCCGGTTTCTGAGTAATAGAACAAACCAAACCCTTTCACTTCCAGGGCTTTGCCTCTGTCTGCAGCATCCCTGATTCTCCCCACAAGCTCATCAAGTTGTTTTTCAATTGATTTTTGATCCAACCCTGTTTTTACAACTAGTAATTCGATTAACTGCTCTTTTTCTATTTTCATGGCTTCTCTGTGATTTCCGAACTGAAATTTATCTTGTCGCGCGGTGGCAACAGTACGATTCTGCCGTTTTCGAATTTTTTCTGACGCTGATTTTGATGTTTCTTTTCGAATCGGCCAAATCCATCAATTTGTACCGTGTTGTTATTAATTATTTCTTCACGGATTGTTTCCTTAAACGCTTTTATAAAAATCTTTTCCATTACTTGATTAAAAGATAATCGTTATTCCCGCCATTGCCTGAAAATCTCTTTCTTCATATCCCTGCCATATCTCATACTCCTGGTTCAGCAGGTTTACGATTTTTCCATAAACACCGATTCTGTTCGTAACTGTAAGTTCCAGTCTTGTTCCGAGCAGTAAAAATGAATCCAGGTCTGAACCGGCCGGGTTTTCACGAGAACCGACAAATTCGCCCCAGCCTTCAAACAACAGTCTTTCAACAGGCCTGAATGATAGTGCACTTCTAAGCGTAAAGGTCTCCTCAAAAGGTATATCTCCGCCATTTGAGAGTTCCGGTCGCCGCCAGTGACCATCTGCATCCAGCCAAAAAACATTATTCACTATTTGTTGACTAACTCCGGCAAATATTTTTAAATCCGTTGCGTCCTGGTAATTCAGAGTGTAAAAAGTATTAAAGGTGCCGGTAATATCAGATTCCACTTCTCGTGAGTAAAAAGCATGATTATCTATATCGCTGTAGCTGACGCCGCCTCTTACAAGGGTTCCCTGCACAGGCTCTATTATTAATTCACCAAGAAGTTCAACGGTATAAGAGTGCTGAAGATCTGTATTTTGTGAAAGAAAGCGATTTTCCCTGAGATAATCCATCAAACTTCTGTGTTCAGGAAGACCTGAGGCCTCACCCCGTATTTTCAGCCCGTTGAAAAGTGAATGTGTAACCCCGATTTTAGGAGCCAGATAAAAGGTTGAATTCTCAACCGCATCACTCACGTGATAGAACCCGATATCCGCTACAACATTTGTCTTATAATTAAACAACCGCTGATAACCTCCGCTGAAACCTGCAACAGTCCATGATTCTGATCCTCCGGTCACAGTTTGATCTGCACTACCTGCCTGAAGATCAGCCTTTATATTAAAAGTTTCATTCAGACGATTACCGGCCCATTTTCTTTGTCCCTTTGCTCTTATTCCCCACTCATCTGCATCCGTGCTCAGAAACTGAGGATCAGCCAGCAGATCAATTGAGTGCACAAAGCCATCAACGGACGCCTCCCATCCCTCAACTGTATTCACACTGTTCCGGACGGCCGTACGGAATGTAATTCCCTCATATTCATTTCTTGCCGTTTCGAATCCGGCAGCTATGCCAACTCCTTCCACTGCCGGTAAATGATTAAAGTTATTAAAAAAACCAACCTGTGTTTCAAGCAAAACTTTGTCAGTAATACGACCCAGGTACGAGAGATCACCATTGAAAAAGCGGAAAGAGCTCTCCTGGTTGTCCAGATGTCCGCTTGTGGAGTAATAATCCGCATTTACGGAAACCCAGTTACTTTTTCCAATATTTGTCATGGCAAAAAGTTCAGATTCAGGAGATGTATAGTTCCCGAACCCGCCTCTGAAAAAACCATGATTTGGACTTGCGTAGGGAAGGAGCTTTACTTCCGGTACCTCAGGCCTGTCAAGCATTGCGACTGGCAGCGAAGCCATAACCTGGTTGTAAGATTCAATAAACGGCATCCGGTCCGGGTCGATCTGGTATACTCTTGGCCTGGGATTCATTCCGAGGATCGGCTGCCTGCGCAGACCAGGAAACCGCGCTGTAAACTGACTTCTGATCTCAATATCCTGCGGATCAATTTCAGGCAGAAGTGATTCCTGAGCTTCCTGCTGCTCTTCGGATTCCTGGGCAAAAGCAGAATTTATCGAAAGAAATGAAAGAAGTAGTAAAATGAGGGTAAATTTCAGATTCATCGAATTTTGCAGACGCATTTAATAAAACACCTAAAGGTATGAATTTAATAAAAAAAGACACTATTACAGATTCAAAAAAATCAAAATAAAAAATCAGGTTTGGACCGTCTCTGCATACAGGCCCAAAAACGTACCTGTCAGCTCTTAAGTGTATAATATTTATCCCACCATAACGAGGCCGGGCCTGCAAGAAATATCAATAACATCATAGATGCATGTGTAACCGTAGCGTAAGCGAGTCCGGTTACCAGGGGTACACCATAAATCAGCCATAAAGCCTGCTGTACAAACAAATGATAACTTCCAAGTCCCGCCGGAGTCGGGATCGTAATTCCGATAGATGATATTACTGTAATTACAAGGGCACTGGCCATTGTGAGATTGTATTCAGTAGTCAGATCAAACATATAAAATGGCAAATAAGTCATAATAATATATCCGAACCAAATGGCCGCCGTCAGTAGTAAAAAACTGGGCCAGTGGCTGATATTTCTGACTGATACCATACCTGTACCAAATGACTTTGCTGCTCCGACAATCTTTTGAAGGTATGGATTTTTTAACTGATTTTTATTCTCAAAATTAACAAGCAGTTTGTAAAATAACAGAATCCCCGACACAATCAAGAGAATCACAACCGGAATAACTGCAAAATGATACCACATCCAGTTTTCAGTACCAAAAACACGCAATACAAGATCTGTATCACGCACAATAAAAAATATGGTCAATAAAAAAATAGTGAGCATTGTAATGATATCGATAAATCGTTCAAGTACAATTGTACCGATCATATTGCTCTTGCTCAGACCATGTTGCCTGGCAACATAAACAGGGCGTGAAATTTCTCCCAGTCTCGGAACAAGGTTATTCAAAAAATATCCGAGCATAACACCTGCAAACAACGTTGATCGCCGCAGCTTCCATTTTTTGGGGAAAAGCAGTTTCCATCGTTCTGCCCGTATGTAGTGACTTAAAAGCGTTACAACAATAAAAGGCGGTATCCACCAGACAGATATTGTCTTTACCTGGATCCACAATTCCTGCAAGTTAACTGACTGGAAAGCAAGCCATAAAAACATCGCGGCAACAATGATGGATACAACAATGTTGAGTATGCGTTTTGTCATTGGCTTTCGTGTCGCAGATCGATGATTTCAGCTGATCCGGAAACATCCATTTCAAATATTGAATTTTCCTGATCGGTAAATTTGCCATTTCTGAACTGTGTCACCAACCTGTTTTCCGCCTGGTCAGTTGCTTCGATTTCCAGGGGCAATCCCTCTGAATCAAGTGATATCTCAACTCGTTTAAAAACAGCAAAGGGATCTTCGTTTTCAAGTATAATAAGAGGGTCTCCTCTGTCACCTGTTTTCTCACTCACACTGTAGGATTCATCCACACCCTGCAACATTCTGGATGGCGCGTAGTCATCCTCTTCTTCGATATATGGACTGATAATCAGCCGGTTGCGTGTCCGGTTGTAGACTTTTGAGAGATCTCCGTCAACTACCATAACCTGGTTATCGGCTTCTATCCTGTACTTCTCCTTTCCAATCCATATTTTCCCTTCAGTAACCGTTTGCTCTCCGGTAAAAGCATCATTATACTGGTGCCTGAAATCTGCAGAAAATATTTTTCCGGCCTCAAATTTTGACTTCAGCTCATCAAACCGGGGAGTTTGTGCATCCAGTGAATCAAAAGTAACAAAACTGAAGGAGCAGCTGATCAGCAGACATATGAAAAATTGGTTATACATTGAGTTCGTTAAAAATTTCATCAAGTTCTTCCTCATCTTCTATTAACACATCCCGGGCTGTACTACCCTGGTAGGGTCCGACTACTCCCGCATTGTAAAGCTGATCAATAATTCTGCCGGCCCGGTTATAACCTATTTTCAGTTTACGCTGCAAAAGTGAAACAGATCCCTGCTGATGCAGCACTACTACTTTCGCCGCATCTTTAAAGAGTTCATCAATGTCATCAAGCGGATCAGGAATCCCGCTCTCCTCATCTTCAACGACAGGCAGATAAAAAGGTTGCTGATATCCCCGCTGATTTCCGATAAAAGCCGTAATACGTTCAACTTCTTCCGTTGATACAAATGCATTCTGGATACGGGTCATGCCCCCTCCCCCGGAAAAGAGCATATCACCCCGTCCAATCAGCTGATCGGCCCCGCCGGTATCAAGTATGGTGCGGGAATCAACTTTAGAGGCTACCTGGTATGCAATTCTTGCCGGAAAATTTGCTTTGATAGTTCCTGTAATAACATTTACAGAAGGACGCTGTGTGGCAACCACCAGGTGAATTCCTATAGCTCTTGCGAGCTGTGCCAGTCGCGCTATCGGTTCTTCGATCTTTTTGCCGGCTGTCATCATCAGATCAGCAAGTTCATCAATAATAACTACGATGTAGGGAAGATGCCGGTGACCAAGGTCCTCATCCAGTTCTCCTGAATCAAACTTTTCATTATATGCCCTGATATCCCGTACCATTGCCATCTTCAATAAATCGTAACGCTCATCCATCTCTTTTGTCACACTTTCAAGTGTTTCAAGAACCTGGGAAGTATCTGTGATGATCGGTTCCTCTGCATCCGGAAGGGTTGCCAAAAAGTGCTTTTGAATGTTCCTGTAAAGGGAGAGTTCAATTTTCTTGGGATCGACAAGGATAAATTTAAGATCATCCGGATGGCATTTGTAGAGCAGGCAGGTAATAATGGTGTTAATGCCTACAGATTTTCCTGAACCTGTAGCGCCGGCAATCAGCAAGTGTGGCATTCGTGTCAGATCAATCATAAATACTTCATTTTCGATTGTCTTGCCAAAGGCTACAGGAAGCTCAAAATCGGTTTCTACAAACTTCTTGGTATTAATTACTGATTTTATGTAGACGGTTTCTCTTGTTCCATTAGGCACCTCAATCCCGACAGCCGACCTTCCGGGAATTGGGGCAATAATTCTCAATCCGTGAGCTGCAGTAGCCATTTTAAGATCGTTGGCATAACTCTCAATTTTACTGATTTTGACATCCGGTGCGGGATCGAGCTCATACAGTGTAACTGTTGGTCCTACAATTGCATTAATTCCCCTTATCTCTATCTTATGCCTTTTAAGTTTATCCAGGATAATTCTTTTATTCTCTTTGATCTCATCAAGATCTACCTCGTTTCCTTCATTGGGCGCACTGTCCAGAAGACTTATAGTGGGAAATTTATATTTTATCACCGGTACCTCTTTTGCCTTATCCCGGTTTACGCGGTCGAGTTCCCTGCTGTCTGCTTCCTCATCACCTTCACCGATATATACCGATATTTCAACATCATCATCCGGATCATCTGAATCTGATTGAACTGACTCACTTTCAGATTCGGAAATACTCTTATCAAGGATTGCACGAGGCGGTTTTTTCTCAAGCTTATCTTCTTCTTTCCTGCGTTCTTTTTCACGAGCTTCATCTTCCCGCTGCGACCGGCTCACGATCTCATCAATGGATGCTTCAGTCTCTTCAGTGTTTGCAGGTTTTTGCTTGTGATATTCATTTTTTTCTCTTGCTTCAGCTTTTTGCTGTTGTTTGATACGTGCCTTTTCTGCTTTTTTTCTTTCACGGTTCTCCCTGCTCTCTTTCAATTTATTCCCAGCATTTGCAGCCATCAGTTTCATTTTATCAACCGTCTTCTGAAGATCACGATCCACAAGCATCAATCCGGTTATAATCAGAAGAACAAAAAGAATAATAATTGAGCCTATACCGGTAATATTTTGCATGATCCTGGCAACTGCCACACCGGAATTACCGCTCCATATCGCAGATTCCCATTCAAACCGGTTGTGAAACCATCCGATTGTGGTTGATAACAAAACCATTGACCATATGCCAAACGTTATCGGCCATGTAAGCTGTGACAGGTTTAAATTGCGGAATACAAACCATCCGAAAATAAAGAGGAGTATGGAAAGAATAACACTTATATAACCAAAAAGAATATGCACAAATAAAAAAGAGATATGCGCACCCACGACCCCGAGCCAGTTATTTACACGCAGGGCCGGCCCCTGATCCATCGAAAAAAGTGATTCCGTTGGCAATGATTTTACAATACCGTAGTCATTCGGATTGTAGGAAATAATACACAAAAAAAGGAGTCCGGCTATTCCCATAATGAGTATACCGGCTATTTCCATTTTGCGGCTATAGCTCAGTCCGCTTAGAAATCCGTTTTTTTTCTTTTTATTCGCCATATTTGTTGGTAATTATTCCGTCCTTTAGAACAGGGAGAACATCCGTTGTATTTATCTGACAGCAATATTTCGTATCCTCATCTCCGACAATTTCTTTTAACCGAACTGCATGATTTGAGTTTAATATAGTGGATTGTATATCGTGGCCAAATTTTTCGTAAAGCCCAAATGATACTTTGGCTCCATCCCTGGCATCAGAATGAAGCTGCCCGTCCACAAGTTCATGAATTATTTTGCCTGAGAGCAGCATATCCTCAAGAGCAAGCCGCCCCTGCCATCCCGCGCAGACCAATACAATATCTGTATCGGTCTTCCGGAGTCCTTCAACAATTGTACTCACATTTAAAAAACCTGCCACATACACATTCGCAGCATTAACCGATTTTTTCATGGCTTTTGTGCCATTTGTTGTTTTAAATATAACTGTTTTTCCGCCAATTACTTCCGGTGTATACTCAAGAGGTGAATTCCCCAAATCATACCCCTCGATTTTCTTACCCTCTTTTTCGCCGCAAAGCAGGTAGTTATCCGAGTCCACACTTTGTGAAATCCTGCTTGCTTCAGCCATATCATCAACCGGTATAATACCTTTTGCGCCATTTAAGAGTGCTGTTATAATAGTTGATGAGGCTCTCAGAACATCAATAACAACAACCGTTTTATTTCTCAGTTCCTCTTCATGAAATGACTGAGCCGAAAAAAACACATCAAGCCTGCTGATCTTATCCATAAGGTTATTTTGCATCAATTAATTATTTTTTTATAAACGGTGGCTTTTGTACTGTGGCGGACTTCAATTTGTTTCTGATTGCTATACGTATGTCTGAACCATCAGCTGCCTGATCTATATCTATATATCCCAATCCAATCCCTTTGCCCAGGGTTATGGATTGTGATCCGCTTGTCACAAAACCGGCAATTTTGCCTTCCGGCGTACAAATATCATAACCGCTCCTCGGAACCTGTCTCTCTTCACTCATTACAAATCCTGTCAGGCGCCTCGTTATACCCTCTTCTTTCTGTTTTAAAAGAGCTTCGCGGCCAATAAAATCGCCTTTATCCAGTTTAGTCAGCCATCCCATTCGTGCCTCGAGAGGAGTAGTGTCTTTGGTTATATCATTTCCATAGAGAGCAAACCCCATTTCAAGACGAAGCGTGTCTCTTGCACCCAGTCCGGCAGGCTCAAGTCCAAAATTTTTCCCGGACTTCATCAAACCGTCCCATATTTTCAGCGGATCCGAAATCTCAGTATCGATATATAATTCAAACCCCTTTTCACCGGTGTATCCTGTAGCTGAGATGATAATGTCATTTTCTCCGGCAACAGAACCGGTTTCAAAATTGTAGAAGCCAATATTATCAATATCAGTATCGGTCAGCTTCTTAAGGAGGGATACAGAATCAGGCCCCTGCAAGGCAAGTAAGGCTGTTTTTCCCGAAACATTTACGAGTATGGCGCCGGCTTCATTTTTACCGGTTATCCAATTCCAGTCCTTTTCAATATTTGATGCATTTACAACCATCATGTAGTGTTCAGCTTCAATCATGTAAATAATAAGATCATCTACGATTCCGCCATCTTCGTAACACATGGCCGTATACTGAGCTTTTCCGGGTGATAAAACGGAAACATCATTCACAGTAAGCAGTTGAAGTAATTTTTCTGCATTGGGACCGCATACAAGAAATTCACCCATATGTGAAACATCAAATAGTCCGGCTGCACTACGCACCGCATTGTGTTCCTGTTTGATGCCCTTATACTGCACCGGCATCTCATAGCCGCCAAAGTCGATTAACTTACCGCCCAGTGCAATATGTTTTTTATAAAAAGGTGTCTGTTTCAACATGTTCTCTGTAATAAATATACGGTTTGAATGCTTCTGATTTATAATTCAAATTACCACAAGTGAATATAAACGATCCTGTAATGCAATATGACTGTTAATAGGATTTTATCTGTTGATCGATATTAGTTATAAAATAGATGACTTAAATCCCAACTTAATTTAAGGAATGGGGTTGTAAACCTGGAAGATGTTATGAGGTTGAATTCAATGCCGATGATATTTCAGCTATATATGTATCCGATACGTAACTGTCTAAAAGGTACGCATTTCTGATGATTTTTAAAGAATTCGTTAGCGCAAAAGGTAATGAATTCTAAATTAATCGATTGCAGCAGAGTAAGTAATCAATAATCATATAAAGACTGACGGTTTCTGGAACTTGAAGTCAATGCTATTCCGTTTAATTTACATCGGCAATATTGTATCTTATGAAAAAATTAGTATAAAGTTTCTTCAACCATTTTAAATCATGAGTATCAAAAAAGAACAAATTATTCACGCATTAACACATGTTATTCATCCTGAGTTTAAAAAGGATCTTGTTACTCTTGATATGATTCAGGATTTAATTGTGCAGGAAAAGTATATTTCGTTTACACTTGAACTTCCTGAAAAAAATGATTCACTTGTCCATCAACTGAAAGAAGAGTGCGAACAAGCCATTCACAAATTTGTAGATGGCGAGGCTGTTGTTGATATAACAGCTGGTATTAATATCTCCAAAAAAAGGGATCTTAAAAATGATGGCAGCAACCCTCAAAAGCAGGAAAAAGCTGAACCTGCACTCTCCGGGGTAAAAAACATTATTGCTGTTGCTTCCGGTAAGGGCGGGGTCGGAAAATCTACTGTAGCTGCAAACCTGGCTGTTTCACTGGCTCGTTCAGGAGCTTCTGTGGGACTGCTGGACACCGACATTTATGGCCCAAGCGTCCCTACCATGTTTGGTATCACAGAGCGCCCCAACATTACCACACAGAAAAAGCTTATTCCCATCGAAAAATATGGAGTAAAACTTGTATCCATGGGTTTTTTGGTGGATACAGACCAGGCGATGATCTGGCGTGGCCCTATGGTAACAAGCGCGGTTAAACAATTTATGGAAGAAGTAGAATGGGGTGAACTTGATTACATGGTTCTTGATCTGCCTCCCGGAACCGGCGACATTCAGCTTACAATTGTTCAAACCGTTCCTCTTACAGGCGCTGTGATTGTCTCAACTCCACAAAACGTTGCTCTGGATGATGCGCGAAAAGGTGTAGCAATGTTCCGGAAAGTGGATGTGCCTGTTTTGGGAATTATTGAAAATATGGCCTGTTTCATTCCCCCGGATATGCCTGAAAAGAAATATTATATTTTTGGAAAACACGGTGCGAGAAAGCTGGCCCAAAAAATGGAAGTACCTTTTCTTGGCGAGATTCCGATTGAAGAGAATATCAGGGATACAAGTGATAAGGGCGAGCCCATTGTATCGGCTGACCAGGCGTCTAAATCGGCGGAAGTTTTTATTGAAATCAGTAACAGGGTTCAGCAGGTTCTGGCATTGAGAAAAAAAGAACAGCCTGAGTCTAAAAAAATTGATATAAAATTCCGGCCGTGAGCCGTCCGGCAGAACAGGCGCGTTTGCAAAAAACCATATCGGGGCCGGATTTGTTTCAACAGCCGTTTAAAATGTTGGGAGATACAGATGGTAAACCCCGGATAACGTTGATTCAAATTTTGCCCGTTCCCATCGGATTAAGATTTCCGGGCTTTTATGAAATCGCCGCCGATGGGGTGGTTGGTATGCGCGTCTTTATTGCTACCTACCAGTCGTCTCTACAAGACGTTTTCTCTGTCCTGAATTTTCAATAGTCTTTGTTTGCATCAGCATGCAATTGTATTTCTCGCAAATATACTATCAAGAAAAACTGTAAAAAATGGTATGCACGTCCAAGGTGCTGATTTTTTACTTTTGCCAAGAATCCCGTCCCGGAGGGCCGGCTCGTGGGTAGAAAAAATGGTAGCAGTATCCACACATCCCGAGGCAGGATTCTGCCATCGACCGTTAATGTTGTCGAGGGATGCCACTGGAAAATAACGGAAAAGAACCCACCGGATAACGTTGATAAAAACCAGCGTGCGTTCCCATCGGGTTTTGATTCCCCGGCCTTTATGAAATCGCCGCCGATGGGTTTAATGATGGATCTCAATTTTCCCCCGGTTAAAACCGGGGGCAATGGATATCATCTTTGTTTTATACCTACCAGTCGTCTCTACGAGATGTTTTCTCTGTCCTGAATTTTCAATAATCCTTGTTTGCATCAGCATGCAATTGTATTTCTCGCAAATATACTATCATAAAAACTGTAAAAAATGGTATGCGCGTCCAAGGTGCTGATTTTTTACTTTTGCCAAGAATCCCGTCCCGGAGGGCCGGCTCGTGGGTAGAAAAAATGGTAGCCGTTTCCACACATTCCGAGACTGGATTCTGCCATCGCCCGTTAATTGGAATCGAGGGATGCCGGCAGCAAATCCCGACATTGAACACACGGGGGTAGCGTTGATTCAAATTTTGCCCGTTCCCATCGGATTCAGATTTCCGGGCTTTTATGAAATCGCCGCCGATGGGTTTAATGATGGATCTCAATTTTCCCCCGGTTAAAACCGGGGGCAATGGATATCATCTTTGTTTTATACCTACCAGTCGTCTCTACGAGATGTTTTCTCTGTCCTGAATTTTCAATAATCCTTGTTTGCATCAGCATGCAATTGTATTTCTCGCAAATATACTATCATAAAAACTGTAAAAAATGGTATGCGCGTCCAAGGTGCTGATTTTTTACTTTTGCCAAGAATCCCGTCCCGGAGGGCCGGCTCGTGGGTAGAAAAAATGGTAGCCGTTTCCACACATTCCGAGACTGGATTCTGCCATCGCCCGTTAATTGGAATCGAGGGATGCCGGCAGCAAATCCCGACATTGAACACACGGGGGTAGCGTTGATTCAAATTTTGCCCGTTCCCATCGGATTTTGGTTCCCGGTCCTTTATGAAATCGCCGCCGATGGGTTTTAAAGATGCATCCCATTTACCCCCGGTTAAAACCGAGGGCAATGGATATCTTTTTTCATGAAAAGACAATTATTGAAAAAGTTCACATTCTCTGATTCCGCTATTGAACCCGTCCTGTAAGGACGACCTGTTTATAGAACGACAGGGGCACCAAACAGACACATCCCGAGACCGGATTCTGCCATCGACCGTTAATGTTGTCGAGGGATGCCACTGGAAAATAACGGAAAAGAACCCACCGGATAACGTTGATAAAAACCAGCGTGCGTTCCCATCGGGTTTTGATTCCCCGGCCTTTATGAAATCGCCGCCGATGGGTTTAATGATGGATCTCAATTTTCCCCCGGTTAAAACCGGGGGCAATGGATATCATCTTTGTTTTATACCCACCAGTCGTCTCTACGAGACGTTTTCTCTGTCCTGAATTTTCAATAATCTTTGTTTGCACCAGCATGCAATTGTATTTCTCGCATGTAAAATAGATCTCTTGAAAACATAGACATCGAATGCAGTCCTTTTTAATCGTCCGGATTGATTGGCACCGGATTGACTGGCGGAGAGCCAGGAAGAATATCTATCTTTTGCCAATCAATTTCGGCGATGTAGTGGGCCTCAGCACCCGAATGGTACCTGATCTGAAAATACCGGTCCGGATTGTACAGGGTGATCGATCCACGCAAATGGCCCTCTTCTACAGTTAAAGCGACCTGACCATCGTAAGGAGATAAAACAGTCGCTGAAACAGAAGTCAGCTCCAGAATTTCCTGAATCCGCTGAACTTCAGCCTCAATCTTCAGATCCCGGTCCAGAGAGATAGTTAACCCGGCTCCCTTCTCAAGATTCAAAATTTCATCAACTGACCTGCCAGGTTCCACATAGGCGTAAGCAATAACCCTGTCCTCTCTGAGGGATTCCGAAATGCCTCTTTCGGGATCATCTGCTGGTAAAAAGAGATTGTCTTCTCCACTATCGCTGATGTCAAGTTTTGACAGAGTATCTCCGGTACTGTTTTCATCCTGTTCACCGGCCGAATCCCGTTGGCATGAAAAAGAAAATAAAAGAACCATCACCCAAAGTACCGAAATTAATTTTATCATTATTATTTACGTTTGATCTGTTGCCTATTTAATGAGCGTCATTCGCTTGGTAAGTGATTCCTGCGGAGTAACAAGCCGGTAAATATATATTCCGCTGGAAAGTGAACTTCCATCAAATGAAATCGTGTGCCTGCCGGCTGACCTGGTTTCATCATTGAGTAAGGTGGCTACTTTTTGTCCAACCACGTTATAGACTTCCAGGGATACATTTGCAGCCCGGTTTAATTCAAAATTAATAATCGTGCTGGGATTGAATGGATTCGGAAAATTCTGTTCGAGTTTAATCTCCCTCGGTATTTCCGGGTCTTCTTCATTAGATACCGTATTATTTACATTCAGCCGCACTGGTATCGTTTTGGTCTGGGCGGCCGGATCATTCGTTGACAGGATCAGATCCGCCTCAAATGTTCCTTCTTCTTTACCGAATGACTGAAAATTCAGCATCAGGTCCTCCGTTTCACCGGGAGCAACCACGCCACCCTGTTTTTCCACCTCAAGCCAGGAAAACGGCTGAAACGGACGGGATATGCTGATATTATCAATATCAAACGTAGCCCCGCTTACATTGTTTGTATTGATCAGGAGAAATGAATCGAGTTTTTTTCCGGTTGTATAAGGCGTTGTGGCTATCTGAGAGTTATCATAAAAATATCTGATTATCTCATCATCAGGATCATAGGTAATCTTTAAGTTTTTATAAACATTTACATCATAAGCTACAGTTTGTGAAAACCCAACGCCCCCCTCCTGATTTAGATTACGAACATATATAAAACCGTCTGTAAAAAAAACAGCTCCGGCTGAGATCTCACCTGTATTGTCATCTCGCATCAACACATCGTATCTTTCGAACTGATTGGATGTACTAGGACTTATGGAAATATCAGCCGAAAACTCAAATGCACCAAAAGGCTGAGGACCAAAGTAGGGGCTTTGTACCCTGATTGCATTGCTCGATTCAGTTTTTTGAGTAAACCGGAAATGTAAAGAGCCGTTTGATGGATTTACTCCTGAAATATTAAATACCTCATTATCAGAAAACCCTCTCCAGCCACCTGTTGCTGATGTCTCACCGGAAGAAAAACCGTCTGACATAGCAAAGCTTTCAGTAAAAATTTCGCCAGTTTCTGCAGCCGGAGAAAATAGCGAACTTTGAGATTCAGAGCTTCCAGTCAATTCGATTTCCTTTAATTCAATCCATTCAGAAGTTAAGCTTTGACCGCGTATCTGTTTAGTTAATCCGCTTGACCTGTTAAGGCTGCTGCTAAAATCAAAATCCAGGTTCCAGACAAGCGGCTGTTCTCCGGAAGCAGCATTATTTGATATTTGCAGAGGGAAAGTAAAACTGTCTTCCCTGTTGATATCAATTTCGATAAAGTCTTCGGAAGCAGACAAGACCGGAGAATCAGTAACCGAGAGCCGATAAAAAGAGACCGATCGTTTTGCCTGGTTTAAACTAAGTGCTGCATTGGCCGGGCCAAGACCATTTCCGGAGTTGGTACCGGTCGGATTTCCCTGGAAAGAGATACTGGGATTGGAAAAGTGCTGAACCGTTCTGAAATTCAGATCTTGAGGAATTTGGCTCATAATTGTCTGAAACTTCTGAAGTGTTGATTCTTCCCACAAAAAGCCTGCGGAATATTCAAACATGCCACCAACTTCTCCCGCCGGAGCAGCAGAACGGGAATCCCTGTCATGAACCAGTCCCAGGTTATGACCAATTTCATGAACCAGTGTAAATCCAAAACCCACTTGCTGAACCCTGTTCATAGAAAATCCCAGCTCAGGCACGCCGGATACCACAGGCAACCGCCAAGCTACGCCACCTGTATCATCGATATCTAAAATCCCGGCCACCACATCGGCTCCGGATTCATTTCTGAAATCATGGACTTCAAGAAACTGATCACTTGGAATGCCCTCATCCTCCCACGGGTTAAAGTCGGGTTTAGCAGTCATGTTTTTAAGACGATCCGTTGTGCTGTCAAACTCCTCGCTGTTTTCACTAAAGTTAACCTCTTCAGCCCGGACCAGACGAAGTTCAATTGAAACACCACTGTTATCAAAAGCACCCTGTGATAGTATCATTGCCTGCGAAATAAGGTTCTCAATAGAGCCGAATTCCTGCCGCCCTTCAGCCCACGTTTTTGCCGCCGGTGAGTAGACTAAGAGCAAATCAACTGTAATTTCTTCTTCAATTTCCGATGCAAGAGCTTCAATACTCGGAACAATTCGTGATTCATTAATTTGAAAACCGGTTTCCGGGGTTGATAAATCAGTACTACTGAGGGTATGTTTGTGATTGTCAAAACTGCAGAGAAGATTACCGGAATGGTCTGTTTGATGGATAATAGCAGACTCCGAATCAGGATCATATCGTATATCCATTTCACTGTTGAGATCACCATCCACAATCTTTCCGACAAAAAAACTAGTATTCCTGTCTGTAGTAAACATCATGAGGCTGCCGGAACCGTCTGTTGCTTTCGCTATCACTGATTGGCTTCTTTCAAAATAGCTGACCGACCTTATGATTTCAAACTCATGAATTTTACTGAAATCATCACCCAGCGGCACTTCAAAAGTAACTCCGCCCGTAAAAGAACTATTTTGCAACAGATTAGTGTTCAGTTCAATATGGTAAGATATTAAACCCGGATCAGAAAAAATCGAATTTTCATTTACTTGTTCTGATACGTTAAACAGATTTCTGTCCAGACTATTTCCAGTTTGGGAATAGAGTGGTAATATTGTTCCAAACAGAAGAAAGGAAAGTAGAAGTACCTTTTTTTTCATATGAATAGAGTGTATCGTTATTTTATAGAACCGGATTTATTTAAATATTTGTACACATATAAATAAAACAGTGTATTTATATAAGTAATCAAAGAACATTCACATTATCAATAACATTTCTGTAAATAATAAAAGATTGGTAGTACCGGCCCTTTTCGGATGGATTTTCATCTGTTTTCTTGTGGCCTGGTTTGCAGCTCAATATTCACCGGGAGCTGCTTCGGGCGTATGGTATGAATCTCTCGAAAGACCGTCATGGAACCCGCCGGCCTGGGTATTTGGCCCGGTATGGACTATTCTGTATACCATGATGGGTATATCTGCCTGGCTTGTATGGAAAGATTATGGGTTTTCAAATGCTCAAACGGCACTTTCTCTGTTCCTGGTACAACTTATTTTGAATGGAGCGTGGTCCTATATTTTCTTTGGATTACATTCATTACCAGGTGCGTCTGTTGAAATTCTTTTCCTGCTCCTCTTTATCGGGCTGACAATCTTTCAATTTTATAAAAAATCCAAACCGGCCGCATGGCTTCTGGTGCCGTATTTTCTCTGGGTTGCATTTGCTTCGGTTCTCACTTTTGCAATCTGGTCGATGAACTGATTGTAAGTAAATCTATCTGATTTTACCAACCTGCGGGCGGCTGTGCTAAATGTAGTTGACAGCAGTTCTTTTAAATAGTTGTAAAATGAGTTATTCGTGTTGCCTCGTGTCCTCGCGTCCTGGTGGCAAAACCCGGCAGTATATTGTCACGAATTGGTCAGCTGGCAGTTCAAAGATTCACGAAAACCGGTCAGCCAGCCTGTTAATCAGGTAGCCGCTCTCTTCGAGTGCCCGCGATGCAAAACTTCCAAAAAAGTCGGTGACAGACTCAAACTCTTTGATAAAGCCTTCTTTATCATCATCTCTTACCAAATCAGCCAGTTTTTTATGATGATCAAAAAATTTAAGCAAAAGGTTTCGCCGGTCTTTATTGCTAAATACAATATCTGCATAGAGTTCTGCATCCTGGGCAAAGATTCTGCCGGTCATCATCAGCTCGGCCCGATAGATCGGACTTGAATACTCTAGCATTTCATTTGGATCCAGGTCATATTTCTTCATAAACGATCCGTGCAGAAGGGCCACATAGTGACGCAATCCCTGGACAAGATTCATGACATGATCATGATTTTGGGGATCTGCCTCAATAATGCGCATACCCCACAGTTCACACTGATTAATAAACCACTGTGCTTTTTCTGAATCCCTTCCGGGACTCACTACCATCAGCTGCTTGGATAAATTTGGAACATCGGGTCCGTGCATCGGGTGAAGCCCCAGAACAGGTCCGTCGTGTGACTCGAGCATAGTTTTCAGCGGCCCGGATTTATTGCTTGTAAAATCGGCGAGTATTGTTTTGGGTTTCAGTTTTGCACTCAGCCTTTTAATCACATCTACCGTTACATTGATGGGAACTGTGACTATCGCCATGTCCGTTTTTGGAGCAATCTCATCTAACTCATGCCAGTTCCCCTTATCGAGGGAATAGACAACATGGCCGGAACGCTCAGCAATTCTCCTGTAAAGTGTCCCCATTCCTCCTTCGCCGCCTGCAAACAGAATATGCATGGGTCTGTCGGTTGATCTCGGAAAGGTCTCAGATGACTGACTCGCTCTTGAAGCTGCCATTATCATGCGGAGAAAATCTTCAGCCCATTCCGGGTCAAGCCCCCGCAGTACAGCTTTTTCTCTGAAGTCACGGGTTTTTTCAAGTTCCCGGGTTGCCACAAAAACAGGTAACTGCTTTTCAATTTTTTTCCTGATTACATCCTGAGACACCTCATTGCGCTTCTTTAAAAGATCCAGGATCTGTTCATCAATATTATCAATACTTTTTCGTTGATCGTGTAAAGCTTCTCTGTCCGCCATTATTTCAATTATTCAATTTGTTTTAATAGAGAAAATAAACAGGTAGTGAAATTCAGCATTTATTTGCTTTCATCAAAGAAATGAATCCATAACATATTTATTTACTTGGGTGTAAATAGTCCTTATTTTAGTAAACATGTCAAATTTTAAGCTTCAGTCACCATGGGCGCCGGCAGGCGACCAGCCAAATGCAATTAAAGAGCTCACAGAAGGAGTTAACGAGGGAGATAAATATCAAACCCTGCTGGGAATTACAGGTTCCGGAAAAACACGAACCATAGCAGGTGTTATTGATAATGTCAACAAGCCCACCCTGGTAATGAGCCACAATAAAACCCTGGCTGCGCAGCTTTATCGTGAGTTCAGTGATTTTTTTCCGGAAAACCGCGTTGAATTCTTTATCTCGTATTACGATTACTATCAGCCTGAAGCCTACCTCTCTGCACAGGATAAATACATTGAAAAAGATCTGTCCATTAATGAAGAGATACAGCGCCTGAGACTTAGAGCCACAAGCTCGTTACTTTCGGGACGCAGGGATGTAATCATAGTTTCATCTGTAAGCTGCATTTACGGTATCGGCTCTCCGTCAGAGTATGAACAGCTTATTATAAATCTGAAGCGGGATATGGAAATTCCCCGGAATACACTTCTTTATGACTTAGTTGATCTCCATTATACCCGAAAAGATAATGAGTTTACACGCGGATCATTCCGTGTAAGAGGCGATGTTGTAGATATCTACCCCGCTTATTCGGACGAAGGTTTGCGAATCACTTTTTGGGGTGATGAGATTGAAAATATGGAAGTGTTTGAAGTGGAAACGGGCCATACCATTGAACAAGTTGATGAGTTCAGAATATATCCGGCCTCCCATTATGTAACAACCAAGGGGAGACTTGACCAGGCAATTGATCAGATCCGGGACGAAATGCACTGGAGGGTAGATGTGCTGCAAAACGAACAGAAATATCTTGAAGCCAAGCGTTTGCAGCAGCGTACTCTATTTGACATTGAGATGATGCAGGAGATCGGGTATTGTGCCGGAATCGAAAATTATTCGCGCTATCTGAGCGCACGTAAACCCGGAGAGAGGCCTTACTGCCTGTTTGATTATTTTCCCGATGATTATCTGCTGGTTGTGGATGAAAGCCATCAAACCG
Source organism: uncultured Balneolaceae bacterium (assembly GCA_964449075.1). Taxonomy (GTDB): domain Bacteria; phylum Bacteroidota; class Rhodothermia; order Balneolales; family Balneolaceae; genus CAYVBJ01. The sequence goes on from CAYVBJ010000008.1 coordinate 103,772, forward strand.
TGCCGCAAATCGGGGCCATGTATGGGGGTGACCGTTCCAGGAAAATTGAGCTTGTAGAACATGGATTCCGGCTTCCCTCTGCACTTGATAACCGTCCGCTGACATTCGAGGAGTGGGAATCGATGGTCAATCAGTCTATTTTTGTAAGTGCTACGCCAAAAGATTACGAACTTGAAAAATCAGGCGGCATATTCGTAGAACAGATTATACGCCCGACCGGTTTAATGGAGCCGGAAATAGAAGTCAGGCCGCTTGATACCCAGATCGACGATCTGCTTGACGAGATCCAGGTTCGTGCTGAAAAAAATGAACGCGTTCTCTGTATAACGCTTACCAAACGTCTGAGTGAGGAGCTGAGCGAATATCTTAAAAACCTTGGGATAAGTGCCGCCTATATGCACAGCGAACTGGATGCAATGCAGCGTATTGAGGTTCTCTATAAATTCAGGCGCGGTGATTTTAATGTACTGGTTGGAATCAACCTGC
>CAYVBJ010000009.1:0-57247 GCA_964449075.1 uncultured Balneolaceae bacterium
CCCCTGAATGTAGATTGGAAAGTAAGTATCGCTTCGCCGGTCAACTCATAAACGGTAGAACCGTCTGCTTCACGGCTTCTGAGCTCTGCAATTGTTTCCACCTGGTTCTCAGTTCCGGAAACCTGGAGTACCAGCGCGGTACCGTCAGGCAGTACGGCAAGCAATGCAAATTGACTCTCCTCCGTTGCATTTGCTTCATCGAAGAAGCCGGAAGCAAGCACTGTAAGAGCTGTACCCTCGAGGTCAAGATCAGCGAGTGGTGCGGCGAACTCTACAAAAACTTCTCCGCCGGTACCTGCAACACCGATCACCTCATCAACGGGATCGATTGGTACATAGCCGGTAAATTCAGGATACGCCAGATTTTCAACTGCGGGAGTATCACCTGTTTGCGTCAGGAAGATATCTACTGCTGGTGCGTCCGGTGATCCGTGATGGATATTTACCTCAACGGTAGCAGGATCATCAGCAGTAACTTTACCGGGAGAAAATAGTTCAAGACTAAATCCTGCGGCACCTGTAAATTGCGTTTCGTCCAGAACACCTGAGGCAACCGCAATGTTATTTGTGTCTTCTGTAAGATTAACTGTTATCGGTCCAACAGCATCCTGCAGATCTGCACCGGCGGGTGCGACCTGGATATTCAGATCAACGCCTGCCTGTACTTCAGTAAAGGGTGTTGCCGTACGGAAATCAACACCTTCGAGAAAAAGATCACCGTTAACATAGATATCGACTGAACTTACAGCAGGATCCGGCGAGTTGTGAATAATTTGCAGATTGGCAGAGGGGCCAACAATTGCATCCAGGTCTGTTACATCGGTCTCTAATATCCCCATTAACTGGTAACCGGATGCCGGGTCATCAAAGTCGAACTGACCAACTACTCCGGTAAAATCAATATTTTCGGCGATCGGCGTTCCATCTAATTCCGTATCTCCTGCACTGGGAACACGAAAAGATACTGCATTGGATTGATCAGTATCATCTAAAATGGAATAAGTTGTTCCCGCATTAAATTCTGTATCCCCGGCGGGATCGAGTGTTATATCACTTACACTTACCAGCTGTGCTTCATATGTTTCACCGCTGGCTGAAAGTTGAGCAAGTGTCAATTGAGCAGGATCCGGTAAAGCGACCCCTTGCTCCAGAACTGACCACGTTGCCAGGTCACTGTCGTTTACTTGTAAGAGATTTGCAAATTCAGAAGTAACACCTGCAATTTCAATCCGGGTTCCAGGTGCGATAGTTCCGCCTGCAACAGCATCATTAAAAGCACCGGAGGTCTGACGTATTGTAATACCTGCAGTTTCATCCTGGATGTAAGTAAAATCTCCGAGTGCACGTGTAACAATCCCTTCAACAAGAATCAATCCGTCTGTGCCTTTTGCTCTTGCATCCGCAATACTCAAATCAACTTCAGCTTCTGTTTCGAGTAATTGTGTATCACCTGTCGGTAAAACGGTAAGTACACCGAGAGCTTCACCTCCATTATTTGCAGAAGGATCAAGAAATCCACTTGCCAGTGCTATACCGGCTTCGCCGGCGAGACCGGTTGCGTTCCATACAAATGTTTCAACAGGAGTAGTTGTACCTGCCGGATTAACTTCAAGGAAAAAGAGTCCTTCAGGAACAGTTATCAGTGAGGAGATATCCGTGTAAGCAAGATTGCTCGCAAGTGTTGCAACATCCCGTGCTACAACATCCACTGCAGGAGCATCTGTTGCCCCGTGATAAATAAAGACCTCAATTTGTGTTGGATCAGAGCTTGCTTGCAGAGCACCGGGTATTAAATCCAGTGTAAAATCTGTTGCTACACCGTCCGGGTTATCAGCAAAACCGGTAGGGTCAAGAACACCGGTTGCAACTACGTAATAGGTTTCATTTTCATCCAGTGTAATACCACTGAATTCCACACCGTCTCCAATTGGATCACCGGCAACCGTTACAGTAATTGTAAGCGCTTCGCCAGCAGGCAAATCAGTAAAAGGCGTTGCCGTTCTGAAGGCAAAGTCTTCGAGTGTCAAATCTCCGTTCACATACACATCAACAAGTTCTGCAGCAGGATCAGCAGAATTGTGAATTATTTGAACGGGTGCGGTCTGGGCAGTTGCATTAGAAATTGCCCCAAACGTAAAGAGTAAAAAAGCAATAATCATGCTGAATTTAGTATCTATAATCATGATTCATATATGTTTAGTTAGAGGTTATAGTTAGGTAGTCACATCCAAAATATTCATGGAATGCATCTGTTATCTTGCATACTTAATTATATAAAAAATTATTAAATAATATGTAAGTCGATATGAGAAAGAACAAAGATGCTCCCATAAAAATTCCATGTCATTTCAATATTTTCTTATACTGATACCAGTTGAAAGCCAATGAGTTAAAAAAATTACGTACGGATAATAAATAAGTGAAACGTTCTTGATCTTATTTTAAATACCTGCACATTAACAGATGACCTGAGAGTCAAAAAAAAACGGTAATGTAAATTATCCCCTCTAAAAAATTAAAACATGTTAGTTTATTTTTTTACTCTGAATTTGATAGCTTTCTTCCATGACCAAAAATCTTCTCTTAGCAGATATCGCTTTTCCCACGGCTGTCCGCCGGCTGTTTACCTATCATGTTTCAAAGAAAATGGGTATCAGGCCGGGAATGAGAGTCTGGGTGCCGCTGCGAAATGAGTTTGCGATTGGTATGGTGGTTCGGGTGCATGAAAATAAACCTGACTTTGAAACCAAACCGGTCGAGCGAATCCTGGATGATCAACCGGTGATGGACTCTCAGCTTCTGAAGCTTACGGAGTGGATCCATCGTTTTTACTACTGCAGCTGGGGTGAAGCTATCCAGGCGGCACTGCCTGTAGGGCTGAATTTTATATCGGAAAAAAAACTCAAAGTTAAAAAGGGTTTTAAAGGAGCTCCCGGCAGAGAGGAGATCGAGCTGCTGGATGATATCGAAGCAGAAAACCTGACTCTTAAAGATGCGGAAAAGCGCTGGAAAGACGGTCGAAAATCGGGCCTTCTGAAGAAACTGATCAAAAAAGGAGTCATCGAAATCTGGGAGGAACCCAAACAGAAGATTGATTACCGCACGGTGAAACACTGGAAACATGCCGGTTCTGCGGATCCGGATAACATTCTGACTGAATTGCCTGAAAAAGATTTTAACCTGAAATGGGTTCAGGCCTACCGGGAAATAAGTAAAATGGATCTGCCTGTTGCACACCGGGAGCTGCTGCAGAATGAACTCTTTACCGATTATACCCTGAAACGTATTGAGGAGGAGGGCTGGATTGAATCCGTGGATTTACCTGTTGAATCAGCACATGCAAATAATGGCAAGTACGAACCTGAACGCATCAAAAAATTATCAGGTCAGCAGCAAAATGCTTTCGAAAAGATCAGATCGGAACTGAATGCAAAATCGTATAAAAGTTTTTTACTGTTTGGTGTTACCGGCTCAGGAAAAACGGAAGTTTATATTCACGCATTAAGGCACGCCCTGGAGCAGGGAAGGGGCGGGCTTGTTCTGGTTCCTGAAATTGCCCTGACACCGCAGACTGTCCGCCGGTTCTACCAGATTTTCGGAGATCTTATTGCTGTGCTTCACAGCCGGCTCAGTGCACGTGAACGGTATGAGGCCTGGAAAAGTCTGAACTCGGGCGAGAAACGCATCGCAATCGGTCCGCGCTCCGCTGTGTTTGCACCGGTTCACGACCTCGGCCTGATTGTGGTAGACGAAGAGCATGACTCTTCCTACAAGCAGTTCGATCCCTCGCCAAGATATCATGCTCGGGATGTTGCTATTATGCGGGCCAGCATGTCGGACGCGGTTGCCGTATTGGGATCTGCCACACCGGGAATGGTTTCGATTGAAGCTGTAAGGCAGGGAAAGCATGAGATGCTCCAGCTCCCGCAAAGGCCTTCCGGAACCATGCCCGAGGTTCGTATTTTAAACTTGCTGGAGTATAAATCTGCAATGAGGGGGCCGCTCACTGTTGAATTGTATGAGGAGATTGAGAGAGCACTTAAACGAGAGGAACAAATTATTCTGCTTTTTAACCGGCGTGGCTTTGCGTCGTACCTGCAGTGTGAAGATTGCGGACATATCCCGCAAAGCCCGGAGTGTTCGGTAAGCCTCACCTATCACAAAAAGAAAAACATCCTGCTTTGTCACTACAGCGGATATTCCCGGCGGGCCGATACGCATTGTGAACTCTGCGGATCACCTAACCTGAAAGCGAAAGGGAGCGGTACACAACAGGTTGAAGAAGAGGTACAGGAGTTATTTCCGGGAGCGAGATTGTTGCGGATGGACCGGGATACGACGACCGGAAAATTCGGACATCAAAAAATATATGAGAAATTTTCAAATGGAGAGTCTGATATTCTCATCGGCACGCAGCTGGTGGCCAAAGGGTTGAATTTTCCGAACGTGACTGTAGTAGGGGTTATAAATGCAGATACTGAGCTTGCGTTTCCTTCATTCCGGTCAAGCGAACGCATGTACCAGCTGCTGAGCCAGGTTGCCGGACGCGCAGGCCGTGCTGAAAAACCGGGTGTGGTTTACGTACAGACCTGGAAACCGGACCATCCGGCTATTCAGTGTGCCAGGACTCATGATTTCAGAGCCTTTGCAAAATATGAACTGGCAAACCGGAAAATGCTTCAGTTTCCTCCCTTCTCACGCATGATTGTATTTCAATTCAAAAGCCCGTCATGGAGTAAAGTTCAAATGGTGGCAGACAAGTTTTGTGATGCAATGAGACTCGAAGTCGGGGATGACCCGGTTCTTGGCCCTTCACCTTCAACAATTGAATGGATGCACGGCCAGTTCCAGTGGGAGGCACATATAAAGCTGAAAACAACCTTTAATGCAGCAGTTATTGAGCGTCTCTTAAACAATATCTTTAGGCGATATGAAACAATAAAACCAAAAGGCGGAAGCAGTGTTCGTATCAATGTAGATGTGGATGCTGTGGAGTAGTTCTTCATTTCAGCTGCCCTCTGAACAGTGCTGATATGCTACTGCGGGCATATAAATTTTTTCATTTGCTTAAAAAAGACTTGCTTTATCCCGAATAAATTCAATTATTACCGATCAATCAATTTTTACGGCATCACATGAAATTATATGGGTGAAGAAAGAGTAAAGCTTGCAAAAACCCGGGAAGAGGTGCAGGAATTTATCAAACACCTTTTAAAAGATATCCGGGCTATGAAACGGATGCTTGACGAAGGCTGGTTTGAAATTGACCGTACACGAATAGGAGCAGAACAGGAGTTGTGCCTGGTAAATAATAATGCAAAACCGGCCCCGATCTCCACAACGGTTCTCGAGAAACTGCAGGATGAGAGTTATACTACTGAGCTGGCTCTTTTTAATCTTGAGATGAATCTCGAACCGCTTGATTTTCAGGGGAAATGCCTCTCCCTGATGGAAGAGAATATTTTGAATAAAATTGAGAAGCTTCGCACAGTGATGTTTGAATTTGACGGAGATATTGCTCTTTCAGGTGTATTGCCAACGATCCGGAAATCGGATCTGGATATGAAAAACCTTACCCCGCTGCCTCGATACAGGGCGCTTTGTGATGCTATTAATAATCTGAGAGGCTCAGAGTACGACCTTCGTATCCAGGGTATGGATGAACTTTTGATGCGGTTTGACAGCCCGCTCCTGGAAGCCTGCAACACCGGGTTCCAGGTTCACCTGCAGGTAAAACCGGATGAATTTGTTCAAAAATACAATTACGCCCAGGCTATTACCGGCCCGGTACTGGCTGTAGCTGTAAATTCACCGCTTCTTTTTGGGAAGCGCCTGTGGCATGAAACGAGAATCGCACTGTTTCAGCAGTCGGTTGATACAAGGCAAATTGGCGAACATTTGAGGGATAGCAGTCCAAGAGTAACATTTGGCAATGAATGGCTGAAAAACAGTATCCTGGAAATATACAAGGAAGACATCGCACGCTATCGTGTGATACTGAGTGCGGATGTAGAAGAAGATGTCGAAAAAATGATAGAGAACGGAGATCCTCCTAATCTAAAAGCTCTCCAGGTGCATAATGGTACAGTCTATCGCTGGAACAGGCCTTGTTATGGTATCAGCGATGGAAAAGCTCATCTGCGAATTGAAAACAGGCTGTTTCCTTCCGGTCCTACGGTTTCAGATGAAATTGCAAATGCGGCATTCTGGCTGGGTCTGTTAAGCGGAATGAAGCAGCAGTACCCGGATATATCAAAGGTTATGGATTTTGATGATGCAAAGATGAATTTCTTTGCTGCTGCCAAAATGGGTCTTGAGACCAAGTTTCGGTGGGTTGATAAAAAAAGATATACATCTGTTGACCTGATCCGCAAAGAACTGCTCCCCTTAGCCCGGGCAGGATTGGAAAACCAGAATATCGACACCGGAGATATTACTACCTACCTGGATATTATAGAAGAGAGGGCTGAATCGGCACATACAGGCAGTTACTGGACGATCAAATCGTATGGATCTCTGGTTAAGGATATGCCACGCGAGCAGGCACTAACGGCAGTTACCAATGCAATGATCAAAAATCAGAAAAAAGGTGAGCCCGTGCATAAGTGGGGACTGGCAAAAGCAGAAGACCTTGACACATGGCAGCCGTCGAATTTGCTGGTAGAGGAATTTATGACCACAGATCTTTTCACTGTTGAAAAAGGCGATATTCTTGAGCTTGTCTCTAACCTGATTGATTGGCGGCGAATCCGGTATGTGCCCGTAGAAGATGATAACAAACATTTGGTCGGACTGATATCAATGAGAATGATATTCAATGAGTACAATAAGGCTATTAATGAAGAAGACCAGACAAATAAATATGTAGAAGATGTAATGATCAAAAACCCTATTACTATTCATCCGGAAGCATCGATTATGGAAGCTATGGATATCATGGCTGCAAAAAAAATCGGCTGTCTGCCGGTAGTAAAAAATAATCGTTTGATTGGTGTCATAACCGAGCAGAATTTTATGATGATAACTGCCCGGTTATTAAAAATGATTCACGGAAGTAAAAAGAAAAGATGAGATAAAACCTTCAAACTGTAATTTTTTTAAAAGCATAAAAAAAAATGGGTAATCAAAAATTTTCGATAGCAAAAGATCCGGAGTCCAGAAAAAAATATCTGAAGCACTTGCTTCATGATGTGGAGGCAATCGATCAGATGATCAGAGAAGATATGATTGAAAAAGGAAAACGAAGGATCGGGGCAGAACAAGAGTTTTGTATAGTTGATAAATATTTTAAACCCTCCAGAAATGCACCTGAGATTCTGCAGAAAATTGATAATCCACAGTTTACATCTGAACTTGCACGCTACAACCTTGAGATTAATCTGGATCCGTTCGAATTGAAAGGAAACTGCTTTAAAAAGATGGAATCTCAGCTCAGATCTTTACTGAAGCTGGCCGATAAAGCAGTAAGTGATAGTGATGAAAAAATAATTCTGACCGGTATCTTGCCATCTATCGATTACAGGGCGGTTCAGATTAACTACCTGACTCCCAAACCGAGATATGAAGCGCTTAGCAGAATTTTATCCGAATTGCGGGGTGGCGATTTTGAACTAAATATTACAGGCGTGGATGAACTCATATTAACCCATAATAATATTCTGTTTGAAGCCTGTAACACAAGCTTTCAATGTCACTATCAGGTGGAACCGAAAGATTTTGCAGACATGTACAACTGGGCACAGCTGATTTCAGGGCCGGTGCTCTCAATTTGTGCCAACTCACCACTCCTGATTGGAAAACAGCTTTGGGCAGAGACAAGAATTCCGCTTTTCCAGCAAAGTATTGATACCCGCGGGAAAGGATACCATCTGCGGGAGAGGCAGCAAAGAGTTACTTTTGGAAATCGCTGGATTAAAAGTGTTACTGATGTATACAAAAATGATATTGCTCGTCATACAATCCTCTTTATGACCGAAATAGAGAAAGATTCTCTTGAAGATCTGAAAGATGGTAATATCCCATCTCTTGATGCGCTTAGTTTACACAACGGAACTCTTTATAAATGGAACCGTCCCTGCTATGGTGTATCGGGAGGCATCCCACATCTGCGTATTGAAAATCGTTACATTCCCTCCGGACCAACAGTTGAAGATGAAATGGCGAATTTAACTTTTTGGGCAGGTTTGATGAGTAATATGCCAAAGAATTGCAAAGATATCTGGTGCGATACAAGTTTTGATGATGCCAAAGAGAATTTTTATAAAGCTGCTATGTGGGGAATACAAAGTGGTATGATCTGGAATGGAAAACTTATGCCGGCAAGAGATCTCATACTGGATTTATTACTTCCGCGGGCCGAAGAAGGTTTGAAAAGGTTAGAAGTAAATGATAAAGATATAAAACGGAATCTGTCAATTATTGAAGAGAGAGCCGGTAATTACGGAACCGGGTCGAGATGGCTTATAAAAAGTTACCGGAAATTGCGTGAAAAGTACGACCGGGATGAAGCTTCAGTAGCATTAACAGCCATTATGTATAATCGCCGTCTGAGTGACAAACCGGTGCACAAATGGGAAAGCGCAGCTCTTGAAGAGGTTGAAGATCTCAACGTCGCTTATGATATTGTAAGCAACGTGATGTCCACTGATCTTGTTACAGTAAATGAGCACGATTTAGCAGAAATGGTGAACAAAGTTATGGAATGGCGGGAAATCCATCACGTGCCGGTGGAAGACAACCGCGGAAATTTAAAAGGAATAATTACAAAAAAGCGGCTGAATAGTTATCTTGCTGATTCGAGTAACGATTCGCTTGCAGTTGCTGCAGACGTAATGGAACCGAACCCTGTTACAATCGGACCAAATTCAGATATAAAATATGCGATGTTGCTTATGATTGATAAAGGGTTAAGTTGTTTGCCGGTAATTGAAAAAAATCAATTGATCGGGATCATTACAGATCGCGATACGCAAGAGATTTGGAATAAGATGAACAAAAGTTTAAATGCAAAAAACTGATTTAGAAAAATATACCGACTATGAATATGATCGCATCTTATGGCAGTGTACAGGTGAAAGCCCGGGTCCTGTTATTGTTATTTTCGTAGGAATTCATGGGAATGAACCGGCCGGAATTCAGGCTGTAAAGAAAATTAAGGAAAAAATAACAGGAGAGAATAAGAAAATAAGAGGATCAGTTTACGCCATTACAGGAAATATAAAAGCACTCAATCTCGGTTTGCGGTTTATAGATACCGATCTTAACAGGTTGTGGGAGTCTTTCTATTCTGAAAACAGGAATAATGGCAAAGAACATTACAAGGGAACTGCTGAGTTTGGTGAAATTCAGGAGATCGAGAAATCCATAAAGCTTATTATCGAAAAACACCACGAAAATACCGAAGAATTTATTTTTACTGATATACATACCACCTCAGCAAACAGCTGCTCTTTTATACTTTTTAATGACACTCTTACTAATCGTGCATTGGCACGAAAATTTCCGGCCCCGCAGATTTTAGGGATCGAAGAATATATCAAGGGTACCTTGCTGAGTTATATCAATAATCTTGGTTTTACAGCAATAGGTTTTGAGGCAGGTGCACATGCTGACAGAGAATCGGTTTTAAGGAGTGAAAGCTTTATCTGGCTTGTTATGTATTATTGCGGCCTGCTTGATTTAACTGATGAAGAGATTGAAGATTACCAGGAGAGCCTCAAAACAGAGCCAAAAGTACCCGGCAACTATTTTGAGATTGTGTATCACCATTACGTAGAAGAACCTTATGAATTTAAAATGAAAAGCGGGTTCGAAAACTTTGATATTATTCAAAAAGATCAGCCGCTGGCTTACGAAAAGGGAGAACTGATCAAAGCTCCTGTCAGCGGAAGGATTTTTATGCCCCTTTATCAAAAAACCGGGAACGACGGTTTTTTTATTATCAATGAGGTATCAGCGTTCTGGCTTAAATTCTCTGCCTACCTGAGAAGGAGTTTTATGCACCGGTTATTGCGTTATCTCCCGGGAGTGAAACTGCTTAGCGAAAACAGTCTTGAAATTGATTTGAGGGTTGCAAAGTTTTTGGTTTCGGATATTTTCCATCTGCTGGGTTATCGAATTATTAAGAAAGATGAGCATACTCTTATCTGCTTCAAACGCTGAAATATCTGAGCAGTAAACCGTTCTTTTTGAATAGCAGGCATCTGCAATCCTTCTCATGTTTTGACAGCTAATTTTTGTATTTTCATGTACGAAATTCCGGCTGACCGGATTATTAACTGAAGATTTTGAATCTACAATCTATGATGGATTATCGTTTTGTCGATGGAACCAGGTTAAGTTCTGTTATTGAGGCACTGATATTCTCGAGCCCCGACCCGCTGCCCTGGCAGAAAATCGCTTCAATTATTAAAGAAAGTGAAGATGAACTGGATCTTGACCGACCTGTGATAACACAGATCATTAATCAGCTTAATCTGCGGTACGAAGAGAATGATCTTTCGTTCAGAATAGAGGAGACAGGAGGAGGTTTTACGTTTGTGACCCGGCCCAGATATCATCCGTGGTTAAGTATCTACCAGCATGAAAATGCATACCGGAAATTATCGCAGTCGGCGATCGAAGCGCTCGCCATCGTTGCATACCGGCAGCCGGTTACAAAACCCGAGGTAGATCAGATACGGGGTGTTGATTCAGGTTATATACTCAGGCAACTGCTCGAGAAACTGCTGGTAAAGGTTTCAGGGCGGGCAGATTCACCGGGTAAACCGCTTCTTTATAAAACTACAGATCATTTTTTAAAACATTTTGGTATTAACTCTGTTAATGAGTTACCGAAACCGCGTGAAATTGAAGATATTTTAAGTGACGATGATATGGCAGAGCATCGCCGGCTGTTAATGGAAAGGCAGATGGAACTCGATGATAGTGAAGCTGATGATATTATTGATAATTATCTCGAAAACAGAGAAACAGAAGAGAGTGAACATCCAAACAAATTAAACGGCGAACAGAAAAACAATAATGGAAAAATTGAACCAGATGAATAATATCAAGAGAACAGAATGATGAGACGCCAAAAAAACAGGTCATCAAAGAAAAATCAGCCTTACGTGCCGCATGAAGTTGACCAGAAAAATCACCTCAAAGATGAGATCCGTCTCAATAAATATATATCTCACGCGGGATATTGCTCACGCCGGGATGCCGATGTGTTGATATCAGAAGGAAAAGTGAAAATCAATGGAAAAACAGTTACTGAGCTGGGTACGAAGGTAAAAGCAAGTGATAACGTGGAAGTTGAAAAACAGTCTCTCTCTCTGGAGCCGTTTGTCTACATCTTACTGAACAAATCTAAAGACACAATCAGTACCACCAGTGATGAAAAGGACCGCAATACAGTAATGGATTCGATCGAAGAAGCCACCGGCAGCCGTGTTTACCCGGTGGGGCGGCTTGACAGGAATACAATGGGATTACTTGTATTAACAAACGACGGCGACCTGGCTCACAGATTAATGCATCCCAGCTATAAGGTTAAAAAAACGTATGAAGTAAAGACAAACCGTCCCCTTCAGGACGATGAGCTTCGCCGCCTGTTAGAAGGTATTCCGCTTGAAGACGGACCTGCTAAGGCAGAAAAAGTCAGCCGTGGTAAAAGAGATCCACTGTCTGTAGAAATAACAGTTTCAGAAGGCAGAAATCATCTTATAAAGAGAATGGTATCATTTTTTGGCGCAGAAGTGACAAAATTGAAAAGAATTCGTTATGCCGGGTTAAATGATAAAGATTTACGTGTGGGCCGCTGGCGCTATCTTCGTCAAAAAGAGATTAACGATTTAAGAAAAATGGTAAAATTGCAAACATTAGACTTTAAAAAATCATAGAACGATTCCAATGAGTTTCAGCAGTGTTTCAAAAAAGTCCGGTTCAATCCCTTCTGCAGAAAATCTTCCCATAAACTACGATCTTTATACACCAGTCGGTGGTTCAAGAAATAGTTTTCCTGTTATACTCTTTGTACACGGATTTAAAGGTTTTAAAGACTGGGGACCGTTCCCGGCTTTGTGCGAGGAATTGTCAAGAGCCGGGTTTGCGGTAGTAGCTTTTAATTTATCGCTGAATGGGATAGGAAAATCCATGACTGAATTTGACCAGCCGGAACTGTTTGAACGTGAAACACTGTCGCAGGATCTTGCCGATATTGGCAGTGTCATTGAAGGAATAAAAAATAAGGATATTTATACCGATAAAGCAGTGCTCGATACAGATAGAATTGGTATTCTGGGTCACTCAAGAGGTGGTCATACTGCCGTAGTCGCATCAGCTGAATATACGGATATTCACTGTATGGTTACATGGTCTGCAGTAGCCAATTACAATGAGCGCTGGACGGAACAAATGATAGAAGACTGGGAAACGAAAGGTTATACGGAGATTCCGAATGCGAGAACCGGCCAGAACATGAGGGTGGGAAAAGTTGTATATGAGGATGCACTTGAAAATGCGGATAAGATTATGGCTATAAATCGTGTGAGTGAACTATACATCCCATCTCTTTTTATCGCGGGAAAAGAGGACGAATCTGTACCTTTCAGTGACACTGAAAAACTATATAAACAGTGCCCCTCTTCAGATAAGGAAATTCGGCTTCTGTCAAATGCAGGTCATACTTTCAACTCTTCCCATCCGTTTGAAGAAGACGACTTTCCTGATAAATTTAATGAAGCACTTGAATTTACAGAGAGTTGGTTTTTAGAGTATTTAAGCTAAAGTACCATAAGGTATGATTCGATATTTTATATTTTTGATATTTTTCCTATTTGGAAGTTTGGGATCATTGAAAGCACAGCATATTGTGCTGGTAACCAACGATGAATTCAGGCCTGTGGCTCAGCAAGCCCTGGATTCTCTTTATAACAGAAATCCTGAAGCCGCTGACAAAATTTTTGAACCGTGGCGGAAAAAGTATCCTGATCACCCGGTTTGGCTTCTTTGGGAAGGGATGGAAAAGTGGTGGGTTGTTCTTGAGGATCTCGACAATAAATCCCATGATGATGAATTTTATAACAAAATGAAGAGAGCGGATTTCCAGGCAGGTCGGTTTCTGAGTAATAATTCCCGCCATCCAGACGGATTGATTGTCCGCGCAGCAGCAAATGGCTATCTCGCCAGGCACCAGTCGAACCGCGAAGAATGGATCAGCAGTTTGAATCACGGACGTCTTGCTTATCAATCACAGCAGGCGATGAAAAAGATCTTGCCGGACTTTGCTGATAATCTTATCGCAGAAGGTATCATTAAGTACTATTCTGCTTACCTGCCGGAAGCATATCCGTTTATGAAAACCATGGCATGGTTCCTTCCTTCGGGAGACAAAGAAGAAGGACTGCGGCTTCTTGAACGAGCGGCAAAAGAGAGCCTTTTTGCAGGCCCTGAAGCGCTCTATTTTTTGGGTTTTATCAGGCTAAATTACGAAGAAAATTTTGATGAGGCAGTTGAAGATTTTCAAAAACTTGTGACCAGGTATCCTAACAATAGTTTTTACAGAAGGTTGTTTGTACGCAGTCTGTTCCAGATGGGTAAATATGATCTGGCTTTTAAAGAGATAGAAAAAGCGATAGCACATTGGGAAAATAATGATTACCCGCTTTTAAATATCATGAAAGAAGAGTTGATGTACTGGCGGGGCAGGATCCATTTAAAAAATAACCGTCTGCAGCAGGCATTTTTTGCATTCGAAGATGCATTCCGCTATGGCGAAAACCTGGCAAATTCACAACAAAGAACCTACCGGACACTGGGCGGTTTTTATGCAGGTTATTCTGCTGAAAAATTAAATAATATTCAAAAGGCAACAGAATATTACGAAGCTGTGGCTTCAATGGATGGCAATAATGAGGTGAAAAAAAGAGCAAAAGAGCAGGTGAATAATTTTAATCAGAAGTAATAAGCTGGAAATTACCCTGTTTTAAATATTATGTTGTGTTCAACTTCATTCTCTATCTCTAAAGATCCCGGTTTGTACGTTCTCTCTAAAAACCTGATATCACCACTCTTTTTAATATAAAGCAGGCTGGAGCATCTTGTGCCGTACGTGTCGGTTTTGATAAATATTGAAGATACCTCGCGCTCTTTTTCGGGTGAAAGGCCGGTTTTGGGTAAAAATTTTCTGTCAAATTTTTTTCTGTCCGAGAGAATACTGAACAGGTCGTCATCAGAAATTTTGTTCTGATTCAATTTATCCCTGAATAGTTGTTTAGCCCTTTCAACTTTCGGCCACGGTGTATTCAGCATAGCATTGCTTATTCCGTGGATTCCGGAGGGTAGAGAATTTATTCTATTTTCAATGTTGGAATAATGGTACAGATGATCTTTATTGCCGGCAATCAGATTAAATCCGTTATATAAATCCGATCTCTTTTTTAAACTTTCAAAAAAGCTTTCAGGATTATCTGAGTTGTGCAAAAATTCAACTGGGAGAGATCCCCGGCTCTCAGCACTTTTTTTATAACTATCGGGGTCGCGATAGTTTGTAACCGCTGAGAAGCTCCCCGTTTTTTTAACACCCAGCCAGGTTCCGCCTTTTTTTAGATCTTTACCACCGATAATCTGCATGTTACTACTCCACCACCTTGCTGTTAATGAAGGCCGTTCATAAAATTCATCTCTGTTTGAGGCAAAAATTAAATTATATTCAGAATGATTTTTAAAACCGAATACCATCAGACACATAGAAGAATAATTAGCTTGATTTTGATTATACCTGCTGAAAAGTGAACGTAATGGATAGTCTAAATCTTTTGTTTAGTCCGATTTTTATTTGTTTTTAAAAAAAACGGGATTAATTTATTTCCTATTGAGATAAAATTTAAAACTATTTTTGTCAAAGTATATTGATCATAATCTTAATGACACCTGATCCATTGAAACTTTTTTAATCATTTTACGAAGTACAAAGAACTTAATTATTATCGCTCTTTAAATTGTAAGAAAGAAATTATTTTGATATTCATTCCGGATACTGCAAAAAAAGATTGGGTTCTCGTTATAATCGGAGTACTTGCTGCTGCGGGGTTTTTCTGGTTTATCTCATTCAGCCATCCGCTCAGAATTGCTGACGCCTCATTTGGCAGTGATAATGCAAACAGTGTAGCAACCAATAAGCTCAATGATCTGGGTTTCTCAGATACCGGGGCATACAGCAATACTTCATTTAAAATTCGTTCCGGACTGCTTGACAGTCTGCAGAAGAAAGTATCACTCGAAGAGTTCAGGGCTTTAGAAAAATATGACCTGTTCAATGTCTTCTACTGGAACACCACCATAGAATCACTTCAACCCGGGTCAAGGTTTCTGAATGATGAAGGTGATGATGGTGATGATGAGACTGTTGTGACACTCGAAGTGCAGCTGAACGAAGAGGGAAAGTGGCTCGCTTTTAATAATGAGCAAAAACTTATTCCCAACAGGCTTATGAATCCGGAAGCGCTAAGGCGTGCTGTTTCAATTTCCGAAGAGGACATTTCTGAATTAAATTCAGATTCAGACCTTCTGAAAGCAGTCCGGTTTAATTTTCAGCCTGATTTGAACCGGGATGAAGAGATCAACATAAATCGACTACGATTCCGTCCTCATTTTTTAAATAATGAACAGGCTTTTTCTATTGCTTTATACTATCTGGAAGAGAGCGGCTGGCCGCAGGATGAATTTGAAGTTGAATCGGTAGAACGCCAAATATATCCGGGTTTCGATGCCGCTGAAGTTACATTTTTACATGAAAATGATCAGCTTTATCACAAAAATGAGCTGGTTTTGCATATCGCACCAACAGGTGCTCTTTTACATATGGTACCCGTGTATTCCTCTTACTGGGAATCCGATTTTAACTACAATCAGCTAATCACAAGCGGCAGAGCCGTTTTAATGCTGATATTTTTTATCTGGCTTCTGGCCCAGCTCTACATCCGGATTAAACTCCGTGTTGTTGATACGAGATCTGCAATATTGCTGGCGGTTCTTGCCGGGTTCTTTATACCTATAATCAGCATGATTGAATGGATTTATACGAACATGCACTCGATTGAAGGACCCGATCTTATGAGCTTCTTCTTTCAGCTTTTGACAATGGGTTTTCTTGCGGCGTTTTTATCTACCGGCTTTTTTATTATCACTGCAATCGGTGATTCACTGGTTCGCCAGCACTGGGCTGAAAAAATCAGAACAATCGATTTAGTACGTATCGGCCACCTGTTTAATATTCCTGTCGGAATAGCCTTTATCCGTTCGGTAAGTATGGCATTTATATTTGCATTCCTTTTTTCACTGTTACTATTGATACTTCCCGGAAGTTATATCTCGCTTGAAAATACATTTCGGTCCGATACAACCTATCTTGCACCGGTTGTAGAGCTATTAATCATTCTTTTCACTTCATATGCTGTTGTTCAGACTGCGTTTATGATCATAATGGGACGTTTGAGCGACAAAACCCAAAATACAGCATTGATGGGTGTAACAGGAGCGATCATATTCAGTTTAATGGGTCCGCTGCAACTTGGTTTTGGCCCTGTTCTGTATGAATTTCTTCTGATGCTTGCCGCCGGTTTTGGATTTGGAATTTTATTTGCCAAAACAGACACCCTGACAACTCTTTTGTCTCTTTTTTTATTTGTTATGATTGTGGTTACAGCTGATGGATGGGTTTTACCAAACTCCCCGGATGCAGCAATTTTTTATTATTCACTGCTGGTTATCGCCGCATTCCTGGTTGTAGGATATATTGGCGTTTATAAAGGCAGATCGATCAGGGAGTTGCCGAGATACATACCCGATTATGTAGATGAACTTGCTCAGGAAGAGAGAATAAAACAGGAGCTCCAGATCGCCAGGGGAGTACAGGAGTCGTTTCTGCCGGTTCGAACTCCGCGTATTCAGAAACTGGATCTTGCAGGTATCTGTATTCCGGCTTATGAGACAGGCGGGGATTACTACGATTTCATATCAATTAATGAAGACAAACTGGCTGTCGCAATTGGTGATGTGAGTGGCAAAGGGATTCAGGCGGCATTTTATATGACCTTTATAAAAGGTGTTTTACATGCCTTATGCAAAGAGAATGAATCTTCAATTTCACTGCTTGGTAAAGTAAATGATCTGTTTTTGCAAAATGCTCCCCGTGGAACGTTTATATCACTGATTTTTGGTGTTTTAAATAGCAGGACAGGGAAATTTGTTTTCTCCAGGGCCGGACATAATCCGCTGTTTCACTATCATGCAAAAAGTAAAAAAGTGGAAGAAATCAGGCCTGACGGAATAGGTATTGGAATGGCTAAAAGAGAGACCTTTATGCGAAACATAAAAGAGTCTGAACTGCAGCTCGAAAAAGATGATATTCTTGTTCTCTTTACAGATGGGGTGGTTGAAGCTAACAGTACAATGGACGGTCAGTTTGGTGATGATCGCCTGCAAAAAGTCATTGGATCATGCGATAAACGCACTTCAAAAGAAATCATGTATAACATCGTTAACAGTGTCAAAACTTTCAGTGAAGGAACACAGCAACACGATGATATGACACTTGTTGTTATAAAAATGGAATAATAAAATTTAACAGAAATCTTTATCTTTCATGCATGAAGAATCTACACCTGATAACTCTGCTAATACTAATTTACACCGGCTGCTTTTTCTCTGCAGCTGAGGCACAAATTAGCAAAGAGGTTCCATTCAGAATTATGGAACTCGAAGAAGCAATGGAAACCGCAAAACTGGAAGATAAGAAAGTACTCCTGGACGTATTTGCTGTGTGGTGTCCATACTGCAGGAAAATGCACAATGATGTTTATCCGAACGAAAGTGTATCTGAAGCAGTAAATGATCATTTCATCCTGGTTCATATTGATATTGAATCACAAGAAAAAGTGACATTTCTCGATAAAAATATAACACAGGCACAGTTTGCAAACGCACTTCGCAGCCAAAGCACACCAACAACCTATTTTATGAATCACGATGGTGAAATTCTGGGTCATCAGCCCGGATTATTGTCAGCTGATGTATTTGAATCATTGCTGAGGTATGTCGGGTCTGATGCTTATCTGGATCAGTCTTTTGAAGAATATTCTGATCAATTACGATAGCATCTTTTGATAGCTTTGTTCCAATCAGCTATCTTAGATGCCAATTCAAAATAATTACCATGGCATTAAGTCAATCTACCGAAGATTATTTAAAAGTTATTTATACACTTGAAGAAGAAAGTGATAGCAAAGGAATAGGTACCAAAGATATAGCAGCTGCAATGAATGTATCAGCGGCATCCGTTACAAATATGATGAAACGACTGTCTGAGATGGGACTTGTTAAGCACGAATCTTATTACGGAGTGCAGCTGACTGCTACGGGTGAAAAGGTGGCTCTCGAAATTATCCGCCATCACCGTTTGCTGGAACTTTACCTGAAGGAAATTATGGGCTACTCCTGGGATCAGGTTCATGATGAAGCAGAGAAACTGGAACATCATATATCAGAACAGTTTGAGGATAAAATTGCAGAGTTGCTGAATCACCCGGTCTACGACCCGCACGGTGATCCTATTCCTTCAAAGGATGGTTCGATGCCCGAAGAGATGGCATCAAAACCGTTAAGTGAAGCAGAAACAGGTGTCGATTACATCATCGGGAGAGTGAAGGACCAAAGTCCGGAACTGCTTCGGTATTTCGAAGAAATTGGTATCATACCGGGTGTATTGATCTCCATAAAAAAACGCGAACCCCTTAAAGGCCCGATTACACTGAAAATAGAAAACCGGGAACAGGTCATCGGTTATGATGTTGCACAGAATATTTTTTTGGTTGAAAAAGGGGACAAATGATACTCATTTCAACATAGGCGAACTTAAAGAAAATATTCCAATCTTTTCTATGAAATTGCTTCACTAATTATTAAAATACGAGCCATTAATTTTGGATTATCAGTAACGGCCGTCCAGACACAATAGCAGATTAAAAAACAGATAATGCTCGACATACAAAAAAAACTCACCAATAGTTTTTACGCAATACTGGCGCTTCCTGCAACTGCTATGGGTTTTGCACTGGCTGTGCAAATTGCCGCACTCAGCTGGATTTTAAGAACTGAGTTTGGTCTTGAAATATATGAGATTGGAATTGTTTGGGCTACGGGTCCTATAGCCGGTATTTTCGGCCAGGTCATTATCGGGGTGATCAGTGATAACGTGTGGATTTGGAATGGCCGCAGAAGGCCATTTATTATATTTGGAGGAACTCTGGCATCATTAATGCTACTCAGTTTACCAAATATAGGTATTATTTCAGAAACGCTGGGTGTTGGTAATATCTTTGTTGTAGCCATCCTGGTTTCTCTCACATTAGATCTTTCAATCAATGTCAGTTTTAATCCCACAAGATCAGTTATTGCCGATGTAACTCCTGAAGGCCGGGCCAGGACAAAAGGATATACATGGATGCAGACTGTGTCAGGTTTTTTCGGCGTGCTCGCATATGTAATCGGTGCCACATTAGGAAACTATGTGTTACTTTACGGAAGTGCTGTTCTTGTGCTATTGTTTTCTGTAATACCTGCACTGCTTATTGAAGAGCCTCGTTACATAAACGGAGAAGATGAAGGACCAACTGGCCGGCTCGATCCGCTTTTAGCCTCAACCATATCCATTCTTATACCCGGTTCCGGTCATTTTTATGCAAAAAAATATCAAAAATCTTTGCTTCTTTTTGTCGCTGCTGTAGCAGCTTATGTAATTGCTATACTTAATCACGGCAGCCTGGTATTGATGATACCTCTATATGCAGTAGCTGCTTCTTTACACGTGTACAGTATTGTTGATGCATTTCGCGAAGTCGGGAAAAAAAATCGTGAAAACCCGGAACTGGTTAAAATTCTTGACAGTGATAAAACCGATTGGCCGCAGCTGTTTAAACTTTATATTGCCCATGGTTTTTCATGGCTAGGTGTACAGACAATGTTTGTGTATATCATATTTTTCCTGGAGGATCAGCTTGTTCCGCTTGGTTTTGAGAATACAGAACGAATGATTGGTGTTTCATTTGCAGTCTTGAATACTGTTGGATTTATCTTGCCTGTACTTGTGTTCGAACCGCTGGCTGTAAAGATCGGCCGGGTAAAAGTGCATACGGCGGCCATTGCGGTAATGGCACTGTCATATTTTGGTATGGGTACGATCGTAGATACACCCATGACACTCTATGTTTTAATGGCGTTAGCGGGAATAGGGTGGGGGGCTGTAGTTAGCCTGCCATTTGCAATTATGTCGGAAAATGTTGACAGAAACAGAATGGGATTCTTTATGGGTGTCTTTAATCTCTCTGTTGTTATACCGCATCTAATTGTAAGCCTTCTGTTCGGACTGCTCGTAGAAGCTTTTCCAAGCCAGCATCTTCTCTTTATCTTATGTGGTGTAATGCTTACGATATCAACAATTGCCTGGCTGTTTGTAAAAGAAAAACAGACCGGAGAGCTTGATATAGCCGGCCAAAAAGAGGATGCAGGTTAAGTGTTTCACTGCCTGCGCTGAACATTTTTGAGACCGCACAAAAAAATTATCAAATGTCCTGATAGGCAGAGTATCGATTACCACACACCAGTACAAAAATTGGATGAAGAATAACGAACACCTTTTGTACTCGTTCACGGCTTTTTCTTCCTGTTTTAAGTATCATAAAGTGCGGCTTATCGTAATTTCACTCCGGTCAGTTTCTTCATTGACATTAGACTTTACTTTTTCGACAACCACTTAGCTACTTTGTTTTCATAAGAAAAAGTCCGAGAAGAAGTACAACTACAGATACCAGAATAGGTACGTAATCTCCAGAACTTATTGCAACATCTGTTCCCAGCACCTCAAAGGTTTCTGAATCCTGCATATATTGATATCCATAGTAAATGATACCTACAAACCCTGCAAAGCTGATAATCGCCCCGATTTTTCGTTTCATAGTGACTCCGTTTGGTTTTTATTCGACCAGTCTGCACTTGATAAATGTGATATGAAACCTTACATACACCTCACCGGCAGGTTCATCCAGGCTGTTCATTTTTCCGGATGATCCTGATGCTCAGTTTATATTCGATCAAACAAGACTGATAGCTCTATTTAAAAAGATAAACTTATCAAACAGTGCATTAAAGAAAAATTATTCTTCTTTCATATATGGATATGTCCACTCTTTGGGTGCCACCCGTGTCTCTTTAATAGCACGCATCGACATCCAGCGCAGCATATTTGCTTTACTTCCGGCTTTGTCATTGGTTCCTGATTTTCTGCTGCCCCCAAATGGCTGCTGGTTCACAATCGCTGCAGTTGGTTTGTCGTTGATGTAAAAATTACCGGCTGTCTGTTTCAGGTAATCAGACATTTTCTTGATTGTATACCGGTCTTTTGCAAAGATGGCACCAGTAAGTGCATAAGGGGAGGTTTTATCGCACAATTCAAGAGTTTTGTCGAAATCCTCATCTTCGTATACGAAAATAGTGAGAACAGGGCCAAAAATTTCCTCTTTCATAGTTTTGAAATCCGGTTTTTTTGCAAGCACTACTGTCGGAGCAATAAAAAACCCTTTACTGTCATCATAATCGCCACCCGATAAAATTTCAGCATCGTCTGACTCTTTTACATAGTCAATATATCCTGAAATCTTGTCAAACGCCTTACGGCTGATCACAGCCCCCATGAAATTTGAAAAATCCTCCACATCACCGTAACTGACTTTTTCTACTTCAGCAAGGAATTTCTCTTTAAACTCCGGCCAGATAGATTCAGGGATATACATCCTGGAGGCGGCCGAACATTTTTGTCCCTGGTATTCAAAAGCGCCGCGAAGTGCGGCTACAACCATCATGTCAATATTAGCTGAGTTATGCGCAAAGATGAAATCTTTTCCGCCGGTTTCACCGACTACCCTCGGGAATGTATGATACTTGCTGATGTTTTCACCGATCTTTTTCCAGAGATGTTCAAAGGTAGGGACAGAGCCGGTAAACTGAAGTCCTGCAAAATGAGGGCTTTCCACAACGGGATCGCCTACGTCAGGTCCTTCGCCCGGTAAGAAGTTGACAACCCCGTCGGGCAGACCGGCTTCGCTGAGAAGTTTCATGAAAAAGTAGTTCGAATAAACAGATTCAGGTGATGGTTTCCAGAGAGAAACATTTCCGCACATTGCAGGGGCAGTAGGCAGATTGCCGGCAATAGCCGTAAAGTTAAAGGGGCTGACAGCAAATACAAACCCTTCCAGAGGCCTGTATTCCAGCCTGTTCCAGGTGTTATCGGGAGACCAGGGCTGCTCCTTCATAATTTCAGTTAAGTACCAGGCATTGAAGCGTAGAAAATCAGCCAGCTCCCCCACAGCTTCTATCTCTGATTGATGAGGTGTTTTCGACTGCCCAAGCATGGTTGATGCGTTCATAGTTGTTCGCCACGGACCGGTTACCAGGTCAGCAGCTTTTTGAAAAACAGCAACCCGCTCTTCCCAGGGTGTTTCGGCCCATTCTTTTCGGGCCTCCAGAGATGCTTCAATTGCCTGTTTTACCTCCTTTTCACCGCAGTAATGAACGGTCGCAAGCTTATGACCATGATTGTGAGGCATCACTACGGCGGCAGTACGCCCTGTTTTAATCTCCTTTCCGTTGATGATAGCCGGAATTTCAATTTCTTTTGATTTTAATTCTTTCAGTTTCTCTTTTAAAAGTTTACGTTCAGGAGTGCCGGGTGCATAGGAGTTATACGATTCATTTTTAGGTTCCTGAACTTTGAAATAGGCATTTGACATAATTACTAAATCTTGTCTGTTAAATTTAATATTTTCTTGAGTACAATATAATGTAACGAGCTGTTGTATTAAATCTCAATAAAATTTCCGGATGCCTGATTCTTGATCCCAATCTATCCAATTCCCAGAATCTGATTGTTCAGTTTTTCACTGACCCCGCTGTCTGCGAAATCATCGAAGGCTTTTTCAGTTTTCCGGATGGTGTGATCCGCAATGAAAGGAGCCCCTTCAGCAGCACCATCTTCCGGATGTTTCAGGCAGCACTCCCACTCAAGTACCGGCCATCCATCAAAATCGTACTGTGCCATCTTGCTGAAGATTGCGCTGAAGTCCACATCACCATCGCCCAGCGAGCGAAAGCGTCCCGGACGGTCAACCCATCCCTGGTAACCGCCATACACTCCGGAACGGCCTGAGGGATTGAATTCAGCATCCTTTACGTGAAACATGCGAATTCGTTCATGATAGATATCGATAAAATCGATGTAGTTGAGCTGCTGAAGCACAAAGTGACTTGGATCATAAAGAATGTTTGCCCTGGCATGATTTTCGGTGGCCTCAAGGAATCGTTCAAAGGTGATACCGTCATGAAGATCTTCTCCAGGGTGTAACTCATAACATACGTCCACCCCGGCCTCGTCAAAGGCATTCAGAATAGGCATCCAGCGTTTAGCCAGTTCCTTGAAACCGGTATCCACAAGTCCTGAAGGCCGCTGGGGCCAGGGATAGACCGTATGCCAAAGAAGTGCACCCGAAAAGGTGCCGTGTTCAGTAAGGCCCAGGTTCTTACTTGCTTTTGCACATAGCATGAGCTGGTCTACAGCCCATTCGGTTCGTGCAACAGGATTATTGTGATACTCTTCGGGGGCAAATCCATCAAAGAGTTTATCATATGCCGGATTAACAGCAACCAACTGCCCCTGCAGATGAGATGCCAGTTCGGTAATTTCCAGGTCTGCTTCGTTAACAATTCCTTTCACTTCATCCGCATATGTGCTGCTTTCAGCAAGCTTTTCCAGGTCTGTACAGCGTGCATCCCAGGCGGGGATCTGAATTCCCTTATATCCCAGGCCGGCAGCCCATTTACAGATGGATTTCAAATTGTTAAACGGTTCGTCATCTCCCATAAACTGTGCTAAAAAAATGGCAGGTCCTTTCATTGTCCTGTTCTCTGATTTGGTTTGTTAGTAGTGAATTGTATTACGCATTTCAGAATTCAAACGGAGTCCACTTTTTATCACTCCGGTTTGATTTTATTATGGTGTTGATAAAAGCGATGCCTTCAACACCATCGCTCACATCCGGAAAATCCAAATGTTGCGGATCCGGGTCAATGCCATCAAGGCGGGCCTGGATAGTAAGGGCTACGTTCCGGTAGATATTGGCAAAAGCCTCGATGTAACCTTCAGGGTGGCCGGATGGCACACGTGTGTGGGCAAGTGCTCCCTCGGACAGGTAGCCGTGGTCAACGCCCGTCCGGTAGACTTCCACCGGCCGGTCCAGATGTTTAACCAGCAGTGTATTAGGTTCCATCTGATGCCACTCCAGTCCGCCGGACTCTCCATAGACAAAAATCTTTAGTGCGTTCTCCTCACCGGCGCTGACCTGACTTGCATGAAGCACACCTTTGGCACCGTTGTCAAACCGGAGAAGGATGTTTCCGTCATCATCGAGTGAACGTCCCGGAACCATGCGGCTGAGATCAGCACAGAGTTCGGTAATTCCAAGCCCGGTGATGTAGCCGGCCAGGTTTTCCGCATGTGTGCCGATATCACCCATTGCTCCTGCAGGTCCCGCTTTCTCGGGATCAGTTCGCCAGGAAGCCTGTTTATTTTCCTCTTCAAGAGCTGTAGATAGCCATCCTTGCGGATATTCGACCACAACTTTTCGAATCTTTCCGAATTTTCCTGTGGCAACCATATCCCGCGCCTGTTTTACCATCGGGTAGCCTGTGTAGGTGTGAGTGAGCGCAAAAACAAGGCCGGTCTCTTCCACAAGCCGTTCAAGTTCTCTGGCCTGCTTCATATTCACAGTTAATGGCTTGTCGCAGACTACGTGGAAACCATGTTCAAGAGCCATTTTGGCCGGTTTAAAATGCAGGTGATTGGGCGTTACGATAGAGACAACATCCATTTTTTGGTCGCCGGACAACTCAGCTTCTTTTTCAAACATCTCCTTGTAGCAGCCATAAGACCTCTCTTCTGGCAGGTAAAGCTGTTTCCCTGTCTCTTTTGATTTTTCGGCGCTGCTGCTGAACGCCCCGCAAACCAGTTCAATATGTCCGTCAAGGGCAGCCGCTTTTCTGTGTACACCTCCGATAAAGGCGCCAATTCCGCCGCCTACCATTCCCATTCGTATTTTTCTGCTCATAAGTCTTTTAATTAGTTGCTATTTCATTTGAACTTAAAGGCAAATGAATCAGGTTTCAAGCGAAAGTTCGTATAGTAAGGGAACCAGTTGAAGCCTATTTCTCAAAAGTTTCACCTGTTTATGTATCATAGCAAATAAAAACCGGTTTCAGAACTGATATTCTGAATTTCTTTAAGTTGTTCAAAAATAATAAAATGAAGAGCCATCATTAATTGTTAGTATAGAAAAGTGACAAGCTATGTTTAATTTAAAACTGGTTTAAAATTTCATGTTGAAGGAAAAGAAAGATACGGACAGGATTTTAAAGGACTGTGGATTTGATTCAAGCCGGGATGATTATGATGAAATAGCGAAAAAAGCTAATCAAATGATCAATGAATCAGGTATAGATGAAGATGACGCAGTGGAGTTAATCAAAAAAGAATACAGCAGGGCTGAGAGTAAATTGGAAAAAAGAAAAGATCCGGTGCCAATTACTGTCTATGGAGAAATCAGCCGTGATATTGACCCGGAAGCGTATGACCAGCTTGAAGAGGCCTGCCGTTTGCCGGTTGCCGTAGCAGGTGCGTTGTTGCCGGATGCGCATGTAGGATATGCACTTCCGGTGGGTGGTGTTGCGTCGCTGCATAACGCTGTATCTCCCGCTTTTGTCGGGTTTGATATCGCATGCCGAATGAAAGTAAGTTTTCTTGATATCCCGGAAGATGAATTTGAAAAAACCAGGGAAAACCTGGCTCAAATACTTGATGGTGTTACAAGTTTTGGCCTCGGTTCAGATTTTGCCGATGGAAAACGAGATCATGAAGTAATGCAGGACTCCGCGTGGGAGGAAATAGAAATTGCAGCAAAACTAAAAGAGAAGGCCGCCAGGCAGCTGGGAAGTTCCGGAAGCGGTAATCACTTTGCAGACCTGATGACCGGCCGGATTTTGAAAGAGAAGGATTGGCTTCCGCTGAATAAAGGGGATAGTTTTGTAGCTCTTCTCACTCACTCGGGTTCTCGCGGAACCGGCCATCAAATTGCCACTCATTTCAAAGATATAGCAGAAAATGAAACTCAGAAACGAACAAAAGGTATCTCAAAAAACTATTCCTGGCTAAATCTGGATGAAGATCCGGGGTGTGAATATTGGTCGGCCATGCAGTTAATGGGGAGATATTCAAGTGCAAACCATGAGCTGATACACAAGCACTTTGCAAAAGAGTCGGGAATTGAGATTATTGATTCTTATGAAAACCATCACAATTTTGCATGGAAAAAGGATGACATGGTTATTCACAGGAAAGGTGCAACTCCTGCTGAAAAAGGTGTAGTTGGCATTATCCCCGGTTCAATGGGCACAGCTTCTTACCTTGTGGAAGGCCTTGGGGAAGAAAAAAGCCTTTGGAGCAGTGCTCATGGTGCCGGAAGAATCTCTTCAAGGAGACAGGCCAAAGAGAATCACGATGAAGCGGCTTATCAGCAATTTATCAGGGAAAAGAATATATACACGATTGGTGTTACACGCGACGAAACCTACCAGTGCTATAAAAACATCGACCGTGTAATGAGTACCCAGGAAGGGAAACTGAGCGAAACTGTAGCAGAAATGTATCCAAGAGTAGTAATCATGGGAGGAGGAAGAAAAAGTGATGATGGAGATTGATTCTCATGATGGCAGCATCGTATTGAAGTGATATTGTGTATTTAAGGAAATCAAACAAAGTGCATCAGAATTTTTCGTATTTTCTGCGTCGATTAAATCATAAAGACAACTGAAGTGAAAGAGCGATAAATGATTAAACTTTTTGCCGTTGATCTTGACGGGTGTATCTCTCATCCCTACAAAACTCCCGACTGGGAAGCGATAAATAAAATCAGGGACCTGAATCTTCAAAGCCGTTCATCAGACGTCATTCCTCCTTTAA
The DNA here is from genome assembly GCA_964449075.1 of uncultured Balneolaceae bacterium. Taxonomy (GTDB): domain Bacteria; phylum Bacteroidota; class Rhodothermia; order Balneolales; family Balneolaceae; genus CAYVBJ01. The sequence goes on from CAYVBJ010000009.1 coordinate 27,104, forward strand.
CTGTCTGCACCGGAAGACCATATCCCTATGCAGAAGCTGTGTGCCAGTGGCTCGATATCCGGCTGCCGTTTGTTTTTGAAAGCGCCGCCGTTTATCACTGGGAAGGAAATCGGATTGAAACTGTTCTGGATGGCAATAAAGATCTTCTTGAACCGATCCTGGATATGAAAAAATGGCTGCGGGCAGAACTTTTGCCCAAATATCCGACCGCCATGATTGAATTTACCAAGATGATCGATGCCGGGGTAATTTCTCCGTCAAAAGAGACGATACAAAAGATGTATGAAGAGATACAGACCTATGTTGATATAAACCACTCCGATCTGGAAATACATACAACGGAAGTGTCAGTGAATATCCTGATTAAAGGAAATAATAAATACCAGGGTTTAAAACTTTTGGGAAAAAATCTGGATATCTCTTTGGATGAAATGGCATATATCGGTGACAGCGGTGGAGACGTGAAAGCATTGAAACATGTAAAAATGGCTTTTGCTCCCAGTAATGGAATCAATGAGGTAAAGGAAGTGGCAACCACGATTCCCAAAGAAGCAACAAAAGCGGTGTACGATGCCTATCTAAAGATTATTGAACAAAATAAGAGTAAAATTCACGGATAGGCCTTCAGTTGTCTGTAATTTTATATAGATGTAAATCTGTTGGCCTGCGCAGTGGACCTTCTTCCGGTGAAACTTCCGGCTGACTGTTTTTCATTCAGATTTCATCTCTGTGATTCATCCGTTTCTTTAATATCCAGTGAACAATAGGTGGAGCCACAAACAGAACAAGTATAATATTACCAGTGAATTTATAGATAAGAACAGCTGCCAAGAGGCAAACCAATAAAAAAATCAGAGAATAAAACCAGACTTTTTGATGTAATGTCATAGAATCATCAGGTTGCTTCTATCCTGAGAATTTCAAGAGGTGTTTGCCTGAATATATGACGGCTTCCGAACCATCCCATTGCAATTACAGCTAGTACAACAAAAAGAGTTAATGGTGCAATAATTGCGAAATCGGGGACAAATTGAACATCAAAATAGAAAACTGCAAGCAGGTAGCCGCCGCCAAGTGAAAGTACCAGTCCTGTTATACAGGCAAGCACACCAAGCAGTATATATTCTACAGTCTGAATCCCGCTGATCTGAATTTTTCCGGCGCCCAGGGTTCTGAGTAAAACAGATTCCTGTGCCCGCTGATTCTTACTCAGTGAAAGAGAACTTGCCAACACAATGAACCCGGTCAGAATGGTGAAGAATGCCATAAACTGCACTGCCATTGAAATTTTATCGAGAAACGCCTGAACGCTTTTCAGAACAATTCCGATATCAAGTGCTGAAATATTCGGATACTGAGCCACCACACTCTGCTGAAGTTTCTGAGCTGACTCTTCGTTCTCTACCTTCAGTACCGTTGCAAAAAACTGGGGTGCAGGTTCAAGCACACCATTGGGAAAAACGATAAAGAAATTTGGTTCCGGTCTCTGAAAATTCACTTCCCTTATACTTGCTACCACAGTTTTAACCGGCACACCCTGTACATCAAAGGTAAGACTGTCACCAATTGAAAGATTTAAATCTTCTGCAATGCGAAAAGCCGGAGATATCGGCACAACACTATCGATACCATCAGCTTCGCCGATCCATTCACCTTCAACCAGTGTTTCTGATTCTCTCAGATGATCACGATAGGTAACACGGTATTCACGGGTTAGTGCCCATCTCCTCAAATCCAGGGTTGTATCACTCCTTACATCCTGGATATCACGACCTTTCCACTTCTGAAGCCTCATAGATACAATCGGAACGTTCTGTATCACATTGGCCTCTTCCGAATTAATAATATCCAGTACACCATCGTTTTGATCAGACTGAATATCATAGAAAACCAGATTCGGGGCATCATCACTCAATTGCATATCAATAGTGTTAACAATCATATCCTGGCTTAAATAGAGTGTGCTGATGAGCAGCACTCCCATGCCGATTGTGGTTGTAAGCAACCCTGTTTGATTATTTGGCCGAAAAAGATTGGCAGCACCCTGCCTCCAGATATAAGAAAAGGAACGGAGACGTAGTTTTTTTACAACATTCATTAACAACCTGGATGTTAAGAGGAGGATCATTGTAAAAAGTATGAGTACAGAGCAGAAAATAAAACCGGACAGGTAGTTTTCAAGAAGAAAACCAACAATCAGTGAAACGACCAGGAATGTTAAAACTCCTACAGATAGTTTCATTCGGGCAGATACATACTGAAGCGGGGATTGCTCCAGGTTTCTCAAGGTTAAAAGAGGTGATATTTTTGTTGACCCAGCTATGGGCAGGGATGCAAATCCAAGACTGGTAAAAAGTCCGAGGCACAAACCTATGGCAACAGCTTCAAATGAGAACGATTGTGAGATTTCAAACGGTAAAAAATCAACAAAAAGTGACGGCAGATAGAGCTGAAATCCTACTCCGATGGCAGCTCCTATTATGGAACCAGCGAGTGCCATGATGGTTATCTGCAGTACAAAAATAGTAGTGATCTGTTCTGAAGATGCACCAAGACAACGAAGCGTGGCAACAGTCTCCATCTTTTTCTTGATGTAGACATACATTGCACTCGCAACACCAAGACCGCCGAGAAGAAGTGCAATCAATCCGATAAGTCCGAGGAATTTGGAGAGGTTATTAACAATCTCCGAGAACTGTTCCTGTCGCGATTCAACTGTATCAATATCTATCCTGTTCTCCCTGGCAATGGGGCTCATGACGGACAGAGCTCCTGCAAGATCCTGATCTCTATTAAATTTAAGATACGTTTTGTATTCAAGTCTGCTGCCGCGCTGAAGCAAACCGGATCCTGGAAGAATATCAGCAGAAACATAAACTCTCGGACCAATCAGTGCAAGAGCTGCTGCTTCACCCGGAACACTTATCAACTCACCGGTAACAGGAACTTTTACCGTACCCACTTTAATGGAGTCGCCGACGGTTAAACCAAACTGTGTAAGGGCTGATTTTTCTACAAGAGCCCCCTTTTGTTTTTGAAATATTGAACCGGCTTCGGCGGGATTGGTTTCAAATTCACCATAAAACGGAAAGCCGCCGTCTATACCGCGAATTTGAGAAAGGCGTGTCTGTCCGCCTTCGCCATATACAACCATGGATGAAAATTCCACGGATGTTGAAATCTCGGCGTCAAGAGTATCAATAATAGCAACCAGCGAATCAGGGAGCGGCTGATTGTTGGATTCGAGTTCTAAATCGGCACCTAAAAGTTCACGTGACTGATCCTGAACTGTGTTGAAAATATCTGCACGAAAAGAGAGGATGGCAACAAGAGCTGCTACACCGGCAATGATAGAAGCTGTGTACATTATGAGTCTCTTCCATTGGGGCCTTGCATCTCTGATTGCGGTTTTCCAGCAGAAAGGATCTGTAAAATTCTTCAGATAATTCATTTATTAAGTACCGTTCCGTCTATTTTATCTGCTTCATGGGTTTGAATCATTTCAGAATGGGAATCATAGTCGATTTTGCCATTTTTAAGGCTTATGGTTCTGGAGCATTTTTTTGCCAGTTCTACATCGTGAGTAACGATTACAAGAGTTGTTCCCTGTTCACTGTTCAGGTCAAACAAAAGTTCTTCAATATGTTCACTTGTCTCTCCGTCAAGGTTTCCGGTAGGTTCATCGGCAAACAGAATATCCGGGTTATGGATAAATGCCCGTGCTATCCCGACGCGCTGTTTTTCGCCCCCTGATAACTGTGATGGGTAGTGTGTCATCCGGTCCTTCAGCCCTGTTTTTTCAAGAAGAAATTCCGCCCTGTTTTCCACCTCCTTATACGGTTCATTTCTTAATTCAAGGGGCACCATAACATTTTCTTTAGCCGTCAGAGTAGAAATCAGCTGAAATGACTGAAAGACAAATCCAATATTCCGGTTTCTGAAAACGGAGAGTTCTTCTTCCGTCAACCGGGAAATCTCTTTCTCCTTAATATTCACAGAGCCTGATGAAGGCTTATCAAGTCCGGCACAGAGTCCAAGAAGTGTGGTTTTTCCGCTGCCAGAAGGGCCAACGATGGAGCAAGTGCTGCCTGAGGTGACAGAGAATCCTACGTTATCGAGTACTGTTAGTGAGCGGCTGCCGCTGCCAAATATTTTTGTTAAATTTTTTACTTCTAAAATAAAAGTTGAATCCATTCGCTTTATTACAAGTTATATAGTATAAATTGATGTGTCTTGATAATTATATTCAGGCATAACCTTTACGGGTTTGATACGTGTAAGTTTCGTTGCATGTATAGATTGATGCAACGAAATAGTAACATTTGCCAAAGCATGAAACATTCCAAAATTGAAAATATACAGCAATAAAGAAACTGTTTATGAAACTTAAAATTACCTATTCAACCATTTTATATCTTTTTTTTACATTCGCTGTTTGCAATGCACAGGAAGAGAAAAAGAAAATACTTTTTTTTGGTGACAGCATAACAGCAGGTTACGGGCTGGAAAAAGACCAGGCTTTTCCTGCACTCATTCAAAAAAAAATAGACTCTTTAGGATACTCCTACAATGTAGTGAATGCCGGGTTAAGCGGTGAAACATCGGCAGGCGGCTTACGTCGCATCGATTGGGTTGCGCGGCAGAAGATCGACATTTTTGTACTTGAACTGGGAGGTAATGACGGGTTGAGAGGAATTGAGCCGGAGTCAACCAAGGACAACCTGATCAAAATCATAAAAAAGGTAAGGTCAAAATACCCGGATGTAAAAATTCTTTTCACCGGTATGCAGGCACCGCCAAATATGGGAATTGATTATACAGAGAAATTCAAAAATATCTTTTATTCTGTGGCAGACAGCATGGATGTTTATTTTTATCCCTTCATATTAGAGGATGTTGCAGGTTACGAGGAGTTGAATCTGCCGGATGGCATTCATCCAACTGCAGAAGGCCACCAAATTATTGCTGATAATTTGTGGCCAAAACTAAAAGCAATCATCGAAAGCTGAACTGACTGTGACGCCGGTGTCATGGAAGTTTAAAGAAAGTGTAACATCTGTTCCCGGTACTAAGATTTCCTCTTTGCAATCGTTAGATTAGCAGCGTCATATGACATGACCTAATCAACTCGAAATAAACATAAACAAAACGTAAGGAGATATCTTATGAAGAAGCTAGCTGCTTTATTATTAGTAGTCGGATTTCTGTTCGCACTTGCCCCTGCTGAAAACGGAACCATTGAAAATGGCGAAGCAATCGGTGAAAAAGTAACTGTGACCGGAACTCTTGTAGACACCAAATGTTATGGCATGATGCCAGAAGCAAACAAAGGCAACGAACATGTTGTAATGCATGATGGTAAAAAAGCCAAGATGCCGAATTGTGCAACTGCCTGCGCAAATATGGGAATACCGGTAGCCGTTGCAACTGACGATGGTGAAACCATTACAATTATTGCACCTGCAGGTCAACTTGCCGACCACATGGCAAAAGAGACCAGAGTTACAGGAACTATTGCTTTTGCCGGCGGTTTAATTCCTGATAAAGTTGAAGTTAAAGATGGTAAAAAGTGGACAGAAGTAAGTATTCAAACAATGATGTAATTCTTATTTATGCTTACTTGAAAAAGGATGGTAGTGTTTTTACATGCCCATCCTTTTTTTTATTGTAAATTTTCAAAATAATTAAAAAAGATGTCTGATTGGAAATTTTTGTTAACTTCGATTGCCATTTTGATTGCAATTACAGCGTGCAGTAATGAAGAAGAAATTGTTGAATATGTTGCACCGGAATCGCAATTTATAAAGGGCGATACGCTTGTCGTATCCGGAATTTTGATTGATACTCATTGTTATGCCCTTGATAAGGAGAACATTGGTCACGATCACAATTTACCGCAGAGTGGTTTCAGAGAGGATTGTGCAGAATACTGTGCGCTCCAGGGGTACCCGGTTGGCGTGCTGATTCAGGAAGAAGGTAAAGAGGATTACGTGTGGGCAATTATGACAGCATCTCAAATATTTGCAGATTACATGACAGAAACTGCAAGGGTTCGCGGTACCGTAAGATCCGATGGTGTGCTTGATCCGCTGGGTGTAGAACTAAAGGATGGCTCCGATTCCTGGATTACAATTATGTAAATAAAAAAACCGGTTAGCTGATAAATTAAATGATTTTATTCTATTCTTTTACCTCCTCCAGGGAGATAACGACAGCTGAACTGCCCTGAGATTCAATCTCGAACCGGATACTGTCACCCGGTTCAATTTGCTGAAGCATAGACGTATCACGTATAGAAAATGCCATAGTCATTGCATTCATAAAGCCAGGTATATCACCATGACGAACAATAAAATTTCGTTTGCTTGGCGGAATGGAGACAACTCTTCCGGATGCTTCAAAGATCTCGGTTTCAACCTGGGAAGATTCTTCAGACTGACTAGCCGGCTGATCTGTTTCAGAATGGTTTTCATGAGTATCTGAACTGCATCCGACCGGAAGTGAAAAAAGTAACGTAAAGATAAATGCTTTATAAAATATCTGCATCTGTATATTATTTTTAGTCAAAATTAACTTTCTTGAAGAAGCTGAAGGATAAGACAAGAAAATGATAATTGTAATTAAATCAGAAAATTAATTGTAACAAAAGAGTCAAATAATAAAATGAGATTAAAACAAATCAGATACTTCTGTATATCAGTTCTTGCAATTTTTGCAATATCAGGCTGTGGCTCTGAGAAAGATCAAAGCAGTCAATCTACGGCAGAAGTTACCGCTAGCGAACCGGTAACAGCACATGAGAACTCAGATCGCTCGGTAAGAAAAGCGGACAACGGCACTCTTGGCGAGTTGCCAGATAAAGAATTTGTCACAATGAAAGGTGAGTCTGTGAAACTTTCGGATTACAGGGGCGAAATTCTTATGGTTAACTTTTGGGCAACCTGGTGCGGACCATGCAGAAAAGAGATACCTGAACTGGTGAAACTAAAAGAGAAATATGGTGACCAGGGTTTTGAAATTATTGGAGTAGCTCTCGATGAAGAAGGCTTTGAAGTTGTAGAACCGTTTCTGCAACAATTTGGTATCAACTATACGATTGTAGCAGATGATTATTCATATGGAAATGAATTGGGGGGAATCTACATGGTACCCACTACATATCTTGTAAATAAAGAGGGAAAAATAGCATTCCGTAAAATTGGGGAAATAACTGTTGAAAATATTGAGTCAAAAATTACTGAATTACTCTGAACCAGCTGGCTTACCGGCATTAAACCGGATATTTACACGGCTAGTAAACTTTACCATTTGAGAGACGTTCATTAATGATGGCGGACCTGCGGCTCTCATCGATTCGGCTCTGAGTACAGGGTATGATGGTCCGCTTTCAGAATAATCAACAGAAGCAACATTCCGGATTTCAAGTCCAAGCTCAGATGCTATCAATTCAGCTTTTCTGTTTGCAGTTTCAAGAGCATTCGCCAATGATTCCCTGTCTCCTTTTTCATTTTCTGAGGATTGAAAAGTTGCCTGAAAATTGTCGAAACCGTTTTCAATCAGTGTAACCTGGATCTTTTCATAGATATCGAAATTCCTCAGTGTCAGCTGAACCATCTGATTGGTTCTGTACTCAAACTCCTGGTTATTCCCGGTCCGGTTTATCCGGAAAGGTTCAAATACAATGCTGGTGTCCCGAATACCAAATCCGTTAATCAGATCTATTACCGTTTCTTCAAGCTGTTTGTGCTTCTCAAATGCTGAGCCCGGTGAATCGGCAATAACCTGCATGGATATTTGCAAAGTTATGTTATCAGCCGGGTAGAAAGCTTCGCCCTCGACTGATACGGTGATTACGGAATTTTGAAGTTTTTGGGTCAGTTCATTCAGAGACTGAGCTTCCAAAGTGGAAAAGAAACAAGTAAAAAATAAGCCTAAAATCAGAATTGCTTTTTTCATGGAATCGGGGGCTAAAATATTAAGTGTTACCTCTTAGTAGTTTTATTAAAAACATAAACATAATAGAATCAATCTATTAATAGTAATCAAAAAAATATTTTAATTTTAAAATTAATCAAAAATTATGCTTGTGTGTTAATTTGAAATATCCAATATTATGTCATTGTTATGAAAGCGCTTGCAAATTATGTTAAACAAAAAATTTAATTGCGATACAAGTCACCTTATTAGCAATATCTGCTTTTACCCCAAGTTTCTGATTTAAGTTCCGCCAATTATCAATTACGATCCACTGATATGAAAAGAACGATACAACTACAGACAATATTTACTCTATCACTTTCATTTCTTTTTTTATTCTTTTTTGAAAATTCATTAAAAGCACATGCAATAAAAAGCATGTCTGAACAAACTACTGAAATCTCCGGAACAGTAACAGATGATGATGGTTCGCCATTGTCCGGTGTAAATGTGACGGTAAAAGGCAGAGTTGTCGGAACATCCACCGGGAGCGACGGCTCATTTTCACTAACAGTTCGCCAGGATCCGCCCTTAACTCTTGTATTTAGTATGATTGGTTTTAGTACCCGGGAGGTTGAGATTACAGAAAATGAGGTTACAGGGCTTGAAATTGAATTAACTGAATCGCCAATTGTTGGCGGCGATATTGTGGTTTCAGCATCCCGGGTCGAAGAAAATATTCTTGAATCACCTGTTTCGATTGAAAAAATTGACGCTATTGGAGTACAGGAAACTGCAGCCCCGAATTTTTACGATGCATTAACCAACTTAAAAGGGGTTGATTACAGTGCCCAATCTATCACATTTAAATCAATAACAACGAGAGGATTTTCAGCAAATGGAAATACGCGTTTTGTTCAGCTGATCGATGGCATTGATAACCAGGCTCCGGGGTTGAATTTTCCCGTTGGTAATATTGTGGGCATTTCAGATTTGGATCTTGAAAGTGCTGAACTGATGCCCGGGGTGGCCTCAGCACTTTATGGACCGAATGCTTTAAACGGAATTTTGCTGCTTAACAGTAAAAGTCCGTTTGAATACCAGGGTTTTTCCACTAGTATTAAGACAGGTGTTAATCACATTGACTCAAGGGATGACGACACATCTCTTTACCAGGAGTATTCTGCAAGGTTTGCGGACGCGATTAACAATAGATTTGCTTACAAAGTGAATGTATCCTATTTAAGAGCTTCCGATTTTATACCGAGTGACACGCGCGATCAGGGGCCTGCTACACAGGGAGTGTTGGAGAGGGGCGCAACGTCAAGAGGTGATAACCGTGTTTACAACGGTGTTAATGTATACGGACAGCCTTTGGTAAATATCGGTGATATCGCCCGGAGTGTGATCAACGGAGATGATCCCCAGGCAGCTGCTCAAATTGCGGCAATTCAGACACTGCTGCCTGAAGGAGAAGCTGGTAATTTTACTCCTACAGGATTCCTGGAGTCCTCGTTTGTTGATAATACTACGGAAAGTCTGAAGCTGGGTGCTGCAGCTCACTACCGGCTTACCGATGACCTGGAGCTACTTGGCCAGTTTAACTGGGGACAGGGCAGCACTGTATATACCGCAAATGACCGGTTTGTGCTCAACGATTTTAATATCTGGACCGGGAAAATTGAACTTCGTAATCCTAACTTTTTTATAAGAGGATATACAACCCAGGAAGATGCCGGAGATACATTCGCAGCAAATACTCTGGCTTCACTGGTCAATGCGGAAACATTTATTCCTGCCTATTTTCAAACATTTGCCAATGCCCGAACACAGGGTGCAACAGTGGAAGAAGCACATCAGACGGCCAGGAACGCGGCTGAAGCTGTTCAGGCAAAACCTGGTACAGAGGAGTTTGAGCAACTGGCAGATCAAATCAAAGATACTCCGATATCAGAAGGAGGGGCCCGGTTTTTAGATGAAACAAAACTGTGGCACACTGAAACCATGTATAATTTTTCTGAAATTATAGATCCTTCAAAAGTTGAGATTATAGCAGGTGCTAACTTCCGAAGGTATGATTTGAACTCTCAGGGTACGTTGTTTGCCCTGCAGGATGATGGAAGCGAGTTTAATATTGATGAATTTGGAACCTATCTGCAGCTCTCAAAAGGATTCTTTGATGGGAAACTGAATCTGCAGGGATCTGCAAGGTATGATAAGAATGAATTTTTCGACGGCCAGCTCTCTCCGCGCTTTTCAGCAGTCTACACAATTGCCAATAATCACAATATCAGGGCTTCTTTTCAGCAGGGCTTCCGTATCCCGGACACTCAGACTCAATTCATTGATCTTGATGTGGTTACCCGAAGACTTGTAGGAAGCAATTCCATTTTGGTTGACAGGTATAATTTTGAAACAAATACAGTATATCGTACAGAAAGTGTAAATGAAGCACGTGATTTGCTTGACGAAGGCGGAAGCCTCGAAGAGGCACGCGAGATTCTGGAACCGGTTGAATTTGAAAAATTCAAAACTGAGAAAGTAAATACAGTAGAATTTGGTTATAAATCTCTGATTGGTAACAGGCTTTTTATTGATGCATTCTATTATTTTAGTTCCTACGAAGATTTTATTGCAGAAATTGATTTTACCCAGGCTGTTCCCAATGGGCTACGGGAAGATCCGGGTGATTTTAATGCTGACAGTGATGCCGGAAAAAACGCAATCATAAATCAGAATGTACCATTACAGCGGTTTGGCTTTGATGTGAATGCAGATGGGAATGTAAAGGCACAGGGATTTGGCATCGGTGCCGATTATGTGGTACACGATGGATATACACTTGGCGGGAATGTATCCTTCAATGAACTGATCTCACAGGACGACCTCATAGAGCAGGGATTCCGTGCAAGTTTTAACACTCCAAGATGGAGATACAACCTGAAATTGCGCAACAGAAAATTAACCGAAAATATTGGTTTTAATATTGCTTACAGATGGCAGGATGCTTTTCTGTGGGAGTCATCTATTGGAGAGGGTGTGATTGAAGCTTTTGGCACACTTGATGCTCAGGTTAGCTATAAAATTCCGTCACTCTCTACGATTATAAAACTAAGCGGCAGTAATTTACTAAATAATCGTCACACAACTTCAATTGCAAACCCGACAATGGGCGGTATCTACCTGGTTACTTTTACATTTGATCAATTTCTGAATTAAAAAATAGAGCCATGAAATCTTTTCTGAAAATATTTGCTATTTCAATTACAGCAATCTTGTTTATAAATGCCTGCGATGGAAAATTTGATACGCTGGTTAATGAGCGCCTTGAAGACAACCCGCTTCCGGATCCGGTTACCGGTGACCCGGGATCGGCAGATTTCAGTAACTTCATAACCATTGGCAATTCTGTGACAGCAGGATTCATGGACGCTGCTTTATATAACGCTGGCCAGCAAAATTCACTGGGTGCTCAATTGGCTTTGCAACTGCAGCTGGCAGGTGCCCCCGAAACTTTTAGTCAGCCGGATATAAACTCTGAGCGAGGATTTAATGTATCTGTGCCAAATCCATCGAATGGCACGGTTCTGGGACGGTTTAAACTCGATACAAGTATTCCGGGCCCTTCACCTACAATAAACGGAGACCCGATCGCACCTTTTGGCGGTGATACAAGCAGTTTAAATAATTTTGGGGTTCCCGGAATTGTAGTGGGCCAGCTCTTAACACCTGAAACAGCTGTACCCGGTTCACCGGCTTTTAATCCTTTTTATGCCCGTTTTGCATCGTCACCCGGAAGTTCAACAATCCTGGGGGATGCAGTTGCAACTCAGCCTACATTTTTCACCTTATGGATCGGCAGTAATGATGTTCTCGGGTACGCCCTGAGTGGTGCCACAAGGGATGAGATTCTGACAACACCCGAGAACTTTCAGCAGCAGTTTGGCGCTGTCATCAACACACTAATGACCAATACACAGGCAGACGGAATCGTCGGGACGATTCCGCCAATCCTTGCAATTCCTTTTTTCAGAGCTGTTCCCTATAACGTGATTGAGTTGGACGAGCAGACTGCTGGTGCGTTAAACCAGGGATTAAGCGGAGTTAATGCTGCACTTGATGCCATCGTAAATTTTTTCGGCCATCCGAGGGAAGATGCTGAAAGGCGAAAGATCTCTTATTCAGCCGGGAACAATCCTGCTCTAATAGTGGATCCGGACCTTGAAGATATAGGGCCTAAATTTGATCAGCTCGAGGCAGTGGGCGGAATTACGGCAGAGCAGAGAGCAGCGCTTCAGCCCTATGTACAGGCCAGGCCGATGGAGGTGAATCCGCAAACAGGCCCCGAGCTGCTCTTGCTGTCGGCAGGCCAGGTTTTGGGAACACTTGCAGATCCGAATAATCCGCAGTCGCAAATTGGGGTAGTAATTCCGCTCGAACCCCGGTTCCATCTTACGGCTCAGAATATAGTTGAAATTGAGACCGCCCGCTTAACATTTAATGCGATGATCGAAGGAGCAGTTAACGCAGCTAACCAGGGGGGTGTCCGCCTCGGCATATATGACGCAAATTCTCCGTCGAGCGCTTTTCGGGATATTTTCGGATTGAGTGACGGTGAATTGGGAATCAGAATAAACGGAACGCTTTTTCAGCCTGACTTCAGTCCAAACGGAGTCTTCTCAACAGACGGTGTTCATCCGAACCAGAGGGGTAATGCCATTTTAGCAAATGAATTTATCAATGAGATTGAGAATACTTTTGATGCATCGATTCCGGAAGCGGATGTTATATTGTTACCAAGTGTACAGCTTTGTGCAGGTGATTGTGTAAGCCAGCAGCAACAAGCGGGATCTGCGCCGGTTGCTGAAAACCTCCTTCTTATGGGACCGGGAACGGAATAATAAAAAATCCGATCCTGTTGTAAATCTCCCGTTTTTTGGGTTGATATTTATGTTTTCATTTTGTCAGGTGAGAGTTTTGCCAAAGTTGCTCCCCAGCCCCCGCCACTTTCACCGGCCAATTTGAAGCTTATCACATGGGGATTTCTTTCTAAAAGTGCATGTACGCCCCGTCTCAGATTTCCCGTACCCTTGCCGTGTATAATCCTGAGATTCAGGATATCCCTTTTAATGCACTCTTCAATATAATCATCAATCAAGGTGCTTAAATCCGAGGGCCTGAAAGTGTGTAAATCAAGAGTGCCATCAATCGGCAGATGAATTGGATTATCAGACATAATCAGATAGCAATTTATAATTTTGATCCATCTGTTAAAGATCTACCAGGTAATCAACAAAAATTCTCTCTTCTGTAACGGATTCAATAAATTTAATTGCCTTTTGGTGGTGTGGGTTACGGGTATACATTTGAAAGTCAAGATCTGTCTCGAAATCGGAAATCAGAACTACATCAAAAGCATCTTTTCCCTCTTCATTAATTTGTATCCCTACTTCAACATTTTTAATCTCTTCAATTGTGGTGCGAAGTCCTTCCAGAATGAGTTTTAACTTTTCTGCATTTTTTTCTTTTGTAGCACCCTGTGCTTCTTCTTTTAATTTCCACATTACTATGTGACGTATCATAATTGACTCCGTGTTTCAGTTAATATTAACGACGTCTGGCAAATTCCAGATCTGCGGAATCTACCTCATCGGCAGATTCGATAACAACTTCCAGTGAAAACGCACCTGCACCCCATAAAAAAAACTTCGCTTCATCCGGTTTTTCTGATCGTACCCATTGATAAACTGAAAGATAACTCTCAGCGACCTCTTTCAGCTCTTGATCTGTCAAACTCTCAGGATCATCAATTTGAGGTAATGTTAGTGAAGTTCCGGAAATAACTTCATTTGGGTTCTCTATCTTATCCTTATTAAGTTCATAAATCAAAGGCCACAAATAAGGATTGCCAAGTTCTGACTGAGCAATTGACCAAAGGTTTTCACCTGGTTCAACAGTTATGCTTTTCGGCGCGTCTTTATCTGTTTCTGTATCAGGTTCTTCGATGCCGGGCTCTTCTTCAGGTTCCGGTGTTGGCTCCACTTCTTCAACGGGCGCCGGTTCAGTATCCGGCGTAATGACAGAAACTTCTTCGCGGGCGGAACGACTTGCAAAGTAATAGATGGCAACAACAATAAGAAAAAGTAAAAGTATCAGGTAGAGATAGGTATATCTGTTCGTATAGAACATTTTACGGGCCGGCCTGACCGGAACCTGCGGTGGTGACACCTTTTCGGGCTCTGAAACCACAAGATCTTCCAGTTTAGACTTCCCGGATTTAAAACCGGGGTGAGGCCGTTCGATTATCAGATCGTTATCACTATCACCTTCCTCTGTGTCCGGAGCTTCGATTGTGTCAATGAGTGAACCAGGCTTTTCACTATCTTTTGGAGAAGGTTTTTCAACAGGCGATTCTGCTTCAATCACATCCTCAGATTCATCAAGAATTTTTGGCTCTACATTTTTATACAGAAAATTAACATGTTCGCGCAGTTTTTTGTAGGGTGTAAAGGCAATCTTATTTTGAGCCGGTATCGTTATTTCTTCACCTGTTTGCGGGTTGCGCCCCTTCCGTTGATCAACCCATCGAAGCTCAAACTTTCCAAAACCCGAAATCCTGACTGATCCGGTCTCTCTCAAACCGGCTTCGATTACTTTAACCAACTCGTGCATAAATTCAGTTGAAAAGGCAATACTCTGATCGGTAGATGCGGCAATCTCATCGATAAGTTCCTTAAAAGTAATCTTCTCACTCATTCGATGGCCTCTCAAATTTAAGACGATCTTTTAAATTAGAGGACGGGGAAAAATCAACGACTCTTTTGGGCGGAGTGATCAGGTATTTTTCATAATACGGATTATAAACCTTTTTTGGTTCTGTTGAGGAAACTGAAAAAGTACCGAGATCCGGTATGGTAAATCCTTTGCCTTCACCAAGCTTTTTTATCAGCACATCAAAAGTTTCATGAACCAGTTCATTGCTTTCAGATTGTGATAAATCCAGCTCGTCTGCGAGATTTTTTACCAGTTCGCTGTAGTTCATGACCAAATTAGTTGTTATTTATCAATTAAGAATAACGCAGAGATTTGCGATTCAGAGTCTGATCATCAGTCAAATTTATGTTTTAGCCGTATCTGCAGGATACACCCGTAATAAACGAAAAAAATGTGAAAAATATGAACGATCATTGAGATAGTTTTTTTCTACTACTGAATCAATCATAAATAGCACAATTTATTATGAGTCAATCACTTAATGTTTCACAAAAATTAATAAACTCGCATTTGGTGAAAGGAAAGATGAACCCGGATGAGGAGATTGGAATTAAAATTGATCAAACTCTTACCCAGGATGCAACGGGTACTCTTGTGATGCTTGAGCTCGAAGCAATGGAACTGGATAAAGCAAAAACGGAATTATCCTGTCAGTATGTGGATCACAATTTGTTACAAACTGATTTCAAAAACCCTGATGATCATGTGTTTCTGAAATCAGCTGCAGACAGGTTTGGGATTTGGTATAGCCGGCCGGGAAATGGTGTCAGCCATGCAATTCACACAGAAAGATTTGCTCAGCCCGGCAAAACAATGGCCGGATCGGATAGTCATACCCCGGCATCTGGCTGTATGGGAATGCTTGCATTGGGAGCCGGTGGACTGGATGTGGCATTTGCAATAGCAGGTGAACCTATGTTTTTGAAGATGCCAAAAGTGCTTGGTGTAAAACTCACCGGTAAGATGCCGGACTGGGTGAGTGCGAAAGATGTTGTTCTGGAAATGTTGCGTCGATATGATGTAAAAGGGGCCAGAGGTTTTATTATTGAGTACTACGGACCCGGGCTGAAAGAACTTTCTACAATGGACCGTCATGTGATTGCCAATATGGGAACCGAGATGGGAGCAACCACAACGGTTTTCCCGTCTGATGAAGAAGTTCATAGATTTATGAAGCAACAGGGACGTGAAGATGAATGGAGTGAACTAAAAGCGGATGAAGGGGCAGAGTATGATGAATATGAAGAGATTGTACTTGATGATATTGTGTCGCTGATTGCTCTTCCGAGCAGCCCCGCTAACGTAGTTCCGGTTTCGGAAGTTGAAGGCGATGATATCTACCAGGCCTATATTGGTTCTTCAGCAAACCCCGGATTTCGTGATTTTTGGGTTGCATCAGAAATCGTAAAAAATAAAAGAGCTCACGACGATGTCAGTTTTGATATAAATCCTACATCGAGACAGATCATAGAGAACATGGTAAGTACCGGTGCCATGCTCCATTTGGTTCAGTCTGGAGCGAGAATTCACCAGGCGGGCTGCAATGGGTGTATAGGTATGGGACAGGCGCCGGCTACGGGCAGAAACAGCCTGAGGACTGTTCCGCGTAACTTTCCTGACAGGTCAGGCACAAAAGAAGATTCTGTTTTTCTTTGCAGCCCTGAAACAGCCGCGGCCTCGGCTTTAACCGGAAAGATAACAGATCCCGGAAAGCTTGAAGATCTATATGATATGAAGTATCCGAAATACTCCGAGCCGGAAGATTATATTATCAATAAAGAGATGCTTCATGCACCCGAGCCGAACGGAGAGGAACATAAAGAGCTGGTAAAAGGACCGAATATATCGACCATGCCGGATTTTGATGAACTGGGTGATTTTGAAGTCCCGGTTCTTCTGAAAATGGACGACAACATTTCAACGGATTCAATTTTAAAAGCCGGCGCTGAAGTTTTACCCTATAGAAGTAATATTCCGGAAATCAGTAAGTTTACATTTACGGTGATAGATGAAAACTTTTATGACAGATCAGTTGAAGCTAATGAAAAGCATGGAGGCCACATTGTGGTAGCTGGAGAAAATTATGCACAGGGTTCAAGCAGGGAACACGCTGCTATCGCTCCGCGTTATCTCGGACAGAAAGCTGTATTGGCAACCAGTTACGCAAGAATTGGATGGCAAAATCTTGTTAACTTTGGAATTCTTCCTCTTGAATTCGAAAACCCGGATGATCTGAATGAAATAGATCAGGGTGACATCCTGAAAGTTGAAAATGTGAGAGATCAGGTGAAAGAAACGAATCAGGTTATCGTTTATAATCAAACAAAAAAGCGTAAAATTAAAACAACATTGTCACTCAGCGACAGGCAACTCGAAGCAATACTTGACGGAGGAATCATCAATAACTTCAAGAAGAGAAAAAATAGCAATTGAGGTTATAAGAGGCACCCGGTTTCAATTCTAAATGATGAACCGGTCAATTCTGCGATAAAATCACCGGTGTTATGAAATGTTTAAATGAACCCGTAACTTTAAAGTCTTTTAGATACACAGAACAGAATTTTTATTATGAATGACGAAAAAATTATTTTGGAATCAATTCCCGAAAATCCGGATGTGAAAGATGAAGTTGGTGACAATCATGTTGGCACATCCATCGAGACGCCCTTAAGAAAAGATGCATTTGATCTGAGTGATAACGAGAAAATTCAGATTATCAGCGGGCATTTCAAGACTATAATGGAAACCCTGGGACTTGATTTAAATGATGAAAGCCTGAGCGGTACTCCCGACCGGGTCGCTAAAATGTTTGTCAAAGAGATATTTTCCGGACTCAAACCTGAAAACAAACCTGTGGCAAGAAAGTTCGGTAATAAGTATGACTATGGCGATATGGTTGTGGAAAAAAATATTCAGGTTACTTCTTTCTGTGAGCACCACTTTTTGCCTTTTATTGGAAAGGCTCACGTTGCCTATATCAGCAATGGAACTGTAATCGGATTATCCAAAATTAACCGTATTGTAGATTATTTTGCAAGAAGGCCGCAGGTACAGGAGAGACTGACCCTGCAGATCGCAGATGAACTCCAAAATGCGATGGATACTGAAGATGTCGCTGTCTATATCGACAGTAAACACCTCTGTGTATCTACAAGGGGAATTAAAGATACAACAAGCAGCACGGTTACGGTCGACTACCGCGGTGCTTTCAGAGATGAACAGGTACAGCAGAGATTTATCGATTATATAAAGAACGAAACGGAATTGTAATCCGGTAAAAAATGACGGATAGTATTGAACGTTTTCCAATAGCGATTTACAACAGTCTTACCAGGAAGAAAGAACAATTTGAGCCGATAAATCCCCCAAATGTTGGACTGTACGTCTGTGGTCCTACGGTTTATGGGGATCCCCATATCGGACATGCACGTGCTGCGATTACTTTTGATGTTGTACTCAGGTATCTTCGAGCATCAGGTTACAAGGTCAGGTATGTGCGCAATATCACCGACGTAGGCCATCTGGAAGATGAAGAGGCTGAGAGCGGTGAAGACAAAATTGCGAAAAAGGCACGTCTTGAAAAAGTTGAGCCGATGGAGATTGTTCAGCACTATACCAACAGTTATCATGATGGCATGGACGCCTTGAATTGCATCCGGCCGGATATTGAGCCCTCCGCAACCGGACATATCATTGAGCAGATTAAGCTTGTCGAAAAAATTCTTGAGAACGGCTGGGCTTATGAAGTAAACGGAAATGTCTATTTTGATCTTGGAAAATATGCAAAATCTGAAAATTACGGCGAACTTTCGGGTAAAGTGCTGGATGAATTGAAATCCGGATCGAGAGACACAGAAGGGATAGAAGAGAAAAAGAGCCCTCATGATTTTGCTCTCTGGAAAAAAGCTACACCCGGACATATCATGCGATGGGATTCACCCTGGGGTGAAGGCTTTCCGGGCTGGCATCTGGAATGTACTACAATGAGTACCAAATACCTGGGAGAGCAGTTTGATATTCATGGGGGAGGACTTGATCTGCAGTTTCCACATCATGAAGCTGAAATTGCTCAAAGCAAGGGAGCTTTCGGTAAACAGCCCGCAAAATACTGGATGCATAACAATATGATCACCATTGATGGTGCAAAAATGAGTAAATCAGCCGGTAATTTTATTACGCTCGAACAATTATTTACAGGAAATCATAAACTGCTCGAAAAAGCATATGATCCAATGGCAGCCCGCTTCCTTATACTGCAGTCTCACTATCGCAGCAAGATTGATTTTTCCAGTGAAGGACTGCAGGCCGCTGAAAAAGGGTTACTGCGATTAATGAATTCCGCTAAAAATCTGGACAATCTTCCTGCAGATAAGCTTGGCAAATCAGGTGAACTTGATGATGGATTAAATGAGCTTGCGGATCAGTGCTACCAGAGAATGAGTGATGATTTTAACACAGCTCAGGCACTTGCAACTCTGTTCGATATGTCGTCTGAGATCAATGCGTTTTATCATCAGCAAAAGGATTTAAGCAAAGTTTCTGAAAATGCATTTGAGAATTTCAAAAATGTTTTTAAAAGTTTTACGTTTGATATTTTGGGGCTTAAACCCCTGAAGACGCAACAGGATGGCAAGACCGAAGACCTGGTTCAGCTGTTGATTGACATTCGTAATGAAGCAAGGCAGAAGAAAGATTTTGAAACATCTGACAAAATAAGGGATGAGCTTGCCGAAATTGGTATCGCTTTAAAAGATGAGAAGGGCGGTAAAACGACATTTCAGATAAATGATTAAAAAAGTGAATTTTATCATTTCATGGCTTCTAATTAAGCTGGTGAGGTTCTACCAGCTTACAATCTCACCATGGCTTGGGCCAAGCTGTCGTCATTATCCAACTTGTTCCACCTATATGATTGATTCAGTGAAAGAGTGGGGTGCAATCAAAGGTTTCTGGATGGGAATTAAACGGTTATCCGGCTGTCATCCGTGGGGAACAGACGGTTACGACCCGGTTCCAAAAAAAGATCAGCAAAATGGGTAAGTAAGGCTATGAGTGAAGATTTTTTTCAGAACAGAATAAACAGTAAGCAGGTGGAATTTGGTACCGATTTCGCACCAAAATTCGATGAAGATGGCCGTATTCCCTGTATCACTGTTGATGCCTCAACCAGGGAGGTACTGATGTTTGCATGGATGAACAGAGAAGCATTAAAACTTACCATTGAGACCGGCAAAGCTACATACTACAGCCGAAGCAGAGGCAAGATATGGGTGAAGGGTGAAAGCTCCGGAAGAACTCAGCATGTCAAAAAGATTTTGGTCGACTGTGACCAGGATGTGATTCAGCTCCGGGTTGAAATGGAGAAGCCCGGCAGTTGCCATAACGGCTTTAAATCCTGCTTTTACAGAGTTCTGGACCCTGAAAAGGGCAAGCTGCAATTTATCTCCGAACCGGTTTTTGACCCGGGTTCGGTATATCAGAAAAAAGATTCCTGAAATTTAAGGCAGGTATTTTTTGATACCGGGCTCTGACAAAAAACTTATAAAATTTTGTGTTACCGGCGAAAGCAGTTTCTCTTTCTTATACACAACATGCCAGTAGGTAGTGACAGGGTAATTACGGATTGTCAGCGAATCGATCTTATTCAGGGTCTTTTCAGTAACCAGGCTAAGCTCAGAGATCATTGAAATTCCGATTCCCGCCATTATTGCCTGTTTAACAGCCTCATTCGTGCCCAGTTCCATTGTTATTTTCGGATCAATTCCCGCTTTCTGAAAAAGAGACTCCATAACCATTCTTGTTCCGGAACCCTTCTCACGAAATATAAATTGTTCATCTTCCAGCTTTTTTAATGAACTGATTTTTTTTCCTGCCAACGGATGAGTTGGATGAGCAGCCATGACCAGAGGATTTTCAAGAAAAGGAATTGACTCAATTGTATCGTCATCAGGTACCTGTGTTAGTATTGCAATGCTGTATTGATTCTCCTGAAGATGCGATAAAACCTCGTTTCGGTTGGTAACCTTTAGTGATATCTCAATTTCCGGAAAGCGCTTTTGAAATTCACCGAGAAGGTATGGTAAATAATATTTTGCTGTGGATGCTGCCGAAACTGTCAGTTTTCCCTTTAACCCGCCTTTTAACTGTGAAACGGTTGCCTCAAAATGTTCTTTCCCTTCTGAAAGCCTGAGGCAAAAACGATGAAACTCTTCACCGGCTTCAGTCAGGTATAATTTTTTCCCTGCGATATTTACCAGGGGGATACCCACTGCCTCCTGTAATTGCCGCATTTGAATCGATACTGCCGGCTGTGTCATATGAAGTGCTTTGGCAGCACGGGTCATGCTGCGATGTTCGGAAACCGAGAGAAATATATTAAGCTGGTGAAGTGTAAAATTCATAATAATTTGTTTATAGATGACATTAAATGTATTAATTATCATTAATTTTTAAAAGACCTTATCCTTTCTGCGAATCAATTCAAACAAAAACAGAAGGAATGAGTCAACCAACAAAAATAACAATAGCCTGCGGTGATGGTATCGGTCCTGAAATTATGAAATCTACTCTTGCTATTCTGAAAGAGGCGGGTTCTGAATTAGACACCGAGACTATTGAAATTGGAGAAAATCTATATAAAAAAGGTCTTAAAGCTGGTATTGAAGAGTCTTCATGGGAAATAATACGCAAGAACAAAATTTTCCTGAAAGCTCCGGTGACCACCCCACAGGGCGGAGGTGTAAAAAGCCTGAATGTAACACTTCGGAAAACACTGGGCCTGTATGCAAATGTCAGGCCTTGCCGTGCGTATTCTCCCTTTGTAAAAACCATGCATCCTGAGATGGATGTTGTGGTAGTACGGGAGAATGAAGAGGATACGTACGGGGGAATTGAACACAGACAAACTTTTGAAGTCTACCAGTGTCTCAAACTGATTACATTACCCGGAACCGAACGGATAGTCAGGTTTGCATTTGAGTTTGCAAGATCCAATAACAGAAAGAAGGTGACCTGTTTCACAAAAGATAATATTATGAAACTCACCGATGGTTTATTTCACGATGTTTTTAAAGAGGTGGCCGTAGAGTATCCTGAGATTGAATCTGAAAATATGATAGTGGATATTGGAGCGGCAAGACTGGCAGATACGCCTGAAAAATTTGATGTGGTAGTAATGCCCAACCTCTATGGGGATATTGTTTCTGATATTGCAGCTCAAATCGCAGGTTCAGTTGGCCTGGCAGGTTCTGCAAATATTGGAGATAAGTGCGCCATGTTTGAAGCTATTCACGGTTCTGCACCTGATATTGCAGGACAAAATTTGGCAAATCCTTCTGGTCTGTTGATGGCCTCGGTAATGATGCTTGTGCATATTGGTCAGTCTGAAGCAGCATCCAGGATACACAATGCCTGGCTGAAAACCATTGAAGATGGAGTTCATACTGCCGATATCTATAATCCCGAACATTCCACTAAAAAAGCATCAACCGAGTTATTTACAGAAGCTGTGATCAGCAGGCTTGGTCGGTTTCCTGAGCATATACCTTCGGTGTCCTATCCCGAAAATGCACCAAAAATTCGTGTTGAGCTAAAATTGAGCCGAAGTGATCAAAAACCGGCACTCAGTGTAAAACGTGAATTGAAAGGAATTGACGTTTTTGTCTACTGGGAACCGGATAACCCGGAGAAACTGGCACAGTTACTTCAAAAAGGAGCTGGAAAAAGATTCAGGCTTACTATGTTTACAAATCGCGGTACCAAAGTCTGGCCTAATGGCCTTGATGAAACATTTTGCACGGATCACTGGAGGTGCAGATTCCAGTCTGTTAACGGAGTAGTTAATCAAAAAGATCTTATCAATCTTCTTTCTGAACTTGACAATCAAAATCTCGACATCATCAAAACCGAAAATCTCTATGAATTTGACGGTGAGAGAGCATACTCACTTGGACAGGGTGAATGAGTCAACATCCCCATTCAGTGGCAAGAAATGTGTAATTGCAACTATGCATGGCAAAGAAAATGCATTGCAAGCCCGGTTTAAGAGCGAATTAGGACTGCAGCTTATTTTGCCTGATTCTATAGACACGGATTTACTTGGTACATTCACAGGTGAAGTTCCCAGAAGACAGAGAAGTATCGACACGGCGATACGCAAAACAGAACTGGGTATGAAACTGACAGGAATCAAAAGAGGAGTCGCAACCGAAGGTACATTCGGCCCTGACCCGGCACTGCCTTTCATGAAACTGCATTCGGAAACTATTGTATTTGTCGATGACTCTCTTGGAATCAGTGTTTACGAGACAGCACATTCGTACAATACTCCTTTTGATTCCTTTACTTGTACCGGGTTTGAACAGATACGTGAAGAAATAGATAGTACTGGTTTTCCGGGCCAAGCAATGACTGTTAGGCCAGAGAAAACCGGCTGGATCTCAAAAGTGTGCAAAAGATTTCAGGTATATAAGGGTATAACAGATTATGATCATCTTGAAATTGCCATAGATCGATGCTGTAAAGTTTCAAGAACAGGAAAAGCGGTAGTCGAAACAGATATGCGGGCTCACATGAATCCAACCCGTATGGATTTTATTAAAGAGCTTGGCGGCAGGTTAGCAGAACGCCTTAAAAATAGGTGCCCGAACTGCAAAACGCCCGGCTGGGGTGTGATGTATAAAAAATCGGGTCTTCCCTGTGAATTTTGCCATCTTCCGACGGATATGATTTTATATGAAGTCTGGGTCTGTTTAGCATGCAAGCATACAGTGGAGCGCGAAAGAGATGACAATCTGAAATATGCGGATGCAACCTTCTGTGCGAACTGTAACCCCTGAATCGCGGTCAGACAGTGGCTTTTGCTTCGTCTAATCCCA
The DNA here is from genome assembly GCA_964449075.1 of uncultured Balneolaceae bacterium. GTDB lineage: Bacteria > Bacteroidota > Rhodothermia > Balneolales > Balneolaceae > CAYVBJ01. The sequence goes on from CAYVBJ010000009.1 coordinate 50,671, forward strand.
TTGAAATTTCCAGGTCTTTTAACAACCCGGATTCCAGGTCATAAATCCAACCATGCACCCACAATTCGCGTCCATCAGCCCACTCTTGTTGAACAAATGGGTTTTGACAAACATTTTGTACCTGTTTTTGAACATTTAATTCAGCAAGAAGATTGATTTTATCATGCTCCGATTTCAAATTATCAATCTGTTTGATGTTTTGGCTGTAGATATCTTTTATATTTCTAAGCCAGTTATCGATAAGTCCCAATTTTTCTTTTCCAAGTGCGGCTTTTATACCCCCGCATCCATAATGTCCGCAAATAATGACATGCTCGACCTTTAAGACTTCTACGGCATATTGCAAAACAGACTGACAATTAATGTCGGAATGCAGAACAAGATTGGCAATATTTCGATGCACAAAGAGATCTCCCGGTTCCGATTGTGTTATTTGACTGGCCGGAACCCTGCTGTCTGAGCATCCGATCCAGAGAATCTGGGGGTGTTGGTTTTTTGATAAATCGGAAAAGAATTTAGAATTAGTTTTTTTGAGAGATTTCGACCATTCCCTGTTTCTGTTCAGAATTTCTTCAAGCCGGTTTGATTTTTCCATGCAAAAATAAAAATTTGGTACCAGGTAAATTTAATAAGCGTAATTAAATAAATATACAGAAAAATATAAGACCTGGTTGAAGTACACTTTTCAGAAAGATAACTGCGAACCCTGCTTGATACTAAAATGAATAGTGTGTATTTTTATACACACTTTAGTCATATCAAGTAAAACAAATGAGTAAAAATATTACAATTACCGGTTTATGGGATAGAATCGGTTTAAGTGTATCTGGAATCTGTGCCGTTCACTGTCTTTTATTTCCGGTATTGATCACCACGTTGCCCCTGTGGCCGATTGCATTTACAATACATGAATGGGCTCATCCCGTTTTTATCGGCCTTCTGCTTCCTGTTGTTTATTTTGCCGCCAGGCGCAGCCATTTCAATAAAAAAATTATATTATTTTTGGTATCCGGTTTTCTCCTGATAGTAAGTGGTTGGTTAATAGGTCATTTTTGGATAGGAGCCTGGTTTGAAACAACAGCTACACTGATTGGCAGCGTTATGCTGATTGCAGGGCACTGGATGAATTATCGCCACCACAGAACCTGTCAAAATAAAAATCATGAACATCACCCTGAAGTAAATAACCTGGAAGCACATTGAAAAGATTGAATTTTACACTTGATTATGAAACGGTTCAGTTACTCTCAAAACTTTCTCAAAAGTACTATGAAGGAAATAAGTCGCAAACGGTGAGAGCAGCACTTGAAAGCCTTGCTACTCATGCAGGCCACGATGGCTGGGTAATTACTGGTTATACAACTCTAAAGATTGATGGCAATACACCCTGCCACTCCTGCGGAAAGGAGTACAACAGCGGAGATATGCTCTATAAACCGGTATTTGAGAGAGGCGTGAGCAGTTCTGCAATGAAAAAAATACCTGATGAAGATTGGGTTGAGTGCCATCATTGTGTTGAAGAAAAATTTTAAAAGAAACTGATTACAATGGTTAATCTTCAACATGCAGCCCATCATTACGATAGTGAGAATATAGTCAGTTTACCTGATATCATATTGAATCAGGGTGAGCAACTATTGATACATGGACTTTCCGGAAGCGGAAAAACCACCCTGCTTCATGTATTAGCCGGCCTGCTCAGCCCAACGACCGGGAAAGTACTTATCAATGATACTGAATTATATTTCCTGTCGGAAAGCAATCTTGATAAGTTCAGGGGTCAAACAATCGGTATCATATTTCAACAAATGCATCTTGTGAACACCTTAACTGTTTTTGAAAACATCCGCCTTGCCCAATACATGGCCGGAGTAGAACAAAATGAAAAAAGAATACGAGAAGTTTTGAAGCAGCTGGATATTCCGGAAAAGGAAAGCTCGTTTTCTGATGAACTGAGTCAGGGTGAAAAGCAGCGCGTATCGATTGCCAGAGCTGTGGTAAATCATCCCAAACTGATTTTAGCTGATGAACCTACCTCCAGCCTGGATGATAAACGCAGCGAGCAGGTAATTGCATTGTTAAAAGGGCAGGCACAACTATATGATGCATCACTGATTATATCTACTCACGACAGCCGGGTGAAATCTCATTTCAGTAAAAGTATTGGGATTGCGCAGCCAACCAAGATGAGCGTTTGAAATGAACCTCCTTAAACTCAGTTTTTCTTACCTGAAGCGGAGACCACTAAATACGCTGCTAAATGTGTTGCTTCTATCTTTTGGAATCGCAACAATTACAGTGTTGCTACTTTTTTCAAACCAGGTTGAGGAAAATCTGCAGAGAAATGCCAGGGGGCTTGACGTTGTAGTCGGGGCCAAAGGAAGCCCGATTCAGCTGATTCTATCCAGTATTTTTCACATTGACTCTCCGACCGGTAATATTAAGCTGAAAGAGGCAAAAGAGTTGATTGACCATCGTATGGTTGAATCTGTAATACCACTGGCACTGGGTGATAATTATAAAGGCTTCAGAATTGTCGGAACAACTGCCCGGTATCTTGATCACTACAATGCTTCGATAAAGGAAGGTTCATTATGGAACCGGGAGTTTGAGGTTGTCATAGGTTCGGATGTTGCTTCCGGAGAGAACTTATCTGTTGGTGATGAAATTATCAGCAGCCATGGCCTCAGTGAAGGAGGGACGGGCCATCAGGATCACGGCTTAGAGGTGGTTGGGATACTCTCGGAAACCGGAACAGTGATCGACCGGCTGATACTTTCCGCTGTTGAAACAATGTGGGGAATTCATGACTATGGCGAAGCGTCCGCCTCCGGTCCAGAATCCGGCAGCGATTTGGATGAATCCGATCATCATCTGCATGAAGATGATGATTCTGAGAATCCCCCGGATGAAAAAGCAGTTACAGATGTAAGTTATCTGCAGGATAAGTACCTGGAAAAAGATCTTACCTCAATGCTGATTCAGTACACCTCACCGCTTGGTGCTGCCCAGTTTCCCCGCTTTGTAAATGTAGAAACATCCATGCAGGCCGCATCACCTGCATTTGAAATCACAAGACTTCTCAATTTACTTGGCATTGGCCTGGATGCAATTGAAATTTTTGGCTATATACTGATACTGGCTGCTATCCTGGGAATTTTTATTGCACTGATGAATTCAATGCGTGAAAGAAAATATGATCTTGCGATTATGAGAACACTCGGTGGTTCCCGTTTTAAACTATTTTCCCATGTTTTAATTGAAGGTGTGATCATCTCTTTTACAGGCGGACTGCTGGGTCTCCTTTTAGGTCACCTGGCTGTTGAAGGTATCGGCTACTGGATGTCTGAAGCTCAACAATTTGCCATCCGGGGCTTCGTTATTTTACCGGGTGAAGTAAAAATTATTATTTTAGCTGTTGGTATTGGTGTCATTTCATCCATTGTCCCGGCTATACAGGCATACAGAACCGAAATTGCAAAAACACTCTCAAAATCCTGAATATTATGTTGAAAAAAATAATGCTTGTTCCTCTTCTCATTATTACAACTGAAATTAGCGGCTTTGCTCTCCATCCGAATGATATAACTTTAACCGGTTCTGAAAAGAGTGAGGTGATCACGATTAAATGGGAAACCCTGGCCAATGTAGAATGGAAATGGGATGGCGATTTTTATGAAGCGGTATTCAGTAAAGAGGCAAAAGAACTAAATGGCAGGGAAGTGATTGTTGAAGGTTTTATGTTTCCGCTCGAATACTCCCGGAAACATAAAACTTTTTTGTTAAGCAGCACTCCAATGAGCGACTGTTTTTTCTGCGGCCCCGGTGAAGCAGAGTCCATGGTCTATATTCTCTCAGACGAACCGGTCGACTATAAAACATCACAATTTAAGATGAAGGGTACCTTTAAACTGGTTGAAGACACAAGCATGGGAATTTTATACCAGCTCGAAAATGCGGTTCCTGTAGAATAGATTCTGTGTTGATTTATGTGATTCACTCTTTCCATCATCTTTCCGGCGTAACTGCCAATTACTATCTCAACAACCGCTCCTGACCGAACGCGGGTCTAATGAACATACTATATATCAATATGTGGAAATATTTGGCAAAATTATAATTTAGTCTTGTCTAAAAATTAATTATATTTGTAATAATAATTAATCACAGTTTTTAGATAATGCCCCAAAAAATAATTTTTTTGCTGATTGTTTTAATTTCAGTTTCCATGAATTTTGCAAACTCTCAAAGCGGCGCCGATTCACTTAGAGGTATTGTTTATAATGCTCAAAACGGAGAACCACTGGCAGGAGCATCCGTTTTTATTGAGGAGCTTGAAACCGGAACATCGACTGGTAAAAACGGTCAATTTCAATTTAATAATCTGACGCCGGGTACATATTCTCTTGAAATCCGTTTTATCGGTTTTAAGATGCAAAACGTTACAGTAGCTATTCCTTATGAAGAGGAAACACTGACACTCTATTTGAAACCGGACCTTATAGAATCTGATGATATCATTGTTACAAGTTCTCCTGCCGGCAGAAATGTGCAGTATCAGCCTGCGCAGGCTTTTACAAGAGAAGATCTGCAAAGACGCGCAGCACCCTCAATTGGGGAGATGCTGGATGGTAGTCCGGGTGTATCAATGCGCTCTTCTGGTTCAGCACCGTCACGTCCGGTGATCCGGGGTATGGACGGCGACCGGGTACTGATTTTGCAAAACGGTGAAAGGATGGGTGATCTTTCAGAAACGGCAGCCGATCACGCTATTTCAATGGAACCCCTGATGGCCGAAAGAATTGAGGTGGTGCGCGGTCCGGCAAGCTTGCTCTACGGGTCAAGTGCTATCGGCGGTGTAATTAATATCTTCAGTCATGATCTGCCACGAAACTGGGATCCGGGAATCTCTGGCAATGTTTCCACCCAGGGAGCTACTGTTAATAAACTGGGTGCTGGCTTGTTTCAGCTTCAGCAGGGAACCGAAAACTGGGCATTCACAGGCAGGGGATCATTCCGGGAAGCTGGAAATGTACGGACTCCCGACGGTACACTTCCTGAGAGCTTCATCAGCAGTCATGATTTTGCAGCCGGAGCAGGTTATAGAAAAGAGCGATTTAAAACTGGCGCCGCGTTCTCATACATGAACCTTGACTATGGGTTACCCGAGGGAATTGATGACCCGGATGACAGAATTGAGTTGCAATCAAAGAGGTTTCAGTTTCAGTCCATCTCATCTCTTGATTTAGAAGGACCTGTAAAAAATGCTGAGTTCAGAGTTCAGCTGAACCGCTATGAACATGATGAACTTGAATTTGATGGCATTCAATCCGGGAATATTGAAAAAGACCTTGAACTAAAGTTTGAACAACTGAGTGTAAGTACATCTGTTACTTTTACGCATGACCAGATGGGTTTTCTTGAATCGGGGGCTTTTGGAGTGAATGGCTTTTGGCGTGAGTTGAATGTAAGCGGAGCGGAAGCTCTCACACCTGATGCGGAAAACTTCTTTATTGCAGGGTTTCTGTTTGAAGAGATTGGTCTGTCTGAGGCCGTATCACTTCAAACCGGCACCCGTCTTGAATTTCGCAGAATGGTTCCATTGAAGAATCAACAATTTACGGATCTCTCTGAGTTTGAAAAACGAAATGATCTTATTTTCTCAGGATCCGTCGGACTCAATGTGAGACCGGTTCAGAATGTGGAAATAGGAGCTCAAATTGCAAGGGCATTTCGAACGCCTACCGTTGAAGAGCTTTTTTCGAACTCACCCCATCCTGGCAACGGCACATTTGATATAGGTAATCCGACTTTGGCAAACGAAACCAGTCTCGGAACTGATCTGTTCGTCCGATATAACAGCCGGAAATTATCACTGGAACTGGCCGGTTTCGCAAACCGGATTGATAATTTTGTAAAATTTACACCTACCGGAAATGTTGATCAGGCATCGAATCTTCCAATCTTTGAATATAACTCTGCTGATGCATTACTAATTGGATTCGAGTTCTCTTCAGCGATCCGTCTTGCAAGCCGTTGGACCACAAACATAGTTGTCGATTTTGTTAAGGGAAGTGAACGTAATTCTGAAAATACACCCCTGCCTTTTATGCCGCCGCTTCGATCATCATTTGAATTGAAATATGATCAATCAGACTGGTGGACAAGTACCAAAGTACGACTGTCCAATTCCCAGAACCGACTGGCTCCCGAAGAAGAGAGAACAGCGGGTTATGCACTTGTTGGTATACAGGCCGGTTATCGTTTTCAGACAGCCGGAAACCATTCGTTTGTACTGCGTCTTGACAATCTGCTGAACTCCAGTTACCGTGATCATCTGTCACGTGTTGAAAACCGGAACAATCCAATGCCGGGACGCAATGCAAATATTTCCTGGAGATGGGCTTTTTGAATGCTTAGGTAAGATTCCCTCTTCGGGGAACTGAGACACACATAGCCCTCTTCTTGACTGGATAACAATCGTTCTGACGGAACGATGGCTTGAATGCCACTTATATTGTGATACCAACCAATCGGTTCTAAGAGACGATGAGAACCATTTCAACACGCATCTATC
>CAYVBJ010000009.1:57347-92421 GCA_964449075.1 uncultured Balneolaceae bacterium
TTACCGTCTGCTTTAGCTGACGGGAAAAGGTCATTTCAAAACAAGTGGCTTTAGCCACATTTCTGCCACTCTTTACTTCAAGTAAACATATCAATCAAATATAAGACGAAGAGAAATAGTTACGAATATGAAACCCATACTTTTAAGAGGCATACCTTTTGATCAAAACTCATCCTGGCTGAAAGGAGCTGCGGATGCTCCTGGAAAAATCAGAGAGGTCATGTTTTCAGGAAGTTCAAACATGTTTACGGAAGGCGGGACTGAATTAATATCAGGAGTAAATATCAAGGACGCAGGTGATTTGAATATATCTGAAAAAAGTGAATATCCGCTAAAAATAAAAGAGGATATTCAATCATTTCTTGCAGAATATGATAAAATATTGGTACTTGGTGGTGATCATTCCATCACCTATCCTTTGATTCAGGCATTTACAGAACTGTACAATAATCTGACAATCCTGCATTTCGACGCCCATTCTGATCTGTACGATTCGTTGGATGGTAACCGGTATTCACATGCTTGCCCCTTTGCACGCATCATGGAAGAAAACAAGGTAAAGCGCCTGGTTCAGGCCGGTATCCGCACCCTGAATGATCATCAGCGGGAACAGGCTGAGAAATTCGGGGTTGAGATCATTGATATGAAAAATCGTGACAAAATAAGTGAGCTGCAGTTCGAAGGGCCTGTTTATCTGTCACTCGATCTGGATGTTCTTGATCCGGGTTGTGCACCTGGCGTTTCGCACCATGAACCGGGTGGATTTCAGGTGAGAGAATTACTAGATTATATTCAGAATTTGAAATTAAAACTGGTTGGAGCAGATATTGTAGAATACAATCCTCAAAGGGATTTGCATAATATGACAGCCATGGTTGCTGTGAAATTTTTGAAAGAAATTGCCGGCAAATTAATAGGGAATGGACCGGAATAAGCAGATGATGAAATCTTTTGCATGTACTGTACTCTATAAGCTTGTGATTATTGGTTTGTTCTGTTTTCTTTTATTTTTCGGATGTAAATCGCCAAAAGAAACCGCTGAATCTGACACTCTTCATTCCCGGCTGGACAGCCTGATGAATTCCCATATAGATAATGGAGCTCTGCCCGGTGCCGTTTTACAGGTAAAAAAAGAGGGAGATGTTTTATATTCAAAAGCGTTCGGCTATGCACATCTGTATGATTACAATCTTGATACACTCAGAACTCCCGAAGTGATGACTACAGACCATCTGTTTGACCTGGCTTCACTTACCAAGGTACTGGGAACAACAATGGGCATTATGATTCTGGCCGATAAAAATCTCATTCAGACAGATGACCCGCTCTACCGGTATTTGACTGAATTTAATCAGTCTCAAAAATCAGACATTACCATCCGCCACTTGCTTACCCACACGGCGGGGTTATATGAATGGCAGCCTCTTTACTACAAAGCTTCGAATAAAATTGAGAGATACCATGCAATTGCAGAAATGCCTCTTAAATATGAAGTGGGTAAAAACAGGCACTACAGTGACCTGGGTTTTATGTTATTGGGAGATATCATTGAGAAAGTTTCTGGACTATCACTTGACCGGTTCCTGATACAAGAATTGTATCAGCCTTTAGGGCTCAAACGAACCGCTTTTAATCCTCTTGATAAAGGGTACGATAAGATAGCTGCTACTTCTCATGGTAACCCGTTCGAAAAAAAAATGGTTTATGATGACGATTTCGGATTTGAAGTATTGGTGAGCCCGGAAAGCTGGGATGAGTGGCGTACCTATACTCTTGTGGGTGAAGTAAATGATGGAAATGCCTGGTATGCAAATAATGGGGTTGCGGGGCACGCAGGGCTATTTTCAACGGTTCAGGATATTCAGGTTTTATTAGATCTGTTGATAAACAGAGGTCTGTTTGACGGACAACATTTTATATCCAAAGAGATTATAGATAATTTTTTGACAAAAGATGGATTCAATAATGCGATGGGCTGGGCGATGGACCCCAAGATCTTTTCTGCAGTTAATGCTCCTGGAGGTACATTTGGCCACACCGGGTTTACAGGTACAAGTGTCGTGGTTATACCCGAAGCAGAGATATCAATTATTCTGCTTACAAACCGTCAGAATAAAGGAGTAACCGAATCAGGATATTATCAGGACATGTCGGCTATCAGAGAAGAAGTTTTTGAAATTATAAAAAGTCTGAATGATCTGTAATATCAATTATTGTAATATCGTAAATTCGTAAACCCTAAAAATAATAACTGTTGGAAATGGAAAAATACATTCTTAAAAACCGAATAAACGCCAAATGGATGGTGGTCTCACTGATCTTCTTTTCGTTTTGTTTAAATACATCAAATGGTATAGCCCAGACATCGGATATCTCTGAAAAAGTAAGCGCACTGTTTGATGCAATGCGCGAAAGCGATGGAGAGTCAGTCAGAAAGATATTTTATGAAGATATCTCTATGAAAATCGTGGACCATACAGAGAATGGAACCATTCTGACGACCTCCTCGGCTGAAGGATTTATTGAAGCGGTCAGCAATTCCAAAAATGATATTTGGGATGAGAGGTTTGATAACCTTGAAGTATTTATTGACGGAGATTTAGCTACAGCAGTCATGGATTACGGATTTTTTCTTAATGAAACATTCAGCCATTGCGGCCAAAATGAGATCAGCTTCATTAATGATTCAGGCGAATGGAAAATATTTTCAATCATCTACTCGCGGCGGTCAGCCGGTTGTGAGAAATGGAGTCAATAGAAGCGGGTGTCACACAAGCCGGTTGTCGAACAAAAAGTCGGAAATCCGTTTTATCGATATTTTTTGAAAGTCAGGATGTTCCGGATTTATCAGGTAATTATGCTCTTCAGGTATAATGGCTGATGGAATCCTTAAAATGGGAGATTTTTTCTCTTTTAGCCATTCATCTCCAATGGTTCTTGTTTGAAAGTAATTTTCCCGCTTTGTCCAGTCATCTTTTAATTGGGTTCTCAGAACGTTTTGAATGGTGAGAGAACCGGGTATATCAATTTCAACTGTTTTGAATATCCTGTTTAATCCCTCCCCGCTTCTGTGGACTAAATTTTCGAGACAGGCCAGGGCTCGGGTTGAAGCTGTATAGATCACAAAATTCCCTTTTGAATTCCATCTGGCAGCATACCCGGAAGCATGTAATTGGTTTGCCCACTGTTCGGTCGTGATTCGGTAAACGATCATTCTCTAATGTTTAAGCAAGAGCACCGTGTTCAATACGATGGACCTCTTCGATGATCAGATCAATGCCGCCTGTTGTATGAAGGAGCTGAAAAGGCTGCTCGTTACCAAGCCCATAAGCGGGTTTTCTAAGCCAGGAACTAAACGATTCGGCACTTCCAAAGACTTGAATACCTTTTTGAAATAGTGAAACTATCTTTAAGAGTTGTTCACTGTTTAGCGCATTAAATTTTTTGTGCTGTTTATGATATCGCTGAACTGTTTTAAAAGAGAGATCCATTAATTCAGCTAATTCATCTTTTGTAAAATTTGAAAAATCAAGTATATCAAAAAACAGATCGGGAGATACCCCTTCAGTTGCGATTTTTAAGGTAGTAAAATCATTTTCTGAAACACTGTATTTGACTGCAACTTCTTCTACGCGATTTGCCATAACGCTGTACATTTGTCTTATTATTATAGACTAATGTACAAATATTTTTCTGGTTTTCAAAGCCTTTTTAATCTTTAGATGACTTGACAGCTACTGCAAATCCTTTTTCAAAAGCTTTAATGGCTGCTTCAACGGTATCAGGTGATGCGCCTTTAGCGGTCCACTGCTGACCTTCTTTTTCAAGGGTAAGAGTTACAATTACCAGTGAATCCGTATCCGGGCTTAGAATTTCAACTTCGTGGTTCTTTACTTCCAGGGTCAGAATTTTATCTGTTTCTGCTTTAATGGCACTCAGTGTTGCATCTACAGGTCCAACCCCCTTTGTCCTGGAGATAATTTCTCTTCCGTTGATTTTTAATTTCACACCTGCACTGATCAATTCATCTTTTCGCATGGTTAGTTTATAGTCAAGAACCTCAAGCGGATAATCGAGTCCGGTATCTTCGTTCAAGACCATGGTTTGCAGGTACTCTGTTTCATGCTTTTTTAAAGATTTTCCCCGTTTATTGATGCGCTCAATATATTCCTGGTACAGTTTTTTATGATTTTCATCCATTTTCAAATTAGCCAAATCCATATCACGCGACTTCCCCCACGATTCCTTCTGCATCTCAATAAATCCTGAATTGATATAACTTTTGATGTGTTCTATATCCGGTTCTAAAACGGGTGGGGTGAGGGAGTGTTTGGCAACCACTTTTGTATCTTTCAAACCAGATCCTGTAAGAACTAGGAGACATTTGCTATTTTTAAATAGTTCCGGATGGTTTTTAAAGGCGGCCAGTGGAAGGGCACAGGCTGGTTCGGTAAAATGACCTTCTTCTACAGCCATCTCTCTGAGAGAAATTAAAATTTCATCTTCTGTTGTAGTGAACGCCTTGCCATTCGTCACCTTGATCCCATTCAGCACTTTATAAAAATCAATAGGGTTAGAAGCAGCAACAGCCGATGCCATCGTTGTAACTTTCTCTTTTTGAATTTTTTTCTTTTTGAAGATCCCCTCAACTACCGGTGAGCTCTCTTCAGGTTGCACAGCAATAAGCGATGGTATGTGATCTACGATGCCGGCCTTTTTCATCTCCCTGAAGCCTTTAAAAATAGCTGCAAAATTGGTTCCGCATCCAACAGGTATAAAAATGTAATCAAAATCAGTACCTCCCTGTTCAACCAGCTCATATGAAAATGATTTTTGACCCTCTTCACGGAATACATAATCTCCCGCGAGATAGTAGTTTCCTGACGTGGCAAATTCGCGGCAAAGAGTTTCGCACGTACTGAAATCACCCTGAATTCGAATAATGGTTGCATCATAAATAATTGCCTGGGCGATTTTAGCTTCAGATGTGCTTTCAGGAACAAATACAAAACAGGGTATTTTAAAATAGCATGCGTAGGCAGCTACCGATGCAGCCATATTGCCTGTAGAAGCCAGGCAGATGGCATCTGCATCCAGTTCAAGAGCTTTTTGAACTTCAATATAACTTCCTCTGTCTTTAAAACAACCGGTGGGATGTTCAAATTCCAGTTTCGCAAAGAGTTCCGCCTGGTAAGTATCAGATAATCTGTTCAGTCTCTTTAAAGCGGATGGATGGTTCTTAAGCGGGTCAGGAACAATCTCTTTTAAAGGATACTGTATCTCTTTTCGTGCTTCATTGTATTCAATCGATAATACGCCGCCGCATACTGTACAATAAGTTGTTGTTTCGTGTTCACTGTTTTCTGCACCGCACATAATGCATTTCATTGAATATCCGCTGTGAATAGTATTCATTGGTTTCTAAATGGGTTTGTCATAAAAGTTAATTGTCTTTAGTCAGCTGGATTTCAAAAAGAATGGAAGCGCTTTTAAATATTTAAAAAATATTAAAGTGGCAGCAATATAATATCTTCAAAATCCAAATCGAGCTCCTCAAGAATAGGCCCTGCGATTTCAGAAATTTCTTCATCTGAATAATCGGAAAGTCCTTCAAGTTCTATGTAAAGTGATTCATTAAGTTCATCGAGATAATAAGATGCCTCACTGCTTTCCAAACTTTCCCGGAGTATCTTTACCAGGAATTTTACATCTTCTTCCCATTCCTTATACTCCGATTCTGTAATATCTGACATATATTTTGATAATTTAAAATTCTTAACTTCTGCCTCTAAAATATGAATCCATTTATTAAAAGTTTAACAGAAACATCACTTAAAAAAAGAAAAAGAATTATAGGGTTAATGTCGGGCACATCTCTTGATGGTCTGGATATAGCGTTGTGTGATATTGAAGGGAATGGCTTTGATACGTCAGTTGAAGTTATTGACTTTATTACAATGCCTTACGGAGAGAATCAAAAAGAGCTGTTAAAAAAAGTATCATCCGTCGAATCGGTTCTATTGAAAGATGTTTGTTATTTGCACACATGGCTTGCCGGTTACCACAGTAAATTGATTTTGAATGCACTTCAAAAATGGAGTGTGAAAACTGATCAGGTTGATTGCATTGCCAGCCATGGTCAAACTATATATCACTATCCTGCCCGTGATCAAAGATTTAAATTTGATGTGAATGTAAACAGCACATTTCAGATCGGGGATGGTGATCATCTTGCGTATAAAACGGGAATTGTAACAGTAAGTGATTTTCGCCAGAAGCATACGGCAGCAGGTGGTGAAGGGGCACCCATGGCTGCTCTTGTTGATGGAATGCTATTCGGCCATTTGTCGGAACCGAGAGTTTTACTCAACATAGGAGGGATTGCCAATTTTACCTACCTGCCCCCGCAATCCGAAAAAGAGCTGAGTTTTTTCACGACCGATACAGGGCCGGGAAATACGCTTATTGATAATCTCACCAGACACTATTTCAATCGTGAATATGATGAAGATGGAAAAATTGCTTCTTCCGGCACCGTTAATCCTGAATTATTGAGCGCGTTACTAAAGGATGATTTTTTTCAAATAAGAAAATCCAAAAGCACCGGTCCCGAAATTTTCAACCATAACTGGGTTAAAAATGTGGCAGGTAAATCCGGTATAGATCTTTCATCAGTTTCTCCTGAAGATCTCATTTCAACAGTAACTGAACTGTCTGCTGTTACAATAGCAGACTTCATAAGGTTTTTCGTTCAGCAAAAAAAAGTAAACCAGGTATATGTAAGCGGCGGCGGTTTACATAACCCGGTTTTATTCGAACGGATTAATAAATTACTGGGCGATGTAGAGATAAAAAGTATTTCCGCATTGGGAATCGATCCCGACGCCAAGGAGGCAGTAATCTTCGCAGTACTTGCAAATGAGATGTTTTCGGGTGAGGGATTCAGTTTTGACACATCTGACAGCAAAGTAGAGAGTATAAATTTTGGAAAAATATCACTACCCAATTAGAAAAACTCGATATATGATTTTTGTACTAAGCTGTCACCCGGCTATTCTGGTTAATCAGTTATTTTGCAGGTTAAAACATTGTATAATATCTCCATATGCATGAACCAGTTTAGTACGTATTCTCTGTGATTTCTTATGTATCAATTTTTGTTTCTCAAGGTATTCATGGCGGCCATTTTCAGTTTCTATTCTGATCGGCTGATATCCATAATCTTTTAAATCATATGGACTCGCTTTCATATCGATGGTTCTGGCTTCGAGTGCAAGAAAAAAAGCTTCCCGGATTAATTCACTTGAAATCCAGGGATAGCCCTTAAATGCCCATTTATAGAGATCCATGTTGGTATGAATGCAGCCCGATTGTTCAAATTCAGAAAAATTCTCTCTGTCAGGGTCATACTTATTTAAAGGCTTGGCATCCGCGGTAAAAAAACGATAGGCATCAAAATGTGTGCAAACCAATGGTCTGGATTCTACAAATTCAGCAATCTGATCCTTTGGCATGCGAAGTGATAAATAGGAGTGCCTGACATTTTCTGCGTTATAAACCATTGCCCATTCATGCATACCAAAACAACCGAATGAGGGTGGCTTTTCAGAAGAAGAAGTCAGTATTTCCGATATCCACTGAAAAGAATTTATACGACTTTCAGGGATTGTTTTTGGGTCTATGTAGTATGATTCTTCTGACAGCTGAAGCTCTGATATGTCCGGTTTCTGCAGCTCTGTTTTTTCAAGACGGATACCGATACCCGGAGACCAATTCATTAAGTGAGAATACCGGAACCGGTAATATTCAAAAAGAAAATCGATCACAGGGTTCTTTTCACCCGCAGATCTTTTCTGAAAATATGGCTGAAGTATTGGATTTAAATCTTTTTCATGTTTTTTTATTAACCCGAGCCAGCTAGATGATTTTAATAGAGGCCAGCTGGAATGGATTTCTTTCTGAAGTTGCATCATGTATACAAAATATGATTTTGAAATGATTTTATGTAACAGTTTTCTATTGTAAATTCAGATTAATAAAATTGTCTTTGATGATAAAACAAATCTGGAATTTTTGTATTCACTTGCGCCCGCATTACCAGGTGCTGATCCTTTCCGGCGGATACTTACTTGGCGGACTGATGGCCGATACTGCTGAACTGAACTGGAGACAGTATTTGTCACAATTTTTAAATATTCATATACTCTTATTTGGCGGTGCTACTGCATACAATTCATTTTGGGACAAAGATGAGGGACCCATTGGCGGATTAAAAAATCCGCCCGGAATGTCAGACTGGATGCACCCGGTCTCACTTCTTTTCCAGGCGGCAGGTTTCCTTTTTGCACTTTATGTGGGCTGGTTATATTCTGTAATCTATCTGGTCAGTTTTCTCCTGTTCTGGCTTTACTCTACACCGCTGGCAAGGTGGAAAGGAGATCCAATTTTAAGTGTAATGGTCATTGGTGTCAGCACAGGCATTAATTCCGTTTTGCTGGGCTCTATTGCAGCAGGGGGAACAATCCATTTTAATTTGATTACTGCTTCGATAGGTGCGACCCTCATTTTACTTAGTCTCTACCCGGTGTCACAGATCTTTCAGATAGAAGAGGATAAAGCACGCGGTGACACTACCTTTGCAGTGAAATTCGGAACAAAGGGGGTTAAAAATTTCTTTACATATTCTTTCCTGGCAGGTGTATTATTTATCTCTTCTTCATTTAAGGACCTTTCTTTACTGTTATCTATAATGTTTGCTCTTGTTGGTACCGGTTCATGGGTGTTTTTGCTGATTAGAATTCGATCACTGACAGGTATTCAGGAAGAATATAAACAGGTAATGATAATTAAATTTATCGCTTCTTTATCCTTTGTCATCTTTCTGATGTTGGCTATTTTATTAAAGTATCAACTGTTTGGTATTACCCTGGGTAAAGAAATTTTTTAAATAAAAGAAGGAGAAAATAATGAATACAACAACTGTTGATTTGATAACAGATGAAGTAATCGAAAATGCGTACTCTTACGAAGAATATCGAAATCTAATTAATGATTTACTTTCGGAAGAAAAGACCACCGGAGATAATCATTCGGATGCTATGATTCATTACACAAAAATGAACGTTCACAGGATGAATCGGCTCGACAAGCGATCAGAATTGTCTGATTCATTGAAACAAGAACTTAATGAAGTGGATCGTCCAATGATTTGGCTTGTTCTTACAGAGGCCTGGTGCGGGGACGCGGCTCAAAACCTTCCTATTATTAATAAAATGGCTGAAGCATCAGATCAAGTTGAGTTAAAGCTCATATTGAGAGACGAAAATCTCGAGATTATGGATCAATTTTTGACTAATGGTAAAAGCCGGTCTATTCCAAAGCTGGTCTGCCTTGATAAAGAAACACGGGAAATTCTGGGAACATGGGGTCCGCGACCAGAAAAAGCTGTAGAGTTATTCAATTCGCTTCAGAAGGAGAGTAACTTACCCAAACAGGAAGTCGCAGAACAACTTCACAAATGGTACACAACTAATAAAAATGAAGAGATTCAAAACGAGTTTGAAGATCTTTTAAATGAGTGGAAAAGCAGAGATTAATCTTTGGAAAACCGGATAGCAGAAGTACAGCGGAACTGAATCTGATATCCGGTTTTCGGAGTTTATTTTATCAGTGTCATCCTTTTCACATCCGAAAACGACTGGCCTGAGTTTGCTGTCGCATTTATCCGGTAAAAGTAAACACCACTGGCAAGACTTGATGCATCAAATGAAACAGCATGCTGACCGGAATTATGGCTTTCATCATTCAGAAGGGTGGTAACACGCCTGCCATTTATGTCAAACACTTGTATGGTCACCTGGGACGGTTCTGACAGAGCAAACTGAATTGTTGTAGATGGATTAAAAGGATTTGGAAAATTTTGTTTCAATTCAAATTGTCCAGGTGCCTCAACAAGAAGTTCCTCTTCGTTAGAAACGGTTACCTGTACATCGCCAATCCATACACCTCTGCCATGGGTACCGACTGCGATGGTTTTATCTGACGTTCGGATATCAAGAGCCTCTGCAACATTAAAACCAAGCAGGCCGGTTGCTTCTCTCTCCCAAAATGTATTGGCTCCATCCATACTGGTTGTTGTAAAAACACCTGCACTTGTCCCAATAATATATAAATTACTTGATTCGTCAATAGGCATAATTTTAGCCCGCCTTACCGAAGGCCCGGGAACTGCATCTGTACCTGCCAGGTTTCCTTGTACAGCAGACCAGGTGTCACCCGCATCAGTGGAGTGGTAAATGCTTTCAATTTTGTAATTCGAAAATACAGCAATAACCTCATCTGCATTAGCCTCGTTTACAGCAATATCGTGAAGGTAAGAACCGGGTGGGGGACCAATCGAAACCGGAATGGATATATCTTTAAACTGGTTATTTTTGGTTTCCGTAAAAAGTGCAAAATCAATACGGTGGATTACCGGGTTGTCAGAAGGACTGAATTTACTTCCGCCCCAATACAATCGATTTCGCGGGTTTGAAGTAGAATATTCAAGGGCTGTTATGATATAGTCATTGGGCAATGCCAGGCTGTCGAGCCTTGTCCACGTATCAGTGGGAAGAGATTCGCTGCTTCCAAGGTTTTTTGGAACCTGCCCAAGGCTTGTAGACTTAAACAGAAAACGACCATCTGGAAAAAACATAATATTGTCACCTATGGGGCTTACAACGAAAGGATGTATAAAAAGGCTGTTCTGTTTTTGACGCGGCTGAATA
Organism: uncultured Balneolaceae bacterium; assembly: GCA_964449075.1. Lineage (GTDB taxonomy): Bacteria > Bacteroidota > Rhodothermia > Balneolales > Balneolaceae > CAYVBJ01. The sequence continues at coordinate 68,117 of CAYVBJ010000009.1, forward strand.
AATGTCCAAAATGGCCCGCCAATTTCAAAAGGGGAAATAAGTGTGTCGGGTGCGGTGAGCGGCAGGGAGAGTGTTTCTTTGATTGCATCAAAATCGAGCTGTAGAACGCTGCCATTTTGGGAAGAAACATATGCAAATTCCTGGCCAAAATGGGCATATGAACCATCTCCTGATGACAGGTCCCAAAAATCCTGGTTTAACTGTAATGTGTGGTCAAAATAGAGAGAGCCATTATCCTGTGTTCCCCCCATAACCCTCGTATCACCATCTGTTTTTGGCAATTCAACTGTATAAAACTGCACCGTATTGTATCCGTCATTTTTAAATTCCCACTCAATTTCTGCAGCGCGAATATCCTGAGTGAGGCTCAGGCCACCGTCATGTGCAGCCCAGACACGACCGCTGTTTACAGGATCAAAAACAGCAAAATGTTGATCCGGATGTTGTTCCGGCCAGAGAAAGGGTTCTGAAACATCAGGTGTATCTTGCCCTGCTCGTTTCCAGTAGCCTCCAATCCATGTTTCGTCCCTGTCAGTTTGGGTTGTCGAAAAGCCATCATCAGACCGGAACAGGTTGGTTGCACCAAGTAAAACAAAGTTTTCATCAGCCGGATCAACGGTAAGCATCATGTTGTAGTTAAACTGAGTATTAATTCCGCCAACTCCGACATCAAACGTTGGAGGGAGATTGGATGAACGATCGAACGCGGTATCCGCTGCTATTTCATACTTAAAAAATCGAACATCTTCATTGGAGCCCGATCCATTACCTGTGTAGGTAAATGAATAAAATATATCTGAATTTGAGGGTGCAATGGCTACTACGGTTCGTTCATGTTCGGAAGGGAAATCAACCGGTGTTACTTCGGTCCAGCTCTCTCCGTCATCTGTTGAGTAAAAAATTCCGGGGTTGGGCGGATCTCCCGGGGTGCCGGCTGCTCTTTCAGATAAAGAGGCTAAAATTGTACCATCATCATGTATGTCAATATCGACAAAGAAATGACCTGCAAAGGTACCCAAAACGATTTCAGTAAAATTTGATCCATCGGTTGAACGTATAATGCCAAAACCATTGGTTGCTAAAAAAACTGATCCGGTCTGAGGATTCACCTTAATCCTGGATGTAAAATTGACCTCGCTGTTCCAGGCCTTATCATCGTTAAATGTAGCCGGCAGAAGTTGCCAGCTATCTGCATTATCCGTTGACCTGTAGATACCGATTCCAAATAGTGGTGCTGATCCACCCCGGGCACCAGCAGAGTTTCCCCTTATCTCACCGGCGGAATAGTACCAGATGCTTGGTTGTGTTGGATGTTGGGCGATAGAGGTAACGCTGGGGTTTTGATCCGGATCGGTTGTAAGCGTCCAGCTGTTTCCGGCATCCGTTGATTTCCAAACGCCACCTGAGACTCCGGCAGCAACGATGGTATTACCCGTTGGATCACTGCGGTCGATGGCCAGCGCACGAGTTCGGCCGCCAACCAAATTTGGTCCTCCCTCTTTCCAGGTAATTTCGGCAGTTGACCCGCCCTTTGCCCGAAGTAGTTGTCTTTCAGGTATATTTCGTGCAAATTCTATCTCCTTCTCACGAATCCTGTCTGGTATCTGGCCTGTCTTAGGATCACGAAGTATTTTATTGAAAAACTCATCACGCCCCTTTTTCATCTCAACACCGGCTTTGGGTGACTCAGAACTTCTGAATTTTTCCGTAATTACTTCAGGCTTATCTTCCGTTTCAAGCATTGCGAAAATGACAAAGGTTCCGAAAATTGTTAATGCGATAAGGATAGGTGGTAAATATTTTTTCATGGATTCAGTTTATATTTCACGTATTTCGATAATAGACCAGCCGGACTGGCTTTCAGTGCTTTGATCCATCGATTGCCGTCCGGCTAAAACAAAAATCAATTTTTCATTTTTGCGAATCTCTTTTTTCCCGGATTTCTCCAAAACGGATTTGGAAAGTTTCAGAGACCCAATTTTTTCAGGCAGAGGTTTGGTTGCAGATCCATAGCCAATGATTTTTGAAATCGTAAAGCTTACTATCCAGCCATCGTTTTCATCAGATTTTATGGCGTTTGTAATAACAATTTCGGCAACTGCAGTTCCGGGAGCCGGAGCAACCGGCTGTTCCTGAATGGTCGACCCCTCCGAATCGTTTTCGCCGGATTCCTTGTTGGATGCACAAGCGAAGCAGAAACCAATTAGCAAAACCGGTAATAGAATTGTTAATTTCATATTTAGCTGGTTAAATAACATTGTGCTTAAACTATTCATCCGGAATCAACTCTCTGCATTTGAGATGAAATACCGCGGTAATAAAGTGCCAACTGCATTGTATGCTCGGATAAGATTGAATATTTTGCAAATTAAAACAATTAATTTTTTGATACGGAATGAAGAAAACGAAATCAAATATAAATAAATCTTTCTATCGCCATGTGGCTCAGACAAGTGAATCTCCGCTAGGCATAGAAATTGAATCTGCTGAAGGTTGTTATTTGATTTCTGCAGACGGTGAAAAGTATGTGGACCTGATATCCGGTATTGCTGTGAGCAGTCTCGGGCACCGGCATCCTGCTGTGGTAAGTGCAATTGAAAAGCAAATCAGGAAACATCTGCATGTAATGGTATATGGTGAATTCATTCAAAAACCACAGAGTGAGCTTGCTGAACTGCTTTGCAGCCGGCTGCCTGCTTCACTCGACCGGGTCTATTTTGTGAACAGCGGAACAGAGGCAATAGAAGGGGCATTAAAACTGGCCAAAAAATCGACCGGCAGACATAAACTGGTTTCTTTTAACAATAGCTACCACGGCGATACACACGGATCACTAAGTGTAACCGGAAGGGACATTTATCGTGATCCCTATGAACCGCTGCTGCCGGATGTCAGGTTCTTTGATTTTAATTCTGATGACTGCCTGGATGCCATTGATGAACAGACAGCAGCTGTGATCCTGGAACCTATACAGGGTGAAGGGGGTATTATTCCTGCTCATAAAGAATGGTTAATGAAAATCAGGAATAAATGTGATGAAACCGGGACCAGGTTAATTTTTGATGAGATTCAAACCGGTTTCTACAGAACCGGGACTCTTTTTGCCTATGAATACTACAACGTTATTCCCGATATACTCTGTATAGCCAAAGCAATGGGAGGCGGGATGCCAATCGGGGCTTTTGTATCGTCAAGTGAATTGTTTGAAACATTCAAAGCGGATCCGCCTCTGAGTCATGTAACCACCTTTGGCGGACACCCGGTGAGTTGTGCCGCCGCTCATGCCAATTTGAAAACACTACTGAATGGGGATTTCCCGGAAAAAGCTTTTCAAATTGCTAAGATGGCCTGTGAAATGCTAAAGGGAGACGGGATAGTGGAAGTGCGCGGACGTGGTGCTATGCTGGGCCTTCAGCTGGAAAGTTCGGAACTGGCAGCAAATGTAGTGAAGAATTGCCTTAAGCAAGGAATTATTGTTGGCTGGACTCTACATTCGAACTCATTGATCAGAATAGCACCTCCGCTGATTATGTCAGGTGAATTACTTGGCAGTTGCTTCGATACGATAATGAAATCAATACGGAAATACAGGTGAGCAACGGTTTTTGATGTAACCGGTTTTCTATTGCAATAAAAATCTGTATCATATATGTATGAAACATGTAAAAGAAAACAGGGCTGTACGGGGAAGGGGAGCATCCGCAAATCCTGAAAACCGGTTTACAGACAAAAGTATAATATATGATCCGGATAGTGCAACCGAGTCATATCCATCAAAAAATACTACATTTATTACGGATTATTCGGAATCGATAATCTCATCCAACAAGAGCCCTGACATCCCTTTTGAATTTAGCCTGAATCCATATCGCGGCTGTGAACACGGCTGCGTATACTGTTATGCACGGCCAACCCACGAATTCCTGGGATATTCTGCAGGGCTGGATTTTGAAACCAAAATTATAGTAAAGCGAGATGCTCCCCGGTTGTTAAAAAAAACGCTTGCCAAAAAATCCTGGAAACCACAAACACTGGTGATGAGCGGTGTTACCGATCCGTATCAGCCGGTGGAAAAGGAGCTTGAAATTACAAGAGGCTGTATTCGTGTACTTGCAGAATGTCTGCATCCTCTCGGAATCATCACGAAAAACCATTTGGTTACACGTGATATTGATCTTCTGATAAAACTGGCAAAAGTGAATGCAGTGCATGTGACAATATCAATAACTACTCTCAGGAATGACCTGGCCGGAGTGATGGAACCCAGAACTTCCCGCCCGGAACGGAGGCTGGACGCAATCCGGAGACTTTCGGAGGCAGGAATCAGCGTGGGGGTAAATATTGCACCGGTAATCCCGGGACTTACCGATGATGAGATGGTAAAGATTATGGAAAAATCGAAAGAGGCAGGTGCTGTTTGTGCCGGTTACCAGTTGCTGCGGCTGCCGTACGGCGTGAAAGATCTCTTTTTAGAGTGGCTTGAAGATCATTTTCCAAACAGGAAAAGTAAAGTAATCAACAAAATTTTGGACCTAAGGGAGGGAAAGCTGAATAAGTCAGAGTTTGGAGAGCGATTCAGGGGAACAGGTGAATATGCAGCGCAAATTCGCAGGCTCTTTCAGATTCACTACGACAGACTTGGTTTTGCAAAAAGAAAAAAACCATGTAACAGAACATCATTCAAAAGACCCGAAACCGGTCAACTATCTCTTTTTAACGAATGAAATAGTTCGTTTGTTTTCCGATTGAAGCGGAGTTCCCACTCTCCCGACTCTTCATCATCGAATCCAATTTGCAGCTTTTGGGAGAGTTCAATTTCATGCAGCTGGGAAGGAGCAATTAAAAGTTCTTTCTGCATGCCGGGTGGAAGATTTCTCAATTCGTTCAATTCATCATTCAGATACTGCATGTACTCAGGTTTAAATTCACTTTCTGTGATGAAGGTTTTTATTAAACTGTAAGCTACCCGTCGGTTATTACGGAATCTCTCCTGAACGGCATCAGGTAATTTTGTAATTTCCCTTTGTCCTGAAAAGAGATAAAACTGAACTGCTTTTTCTAAATACGTTTGCTGCTGTGCATCAAGATGTTTTTTATACATAGTGTAAAAAGATGCTGAATTTTAAAGGGTTCTACAATGTTTTAAGAACATGAAACTGAAAAATCAATAAATAAACAATAATGCAATGGCTGAAGTAAACTCAACAATGATGGGGCTTGGGAAAAAGGCCCCGTCTTTCAATTTACCCGATACGAAAGGCAATAAGATTTCGATCAATGATGTGAAAGGCAGAAATGGTCTTCTGGTGATCTTTATGTGCAATCACTGCCCGTATGTAAAATTAATAAAGAGTGAACTTGCAGCATTTGCAGAGCAATACCAGGAAAAAGGGATTGGTATTGCAGCGATTAACGCCAATGATGCTGAGAACTACCCGGACGACAGGCCCGAAAAGATGAAAGAGGAAGTAGAGCGGTTTGGTTATACCTTTCCTTACCTCTATGATGAAAGCCAGGAAGTGGCTAAGGAATACGGAGCAGCCTGCACACCGGATTTCTTTTTGTTTAACAAGAACCTGGAGCTGGTTTACAGGGGTCAGTTTGATGACGCAAGGCCGGGCAATGATAATGAGGTAACCGGTAGCGATTTGCGAAGAGCTGCGGATGCTTTGCTGGAGGGTGAACAGATTCCCGAAGAAGAACAGAAACCAAGTATAGGCTGTAACATTAAATGGAAAAAGGGGAATGAACCTGACTATTTTAACCAATAATAAAATATGCTCTGAAGAGCTTGACAGATGAATAAAAAAATAAGTGACCTGAGACGGGAGTATATAAAAGGCGGTCTTATCGAGACGGATTTGCCGGAGAATCCCGTGGAACTGTTCAGAGAGTGGTTTACCGAAGCTCTTGAGACGGAAGTTACAGAGCCTAATGCTATGTCGCTTGCAACTGTGAACAGGAAAGGGCGTCCGGAGGTCAGAACTGTGCTACTGAAAGAGATTGAAGAAACAGGCATTCAGTTTTTTACCAATTATAATAGCGACAAAGCTTCCGACCTCGAATATATGCCCTATGTGGCTTGCGGATTTTGGTGGGCAGAATTAGAGAGGCAAATACGCATTAACGGATCTGCAGGAAAACTATCTGAAAATATCAACAATGATTATTTTAAGACACGTCCGCGTGAGAGTCAGATCGGCGCATGGGCATCCGATCAAAGCAGCAAACTTAAAAACAGGGATGAGTTGCTTGAAAATTATAAGAAATTTGAAAAAGAATTTGAGGGTAAAACCATACCCAAACCCCCGAACTGGGGCGGGTATTCAGTTCAGATAGAATCAATCGAGTTTTGGCAGGGAAGGCCGGGGCGGCTGCACGACCGGATTCTCTATACAGCCGGAAATCAGAAATGGAAGATGGAAAGGCTGGCTCCGTAAATGGGTAAAAATAAGCAACAGAGATACCGGGAAGTTGAAGAATTTCCAAATGTTTTTCTGTACACCGATTACACTGAAGGTTCAGAAAAACCAAGGGGTAAATGGCATTCGGATATATTTAAAAATGTGAACCCGATTATTGCTGAACTTGCCTGCGGAAAAGGAGATTACACATTGCAGCTTTCTGATAAATACCCCGATAAGAATTATATTGGGATAGATATCAAAGGTGACCGAATCTGGAAAGGAGCCAAAAAAGCGTTAAAGGACGGGCGGGATAATGTTAGATTTCTCAGGATTTATATCGACCATCTGGATGAATATTTCGAATTTGGAGAAATTTCGGAAATTTGGATCACATTTCCAGATCCCTATCCTAAAAAAGGGGATATCTCCAAAAGATTGACATCACCTAAATTCCTGAATATTTATTCAAGGGTTTTAAAACCGGGCGGCCTGATTCACCTGAAAACAGATTCCGATCTGCTGTTTGAATTTACGATGGAAACAATCCGTAATAACAAATGCGAATTTGTGAATGCAAGCAACGATATTTACAATGAAAAATCGGTTGACAACGATCTTATGATTAAAACCTATTACGAAAAAAAACACCTGGAAAACAGGAAGACCATTAAGTATGTAGCTTTTCGCTTGCCTGAAAAGATTGCAAATCATTAATAAAATTGTGTTATGATCGAGAACTGCAAAAAAGAGGTTATCACACTACACCGGTTTTTTGAAGAGTGGTTTAAGGGAGATTTGCCGGATGATGAAAAGACATTCTCAAGAATTACCGGGGCACTGGATGATGACTTTTTAATCGTATCACCAGGTGGGAACATTACAGATAAACCGGGGCTGACAGCCGGCTTAAAAATGGCTCATAGCAGGTGGGATACCGGAACTATTCAAATCAAAAATATAAACGGCAGATACATTTCCGGGGATATCTGCCTGCTGATGTACGAGGAGTGGCAAACAACTCCGGAAGAAACGACAACCCGCCTGAGTTCCGCCCTGTTTCAAAAAGAGGAGAATGCGTTTAATGGAGTAAAATGGATTCACCTGCATGAAACCTGGATTTGATGGAAAAATTAAATTTTTTCCGAAATAATCGCTTGCAGCTGATTAGCCTGCATCACACCTGCCTGTCTCCAGAGCACATCGCCATTTTTAAACAACATTAGTGTTGGTATACTGCGAATGTTGTACTTGCTTGCCACAGCCCGGTTTTTATCTGTATCGATTTTGATAACAATTATTTTATCACCCATTCTCTTTTTCAGGTCCTTCAATATTGGCGGCATCATCTTGCAAGGGCCGCACCAATCGGCATAAAAATCAACCAGAACCGGTTTATTACCATGAATCAGTTCTGAAAAAGTAGTTTTTATTTTTTCTGATTTCATTCTTTTAAGTCTATTAACAGTTATTCAGCAATGTTAACGTGTAAAGATCCTGTTATGTTTTGAGTGACCTGTTGCAGTTAATCAGCTATGTTTTTAAAAAAATCAGAGATAAGCTACGTTACATGACATAGATTTTCCGAAAAACCAATTTATAAATAAAACTAAAATTCTGTATTCCAACGGGGAAGTGAACCATGCATCAAATAATGCTGCTGCATAATGAGCGCCTCTATGACAGACGGGATATCGTACTCACCTTGATAAATAGTTTCATGCCAATAGATATCCAAGGCATCTGTACGGGCTTGTTTCATCTTTTCAGGTTAGGATTTTGACCTTGGTCTGTCAAATTGTATTCCGCTTACAATCCGGCCATAAAGCCCGCCATTTTGATGAGTGATTGTGCCATTATTTTTCATCTTGCCGGATGAACCGATATAAATCAGGTTGATCTTGCCATGAGCCAGCTCAAACACCAAGTAGACACCGCTTGCATTTTTTGGTGCATTGCAGGAGTCAGCAAGGTTTTCGTCAGGATTAAAGAAAAAGTGACCAGTGTTTTTGTAATCTTTTAGTTCGTCGAACATAAAAATGGTTTTGCAGCGTGAAGTTATTAATTATTTTCGTTTGAAAGATAGTGACTCTGAAAGGAAAGTTTTGGATTTCTCTATTAATTAAGCTTATGAAACGAATTCAGATGGTCAGGTTCAGGAATCACGTAACTTCGGTGATTAAAACCGAGTTTTACCTGAATCAAAAAAAAAGGATCTGATAAAAGTCAGATCCTTTTTTTGTTGTAAATTTGTACCGCGTACGGGATTTGAACCCGTGTTACCGCCGTGAAAGGGCGGCGTCCTAAACCCCTAGACGAACGCGGCTGATTAGTTAGTAATGAATCTAAAAACATAAGAGAGTTTTAAAAACCTGAACACTCATGATTTTTAAAAAAAAGGGAGCCCGATGGGAATTGAACCCACGGCCTCCAGGGCCACAACCTGGCGCTCTAACCGACTGAGCTACGGGCTCCGTAAAAGATGTGATTTTTTTAAAATCACAGAATTTTAAAGTTACAGAACAGGATGCTTATAAACAAGCATGACAGAGATATTAAACATATTATCTGAATCTAAAACAGGATATTTTTTCCGGATTTTTATAAAGTAAATTTTATGAAAATCTTTCACGTAATCCGCCATATCAGCTGCTTTTTTTGATGAAATTTTTGAATACAGGCAGGTTCGAAATTATTTTCAGGCTTTTCCGAATGAAATGATAATAGGTCAGTTTTTTGTTTTAATATTTACTACTGGAATACAAATATATAATCATGAGTGAATTTAAAAACAAAAGAGAAGAGATGGTTGAACGTCAATTGGTCAGTCGCGGAATAACCGACGAAAGAGTGTTGGATGCAATGCTGACTGTTCCGCGTGAAAAATTTGTCCCGGCCAGCATGACCGGGCGGGCATATGACGATTCTGCTTTGCCAATTGGCTCAGATCAGACTATTTCACAGCCTTATGTAGTTGCACTGACTATCGAGGCATTGAATCCTGGTCCTGAGTATGTAATTTTAGATATCGGAACAGGATCCGGCTATGCAGCTGCTGTTGCAGGAAAAATTGTAAAAGAGGTATATACAATAGAGAGAATAGAATCTCTTGCTAATTTTGCTAAGAAAAACCTGGAGCAAGCCGGATGTGACAACGTTCATTTAAAACACGGAGACGGCACCAAAGGCTGGCCTGAACATGCTCCTTATGACGGTATAATGGCTGCTGCCGCATCATCCGATATCCCCGATGCATTGAAGGATCAGCTGGCCACAGAAGGGCATTTGGTTATGCCCGTAGGAAAGGGCTTGCTGGGTCAGACGCTTCGCCGCTATACCAAAAAAGAGGATGGAAAATTTAAAAAAGAAAATCTGATTCCTGTACGCTTTGTTCCGCTGCTCAGTGGAAAAGATTAAAGATGTTAATTTTTTTAAACAGTAACCGGGCTGACCTTAAAAAAATTGTTGAAATAAATCTATTAGACCAATAAAAGGTGAAAAGTCATTTTGCGAGGATTGTACAAGGAACAAAAAAAGCCATAAAGTGAAATAAAATATCACCTTATGGCTTTTGTAGAGTACCGCGTACGGGATTTGAACCCGTGTTACCGCCGTGAAAGGGCGGCGTCCTAAACCCCTAGACGAACGCGGCATAATATTTTTTCCAATCTCGAATCCAAAGTTGTTTAAGATAACTCAGGACTCTTAAGATCCAATACTATTTTAAATGAGGCGACAGGCGGATTCGAACCGCCGTACGAGGTTTTGCAGACCTCTGCCTAACCACTCGGCCATGTCGCCTTAAAAAACAGTAAATCAAATATCACAGATAGTACGCCCGACAGGCCGAAGCACTGCTTCGGAAGATCAGCATTCAGATCTGTTTTACATCCAGAATCGAATAAAAAAGATAACAGTAAATCAAATATCACAGATAGTACGCCCGACAGGAATCGAACCTGTAACCTACTGCTTAGAAGGCAGTTGCTCTATCCAGTTGAGCTACGGGCGCTCAGGTTAACTCGGATTCGCCAAACTAAGTCAAATAACAATTCACAAACGCATTAGGCTATCGAACCTGGTAACCTTCCCGACGCAGACGTCGGGATGCTCTATCCAGTTGAGCTACGGGCGCTCAGGTTAACTCGGATTCGCCAAACTAAGTCAAATAACAATTCACAAACGCATTAGGCCATTGAACCTGATAACCTTCCCGACGCAGACGTCGGGATGCTTCCCGATAATGATCGGGATTGAGCTACGGGCGCATTTACAATTTTGAATTGTAAGTCCTCAATGCACCCGTTAATTTATAATTAAAAGTTCAAAATTGAGAATTTGAAAATGTCGGGGAGACAGGATTTGAACCTGCGGCCCTTCGCTCCCAAAGCGAATGCGCTACCGGACTGCGCCACTCCCCGGTTTCGAATTTTATTGATTTCAACATTCAGTAAACTTCGAAAGACTTTAAAGATAAGAGTTCGGTAAAAAGAACGCAAAGAAATTAATCATAAATTGTAAGATCATTCATCGCCTTTAATGTACTTAATTCCTTCTCGAATAAACCCATCACCATAGGCTATAAGCTGAATAAAGGCGGCTAAAGTAGCTGTTCCTGCAATCAGTACATTTTTCTTTTGAAGAAGTGAATGAAGAAATAGAAAAAGGGCATAAACTACGTACAAATATATGAGGTAAGTTGAGATTCCCGATGAAAACGCAAAGGATATCAGTGAAATGATAAATCCTGTTAGAAAAATGGCAGGCATACTGTGAAGCCATTGCAGCTCTTCAGGATGAAAACGGGCTATGTTTATCCTTGCCCGGCCAAAAAACCGAATCTGTTTGTAAAACCGGAACAAATTTGTGCGTCTCTTATGATATACATAAGCGTCTTCAATAAAAATAGTTCGAAATCCATTTTTACGTATTCGAATACTGAATTCAATGTCCTCACCCATCCTCGTAATTTTGTATCCGCCTGTTTTTTTATATACCTCTTTTGATATCCCCATATTAAAACTTCTCGGACGATATTCTCCCAGATGTTTTCTGTGCCCTCTTATTCCCCCCGTTGTAAGCCATGAGGTCATACTGTAGCTGATAGCCTTTTGAGTAATGGTAAATGAAGGGTGCGATCGGTCGGGGCCGCCCCAGCAGTCGATTTTCTGATTTTCAATCAGATCACTGACACTCTGAAAATAGTAAGAAGGGATGATGCAGTCTGAGTCAAAAACAACAAAGTAGTTGCCGTTTGCCATTTCAAATCCATAGTTCCTGGAGAATCCCTGTCCTGAATTTTCTTTATAGTAGTAACTGACCGTAAGTTTATTTTCAAAAGAACGGACGATATTTTTACAAGTTTTTGTGGAACCATCTTCTACGATTAACACTTCAAAGTCAGTGAATGTCTGATTTGCCAGGCTTTCAAGCAACTCCCTGATTTCATCAGGCCGGTTGTAGACGGGTACTATAATTGAAAATTGCATGTATGCATTTGATCGTTATATTTGCTTTCTTTCATGCTGCCAAACTTTTAACAAAATAAGAATTCGATAAAATTGTGATGAACTTTTTCCGCATAATTATAATGATGTTTCTGCTTAGTTACACAGCCCGGGCTCAGTCCGTTGAAATCCTGACTGCTCCCGGAGATAATACTCAAACATTTAACACTTCAAATGGCAGGTTGAATCTCCAGGGAAATTCAATTCAGATTCAGTCGGACAATAACCGGGAATCAGTTACCGGCATACTTAGCTGGTCATTGTCGCCGAATGAGTATAAAATCGGCCTGATGGAAAATGGAAATAAACCTGTATATAAACTTTACAGCTCAGAAACTTTGAATTTGCTTGAAAAAGAATTTGAGTTTGTTGACCCGGAGGATTCATCAATAAAAATTTATCAATTTGACAACGGTAATTATATCGTTCGTGATAACATATCAAATTTCAACTTTTTCAATGCTGTCGGCAGAAACTTGTTTGGAGTTCAGAACCAGTCCGGTAGTCCGCTCGGTGAAACGATTTCTGAGCTGATAAGTGATGAAAACGGTTCAACTGTACTGGTTTATAACCCAGTGATTAAACGTGAAAACAGCTCCGGATCGAGAGCTAAAATCGTTTATCCTGACGGGACTACTGATATTTTTTATAACTCAGATGACAGGGTGATAGAGAAAGCAGTGATATCCCGGAATGGGGCGTTCCTTGTTTTACTCACCAAAAAGGATGGAACTGATGACCAGGTAATTTTATTTGACAGGTTTGGAAGCGGGTTATTTGACATGGAAAGTTCTGAGGAACTAATTGGTATGAGAATAGATAGTGAAAGCAACTACCTCACTCTTTTTTCATCCAATCGCGTTCAGGTATATGATATAAGTAACGGAGAGAGGATTGCAAGCAGCAGTTTCCGGAGCAGTATTGTACATGCAGGCTACCAGGCAGATGACCAACAGATCCTGGTTTTGAGCGGATCAGTGAGAGGGGGTGATATAAATGTTGTCAGAGACGTTGAACTGCACGCAATACACACCCGGAAAAGGCAAATTGCAAGGAGTGAGTTCAGCGGAAATATATCTTTTATATCGGCCGAGAGAATGAGTTTCGAGAGATTATCTCAAAATAACTACATTCTTACAGGGTTAAACAGGGATTTGCAATTCAGAACCAGTTTTTGACACAAAAAAACCCGGCTTGTTTAAGGCCGGGTTTTTATTAATTTCAATTCAAATCTGATCAGGTTCTGGCTTTCTCAGATTCAGAACGTGATTCATCATCTGGTCCGGATGACTCTGAATCATCTTTTTTAGTTTCCGATTCCGGTAATTGCCAGTCGAAAGCAAGCCCGTCCCTCGATTTGTTCATTTTGATTTTCACAATGGAACCTTCGGGGTGTTCTGCTCCCAAAATTTCTTCCGCAAGCGGATCTTCGACATATTTCTGAATTGCCCTTCGAAGTGGCCGGGCGCCATATTTCTGATCAAACCCTTTATCTGACAGGAACTCCTTGGCGCCTTTGGTTATGTCGAAATCGTACCCGATATCCTTGATTCGCTTAAAGAGTTCTTCTGAAAGAAGATCAATAATTTTAAAGATATCAGTTTTTTCAAGTGGTCTGAATGTAATTACATCATCAATCCTGTTCAGAAACTCGGGATTGAAAACTTTTTTCAGAGCATCCTGAATTGTCGATTTCATCTGTGCATAATCGAATTGAGCGTCGTCAGCGGAGAACCCGATACCTTTTCCCATGTTACGAATATCACGGGCACCAATGTTTGATGTCATGATAATGATCGTGTTTCGGAAATCAATTTTACGTCCGAGGCTGTCGGTTAGAATGCCATCATCGAGTACCTGCAGTAAAATATTGAATACATCGGGGTGGGCTTTCTCAATTTCATCAAGAAGAACCACACTGTATGGCTTTCGGCGCACTTTTTCAGTAAGTATTCCGCCTTCTTCATAACCTACATAACCCGGAGGCGCACCAACAAGGCGAGACACACTGAATTTTTCCATGTACTCACTCATGTCGATCCTGATCAGGGTGTCTTCTTTATCAAACAGGTACCTGGCAAGAACTTTTGCCATTTCTGTTTTTCCGACGCCGGTTGGGCCGAGAAAAATAAATGAGCCAATTGGTCTGGCAGGATCTTTCAGGCCGGCACGGGTCCGTTGAATTGCTTTGGTCAGCTTTTCGATGGCTTCGGTTTGCCCGATAATATTTTTATTGAGCTCTTCTTTCATCTTAAGAAGTTTCTGGCCTTCTTTCTGGCTGATTTTATTGACAGGCACGCCACTCATCATGGCAACAACTGACGCCACATCTTCATCTTCAACATCATATACAATGTGTTCCGACTCTTTCTCCCAGTCACGTTGTGCTTGTTCAAGCTCTTCGGTTAATCTTTTTTCAGTATCCCTGAGCCTTGCAGCTTCTTCGAATCTCTGCTTTTTCACCATAGAGTTTTTCTCATGGCTGATTCGCTCAATCTCCTCCTCGAGATCAATAATATGCTGTGGTACTGTAATGTTTGAGAGATGAACACGGGCACCCGCTTCATCAAGAGCATCAATTGCCTTATCGGGAAGGAAATGGTCCGTTACATATCTGTCAGTCAGTTTTACGCATGCTTTCAGAGCTTCTTCGGAGTAGCGAACACTATGGTGCTTTTCATATTTGCTTTTAATCTGGTTCAGAATTTCAATAGTCTCTTCCGGAGTTGTCGGATCAACCATGATTTTCTGAAAGCGTCTTTCAAGCGCGCCATCTTTTTCTATATACTGGCGGTATTCGTTTAAAGTGGTTGCCCCGATTGCCTGAACTTCACCACGGGCAAGAGCCGGTTTCAGCATATTGGATGCATCAAGAGAACCACTTGCGCCTCCGGCGCCCACAATTGTATGGAGCTCATCAATAAACAGAATTACATTATCTGTTTTTTCGAGCTCACTCATAACAGCTTTCATGCGTTCTTCAAACTGGCCCCTGTATTTTGTTCCCGCAACAAGTGCTGCAAGATCGAGTGCAATAACACGCTTATCATAGAGAACTCTAGAAACTTTTCTCTCATTAATGCGGGTTGCGAGTCCCTCTGCTATAGCGGTTTTACCCACACCGGGTTCACCGATAAGTACAGGGTTATTCTTTTTTCTTCGGCTTAAAACCTGAGCTACACGTTCTATTTCTTTTTCACGGCCAATAATCGGGTCTAATCGGCCTTCTTCTGCGAGTTGCGTGAGATCACGCCCAAAATTGTCGAGTACGGGGGTTTTTGATTTTTCCATTTTCTTTTCTCTGGAGCTTCCGGATGAACTTCCTCCCTTTGAGGAAGAAATACTTGCACTGGCAGTTCTGGAATCACCTCTGCCTGTATCACGGGAATTTCCGGTGATAATCAGATCGAGTTCCTCCCGGACTGCATCATATGAAATACTAAATTGCTGTAATATCTGGGCCGCAATGTTTTCCTCATCACGAAGCAGTGATAATAAGAGATGCTCCGTTCCGATTGTTTCACTTTTATATAGTTTGGCTTCCAGATATGTTATCCGCAGAACTTTCTCAGCCTGTTTTGTCAGTGGAATATTTCCAACCGTAACGGTGCCGCCGGTTCCGCGAACTGTGTCTTCAATCGTTTTTTTAAGTTTATATAAATCGCAATCGAGGTTTTTTAAAATGCGTACAGCTACGCCATCTCCCAATCTCACGATTCCTAATATCAGATGTTCAGTGCCGATATAATCATGTCCCAGCCTGAGAGCTTCCTCCCGGCTGAACTGAATTACGTCACGAACTTTACTTGAAAAATTACCCTCCATAGGATACCTGCTAAATTTGAATGATTAATTACACCAAATAAACGAGCGAAACTAATGTTTAGTTCATGCTTCTTATTTACGAAAGTATGGTTGCATTAATGTAAATGCAAACATTATTACAGTAAAGGAAATGAAAAAGAGTTGTTGATAAAATTTATTAATAAAGCGGTTTGCCGCTCATCTCCCCGGGCTGATCCAGATTCATCATTTTTAACAGAGTTGGAGCAACATCCGCAAGTATGCCATTATCAATTTCTCTCTCATCTTCACCAATTAAAATAACGGGAACCGGTGCGGTTGTATGCGCTGTATGCGGGCTGCCGTCAGGTTCAATCATGCGATCTGAATTTCCGTGGTCTGCAATAATCAAAATCTTGTAGCCGTGAGCCCGGGCAGTTTCAACTACCTTTTTTAGCTGATGATCGATCGTCTCAATTGCCTGTATGACCGCTTCCATAACACCTGTATGACCTACCATGTCAGGGTTTGCAAAATTTAATATCGCCAGGTGATATTTTTCAGATTCAAGTGCGGCACAGAGCTTATCTGCCACTTCCGGTGCACTCATTTCGGGCTGCAAATCGTACGTTGCAACTTTCGGGCTTGGCACCATGATTCGTTCTTCATTTTTATTTGGCTCTTCAACTCCACCGTTAAAGAAGTAGGTGACATGGGGATATTTTTCAGTTTCAGCAATCCGAAGCTGTTTCAATCCCTTCTTGCTTACATATTCACCAAGCGTATTTTTTAAGTCGGCCGGCGGATATGCAACTTCTATATCACCACTGAACTGATCGTCATAAGAGGTAAAACTGGAAATATGCAGATCAAGATCTTCTGTTTCAAACTCGACTTCATCAAACCGGAGAAACGCTTTATTCAGCTGTCTCATCCGGTCACCCCGAAAGTTGTAAAAAATAACGGTATCACCTTTACGGATCCGGGTGGTATCAGATGTTTTTAAAAGGTGCGGCTCCAAAAACTCATCAGTGATATCATTATTATAGGAGTTCTCAAAAACATCTTCTGGATTTTCATACTCTTTACCTTTTCCGCGGACAAGCAAATCGTAAGCTTTCTCCGTTCTTTCCCAGCGGTTGTCGCGGTCCATGGCATAGTACCTGCCTACAATTGAGGCAAGTGTTCCGGTGCCGATTTCCTCTGCCTCTTTTTGAAATTCCCTGCAGTATTCCAAACCGCCATGGGGTGAAGTGTCGCGGCCATCCGTGAATGCGTGTACATATGTTTTGTCCAGATCGAACTTTTTGGCCATCCTGAGAAGGGCAAAGAGATGCTCATTATGACTGTGAACGCCACCATCTGAAAAGAGACCCATAATATGAATGCGGCCCTTTTCTGAAGCTCGCTCAAAAGATTTTACCAGCACCTCATTTTCATAAAAAGAGCCGTCTTCAATCGACTGGTTGATACGTGAAAGTTCCTGCCATACAACTCTTCCGGCCCCAATATTCAAATGGCCTACTTCTGAATTTCCAAACTGACCTTCAGGTAAACCAACACTTTTACCGCTTGCCGAAAGCTCTGCATGCGGGTATTTTTCGAAAAGGGAGTCTATAAATGGTTTGTTTGCTTTTTCAATGGCACTGACCTCAGGATCCTCAGAAATGCCATATCCGTCAAGAATTACTAAAAGCGCTTTGGATGGAGGAGTGTTCACAATTACAGGTTATTTACATGTTTCGTAAGCCTGGCCTTTTTACGTGCTGCGTTATTAGGATGAATTATTCCTCTTAATGAGAGTCTGTCAATGAGACTGACAGCCTTTTTCAGATGCTGAGCAGCTTCCGTTTTATCAGTTGAATTCAAAACATTTTTAATGAGAGTCCGCATTTTAGAACGTCTGCTCTTGTTGTGCTCTCGTTTTTTTGCATTTTGTCGCAGTCGTTTCTCTGCGGATTTATGTTGTGGCATAATTTTATGATTTAAACTTGTTAATACCCGAATATTTAAAGTTTGGAAAATTAAGATTTATCCCGTCACAATTCAAGAATAGATTGAATCTTTCTCAAATTAAATTTAAATTAGCTGTTCTCATGATGATAATTGTAATTGATGGACCTGCCGGTTCAGGTAAAAGTTCTACCGCTAAAGCTATTGCAAATAAACTTGATATTCAATATTTGGATTCAGGTGCTATTTACAGGGCAATCACTTTGATCTGGCTGGAACAAGATAAACCATCGGATGAGAAGTTCTTTGAGTCTTTGTCGGAATATGAAATTCAATTCGATTTTACTGATTCTACTTTTTTTGTAAATATTAATGGTCATAACGTAACCGACCGGATAAGATCGGAAGAGGTATCAAATAATGTCAGTGAAATTGCAGCAAAGAAAAATATCAGGGGGTATGTGAATTCCCTGATGCGCGAAACTGTCAAAAAAGACGGTATCTTCATTGCTGATGGGCGAGATCTTGGCACTGCAGTTTTCCCTGATGCAGCTTTAAAGTTTTATATGGATGCATCAGTTGAAGAGAGAGCCAGGCGGCGTTTCAATGAATTGAATCATACAAATGGGAATATCTCGGAAGCAGATATTAAAAAGAATATCATGCAAAGAGATAAAAAAGATTCCACAAGGTCAGCTGATCCGCTGAAAAAAGCAGATGATGCAGTTTATATTGATACATCAGAGCTGACTTTTGATGAGCAGGTGAACAAAATCAGTTCAGTTATCAAAAAGAGAATTTTAAACTAAAACATAAACTCTAATCCCATTCTGAAAGTCAGAATGCGGTTTATTTATTAACAGGTTATTTAAATGACAGAAGATCTAAAAAATAAAAACATAAACGAAGAGAAAGAAGAAAACACAGAACTTAATGAAACAGATGTAGCTGAAACAAAAGAGACCGCTGAAGCGGAAACAGCTGCTGATGTAACCACTGAATCTGAAAAAAGAGAAGAAGAGAAGCCGGAAGCAGCTGAATCAAGTGAGACCACAACTTCCGATGAAGAGCAAACCAGTGAAGAGGTTGTTGAAGAAGTTGAAGAAGAGGAAATTCACACCTACACAGGCGAAGTAGACGAAGAGGTTTATACGTTCGACCAGCTCCAGGCAGCCTCAGATGACTATACGGATACTGAGTTCAATGAGCTCGCCTCCATGTATGAAGACACTCTGAATGAGATTGAAGAAAAAGAAATTGTTACCGGGATTGTCGTTTCGGTAGATGAAAAATATGTAGTAGTCGACATTGGTTTTAAATCGGAAGGAATTGTACCTGTTAATGAATTTTCATCCAAAGTGATTGAAAATCTTCAGCCGGGCGATGAAGTTGAAGTTTTTCTCGATAAGGTTGAAGATCGTGAGGGCCAGCTGATCCTGTCGCGCAAGAAGGCTGATGTATTGCAGGCCTGGGAGAAAATTGAAGAGGCTCACGAAACCGGTGAAATTATTGAAGGATATATCAAAAGACGTATTAAAGGCGGAATGGTTGCAGATGTGTTCGGGATAGATGCTTTCCTGCCGGGTTCTCAAATCGATGTTCGTCCTGTTCGTGATTTTGATGCATACGTTGGTAAAACAATGGAATTTCAGGTTGTAAAATTAAACATGCAGGCTGAGAATGTAGTTGTATCTCACAGGGCTTTGATTGAGTCTGATCTTGAAGAGCAGCGTGAAGAAATTCTGGAAACCATCGAAGCCGGTCAGGTTCTGGAAGGAATTGTCAAAAACATAACTGATTTCGGGGTATTTATCGATCTTGGCGGCGTTGACGGATTGTTGCACATTACAGACCTCTCATGGGGACGAGTAGACCATCCGGAAGAGATTGTGAAACTCGACCAAAGAATGAATGTGGCCGTGATTGAATTTGATGAAAACAGCAAACGGGTGTCACTCGGTTTAAAACAACTTCAGCCACATCCATGGAATGAAATCCATAAAAAGTATCCTGAAAACCTCAGAGTACAGGGCCGCGTCGTTTCCATTGCCGATTACGGTGCATTTATTGAACTGGAAAAAGGAGTGGAAGGACTGATTCACATCAGTGAAATGTCGTGGACACAGCATGTTAAGCATCCGTCTCAACTGGTTCAGAAAGATGATATCATTGAGTGCGTGGTACTTAATATCAATGAGGATGAGAAGAAGATCTCTCTTGGTGTAAAACAACTCGAAAACGATCCCTGGAGCGAAATTCAGACAAGGTACCCGGTTGGGTCAAAACATAAAGGAACAGTCAGAAACCTCACCAACTTCGGTGTGTTTGTGGAACTGGAGCCCGGTATAGACGGACTTATCCATATTTCTGATCTCAGCTGGACCGAAAACGTGGATCATCCGAATGATCTTGTTGAAAAAGGACAGGAGATCGAAGTTGTGATACTGGCAATAGACTTTGAGAATCGCAGAATTACTCTCGGACATAAACAAGTTGGAGAGAATCCGTGGGAAAAATATGCTGAAGAATACGGACCCGGATCAAAGGTGGAAGGTGAAGTTTCAAAAGTTACTGATAAAGGCATGTTTGTAAAACTGCCACTCGGGGTAGATGCCTTTTTACCAGGTGATAAGCTTGCCGAGCCTGTTGAAGATCTCAGTTCTGCTTTTAGTGAAGGAGATAAAGTTGAAGGTTTTGTTGTTGAGTTTGATGAGTCAAGCAAAACAATTGAAATTACTCAGAAAGAGGTAGAAGCCAAGAAAACCAAAGAAAAGCCTAAAAAGGCTAAAAAGGCTAAAGATACCGGCAAAGTTGAGACCGGGACACCAACTCTGGGCGAAGTTTCCGGACTTGCAGAAAAGCTTGCCAGTAAAGAGAAGGAAGAAGAGGAAGAAGAGAAAGAGTAAATACACTTCATAATTCTCTTCTGAGTTACTTTCAGATAAAAATTAAAAAAGCTTCCTGTTTCGCCAGGAAGCTTTTTTTTGTAGTAGAATTTTTAATAGGTCAAAATATTATGGCTCTATGTTGATTTGTGTGGGTCTTCTTACCAGCATCGTTCCTGTTTGGGTAAATGTTAAATCGCGTTTCACCAACCGATCCTGACGGATCGAATGCCGGCAGGGTGCAGTTTATTAATCTACCAACCAAATGTCCTTCCAGGACATTTTTACGAGTGATGACATTTAGTTTCTGAATAGTGTGACTTTAATTTTATTTTTGGAACCGATTGCAGCGCACTGAAATGGTTTTTCGGCCCGTAGGGTCGGTTGGTCGGTAGCTCAATAAAGGTGGTATCATAAGCTCGTTCCGTTCAGGAACGGTTGGTGGCCTCTGGCGGAATCATTGCCCGGCGTGTTTAAAATCAAACGGGTATCCCAACCCACATAAATCAACATAGAGCCAATATTATTTATTCCCTGTAAAAGTATACAATTTTGTTTTTTGCATCTTTATTGCTCCTTATTTCAAAATCCTCTTCTTTATTCAACGAATAAATAATGTTTCGCATGGAATTAAGTTCTCTCTCATCCTGATAGGTAACCTGAAGTGCTTTACCTCCGGGTTTTAATTTTTTTGCTGCGTCAATGAGATCCTGGTATTTTGAAGAACTCTTTCTTGAAATTGTAATCTCTGATTTTGGAACAAATTTAACTTTCACTGTCCATCTTATTTATGAATATCTTACATAAATAAAATCAAAAAATTAAACAATTCAAAAAATATGATAAAATTACGGAACTTGTACAGTAGAAAGTATTTTAGAAATTATATCTTCAGATGAGATTTCTTCAGCTTCAGCTTCAAAAGTTGGTATAATTCTGTGTCTCAAAACATCCATACATATTTCACGAACATCTTCAGGAGTAACATAAGCCCTGTGTTCCATAAAAGCATGTGCACGGGCAGCCAGGTTCAGGTTGATGGTAGCCCTTGGTGATCCGCCGAAATTTATGAGATCACTCAACTCTTCAAGTTTGTAATTTTCGGGCTGCCGTGTGGCAAATACCAAATCCACAATGTATTTTTCAACTTTTTCATCTACATAGATATCATTGATAACTTTACGTGCATCCAGAATTTTATCAGGTTGAATCACTGTATCAAGTTGCGGCTTTTTGCCTGTCCGCGCCATTCTCCGCATAATTTCAAGCTCTTCTGCCTCGGTGGGGTATCCCACATTTATTTTGAGCATAAACCGGTCGACCTGGGCTTCGGGAAGGGGATATGTTCCTTCCTGTTCAACAGGGTTTTGGGTGGCAAGAACAAGAAAAGGTTCATCGAGTGGAAAGGTGGTTTCACCGATTGTGACCTGCAGCTCCTGCATAGCTTCAAGCAGTGCGCTTTGAACCTTGGCTGGTGAACGGTTAATCTCATCCGCAAGTACAATATTCGCAAAAATCGGCCCTTTTTTTACTGTAAATTCACCATCTTTCTGATTGTATATAAGAGTACCAATGAGATCAGCGGGTAACAGGTCGGGGGTAAACTGCAGGCGTTGAAATTTGGTATTGATCACCTTTGCGAGAGAGGAGACGGTAAGTGTTTTCGCCAAACCGGGCACTCCCTCCAGTAGCACATGACCGTCAGCAAGCAGACCGATCAGAAGCCGGTCGATCATATATCTCTGACCAATAATAACTTTATCGAGTTCGTGATAGATATCATCAATGAATGCACTGTGTTTTTCAATTTTTTCACCCAGTGCCTGCATGTCAAGGGTTGTACTCATGTCAATAATTTAATTTAAATTTCAAGTTGATATTGGTATATTTCCCGACTTCTGAACAGAGGGATATAATGAACGAATAATCATCGATATTTACAAACCCCGAAAGGTAAAGAATTTATAGCATTACTTGTCCGTTCAAATTTAAAACCCACTGAGACGTAGGTCATATAACATAGTACAGATGGATTTATTACAAGCATTTTTATTAGGATTACTTCAGGGGATAACGGAATTTCTTCCCGTAAGCAGTTCGGGCCACCTTGCCCTTGGCCGCGCGCTCTTTGATTCTGAAATTGCTCCGGGCATTACATTCGAAATTGTTGTGCATTTTGGTTCTTTTTGTAGTATCGCTGTCTACTACAGGAAAAAATTGCAGGAAATTTTCCGTGATATTTTTATAAACCTAAAACCGGCAGCAATCAGGTCGGGAGAGTTTTCGAAGAATGAGCATGTCAGGCTCAGCGGGTATATTTTATTAAGTATGGTACCTGCGGGAGTTGTAGGGTTTACACTGAAAGATCAGATTGAAGAGATATTTATCAATCCACTGCTTGTGTCATTCCTCTTATTGATTACCGGGTTACTTCTCTTTTTGACAAGGTTTACAAAAGAACTTACTAAAACCAACAACTCCTGGAAAAGCATTGTAATCGGTCTGGCACAGTCGTTTGCAATTATGCCGGGAATCAGCCGGTCCGGTTCAACAATTTCCACCGCACTCTTTCTGAAAATCGACAGGGAAAGCGCTGCCAACTTCTCATTTTTAATGGTTTTGCCGGTACTCGCCGGAGCAATGCTTAAAGAGATACTTGATCTTTTTGAACTGGGAGTAGCTGTGGGTATGTCGCCGCTTGTTGTTGGTTTTATCACCTCATTTCTGTCGGGTTATGCAGCACTGACATACTTAATTATTCTTCTGAAAAAAGATAAATTTCATCTTTTTGCCTACTACTGCTGGATAGTGGGGGGCATTGGGATTTTTTACTTTATGTAATTTAAAAATTACAACCCACTGCCTTGATGCCATTTGCAAATTTGTCTACCTTTCCTGATCTGAAATTAATGAATAAAAGATGGATATATACGTTTTTGTAATACTTGCTGTTCTTGCAATCGCTTCAGCTTTAGCTATGGTTCTGAATAAGAATACAGTAAACAGTGCCTTGTTTCTTGTGCTTAACCTGGTATCGGTTGCCGGTATTTACCTGCTTCTGCAGGCGCAGTTTCTGGCAGTTATTCAAATACTTGTATATGCCGGGGCAATTATGGTCCTTTTTCTGTTTGTGATCATGTTACTCAATGTCGAAGAAGAAGAGAGTCTGCTGGATACATTTCGTTTAAAGTACTTTCTTGCCTTTCTGCTGGGTGTCGTGGTTTTAGGGCAGGTCTTTTACAGTCTTGGCGGAATTACTGATATGTTACCTCAAATCTCGGAAGAGATGATTCATATCGGGACGGTTGAAGCAGTTGGAGATGTACTTTTTACTGATTATCTCTTTCCATTTGAGATGACTGCTATACTCTTAACAGCAGCTGTTGTCGGGGCCCTTGTTGTTGCACAATTCAAAATTAAAAAAGAGGGGAACTCACAGTGATAGGAATTGATTGGTATCTTGCTTTAAGTGCAATTCTTTTTACCATTGGAACCATTGGAGTTCTTACACGCAAGAATGCAATCGTGGTCTTTATGTGTGTTGAACTGATGCTGAATGCCGTAAATCTCTCGCTGGTCTCTTTCAGTGCCTACCACGGGGATATCAGCGGACAGATATTGGTTTTCTTTTCTCTTTCTGTTGCTGCAGCAGAGGTGGTTGTGGGGCTGGCGATTATTCTCGCAATATTCAGAAATAATCTTTCGGTGGATATCAGCGAAGTGAATCTGCTGCGCTGGTAAGAAAAGCAATTTTGTTTATTTAACCGCTTCTT
>CAYVBJ010000010.1:0-6163 GCA_964449075.1 uncultured Balneolaceae bacterium
CCTCTCAGCGGAAACATCTCAGATAAATAAATATCATCTATTCCAGCCTCACCTTTTACTTACGTAAAGTACACTCTTTTATCAATTATTTCGAGTATAAGAGCTTCCATTGGATACTTTCTTTTTCAACGGTTTATTCATGAACTCTGATTCTGTCTCTGAAACCATCTCGCAGACCCGGCAAATATGTAGAATCTGTGATGGGGCTAAAGCCCATTTGGAGGCGATATCCTCATTCCGTCAGTTAAAACTGACGGCAATGGATTGAAACTGATGGAAACGGATCTGTTTGGAATACAGATTCTATCATCCATTCAGTTGATTGTCCAAAAAGATCTATTTGATCTATGGTTGCCCTGAGAATTAAAATTTATTTCGTGAACCTTCTGGCGATCAACCGCCGGTTTTGCCACGAGGACACCAAGCAACACGAAGAGCTCGTTTTACCTCTATTTAAATTAAACTAAATAAATCAGATGATCTGTATTTGCGAACTCGGGTGTTTCAGTGCCGAACTCTGAAAAAAACCGTCCTGTAAGGACGCCCTGTTTATAGAAAACTGGTGGCATCAAACCAACACATCCCGAGGCTGTATTTTACCATCGCCTGCGAACAGTATCGAGGGATGAAGGCAGAAAATCTTTTAATGAAACTGTCTCGCAGGCCGGCAAATATGTAGAATCTGTGATGGGGCTAAAGCCCATTTGGAGGCGATATCCTCATTCCGTCAGTTAAAACTGACGGCAATGGATTGAAACTGATGGAAACGGATCTGTTTGGAATACAGATTCTATCATCCATTCAGTTGATTGTCCAAAAAGATCTATTTGATCTATGGTTGCCCTGAGAATTAAAATTTATTTCGTGAACCTTCTGGCGATCAACCGCCGGTTTTGCCACGAGGTCACGATGACACCAAGCCACACGAAGAGCACGTTTTGCCACTATTTAAATTACACTGAATAATTCAGGTGATCTGTATTTGCAAACTCGGGTGTTTCAATGCCTAACTCTGAAAAAAACCGTCCTGTAAGGACGCCCTGTTTATAGAAAAACTGTGAAAAATCCTGAAACAGAAATTTTGGAATAGCATTGATTGCAATTTTGCGGGTAAAAATTGTGATCAACAAAATCAATAGAGCTGCGACTCCTTTTCTTTAGTAATCGAAGCTTTCTCCTCTTGCTGATTTTTTGTTACATCAGGAAGAAGAGATAACATGGTAAACAGAGCTGCCCGTTCTATTGTCTCCCTGAAATATATTTTTTCATGAGAACTGTGAGCACCCTCGCCAACAGCACCAAGGCCATCAAGTGTAGCTGTG
Source organism: uncultured Balneolaceae bacterium (assembly GCA_964449075.1). Classification (GTDB taxonomy): domain Bacteria; phylum Bacteroidota; class Rhodothermia; order Balneolales; family Balneolaceae; genus CAYVBJ01. Next base: position 1,323 of record CAYVBJ010000010.1, read on the forward strand.
TGGAGACTGGTAAAATTGCCATCTGAACCCCCGCCCGACATTCCCTGTTTAAGATCCAGGCCGATAAGTTCACCGAGTTTCTTTGCTGATTTCCAAAGTTCCCGGTTACGTTGGTTCTGGACAAGCGGCGGCCTGCCTATTTCTCCGGCAACTTGCAGTTGGGTGCCTGAAATTGTCTGTTTGAGTGATCGTATTTTTTGGTCGATTGCTTTAGCATCTTTCATTTTTGCCACCCGCACATCAACAGACGCCTTGCTGCTTGCAGCGATCACATTGGTGCTGATCCCTCCCTCAATCGTACCCACATTTACAGAAATCCCTTTTTCCGGATCGTTCAATTCAAAAAGGTGCTGGATCACATGTGAAAGTTCATGAATAGCACTTTTACCTTTTTCAGGCTCAATACCTGCGTGTGACGCTTTTCCGCTTACAATAATATCATAATGGCCGGTTCCCTTGCGCCTGGTTTTCAATTTGCCGTCATCGTCAAGGCTTGGCTCAAGCACGTACGTCCGGTTAACAGCTTTAGCAAGCTGAATAATTCTCTCTTTTGATTCCCGGCTGCCTGTTTCTTCGTCGGACGTAATAAACAGAACGGGAGAGAGTTCCGGTTCCAGGTTACACTCTTTCATCACTTTCAGGGCAAGTATCATCATGGTCACCCCTGCTTTCATATCATAAATACCGGGTCCTGAAACATGATTGCCTGAAATTTCAAAAGGCATCTCTGTAAGTGTACCGGTTGGCCAAACTGTATCAATGTGCCCGATCCAAAGCTGGTATCCCTTTTCGGGATGTCCCGGTCTGCGCGCAAAGAGCTGGCCGCCGCTGCGTGACCCGGTTGTGATCATGGTTCTGTAGCCAAGATCCGATAATGTTTTTTCAAGAACATTAAATACTTGTTTATGTGACTTTGGATTGTGCGGAGGTGTTTCAATCTCTACAAGCTTTTCCAGAAATTTGAGAAACCACTTTTGCTTATTTTGACATTCAGTCAATATTTTTTCAGCAGTGGATTTGTCGATCATCTTTCTACTTTTTGAATTTTTCGGGAAAAGGAAACGCATGGGTCTCTTTAATTTCAGCGAATCGTCCCGGAGCAATATAAGCAAGAAGCGGATGCTGATAAAGCTGGTCATTCTCATCGTGAGAAGCATTTCTCAGGTACTCTTTTTGAGCCTGGGCAGCAATAATTTTGCCAAGAATCAGGCTGTTTTCGCCGAAATTATCTATGATCTGAATCTTTTCGCATTCGAAAAAGAGGTATGCTTTCTGAATGAATGAGCCTTCTATTTTGGTGGCTGAAAATGTAGGAATGGGAGAAAGGTCGGGGAGTGTGTCGTCATCGCCACATCTCATCGTTGCAGTGAGGCTTGTAAACAACACATTATCAGGCTTTGGATAGCTGACCGTGAATTCACCTGTGCGCTTGATATTCTGATAAGTTCCGTGTCGCGGGGTACATACAAACCCGAAATAGTTATCCCACCCCAGCGGAAAAGCCATATGTTTGGGTGCTAAATCATGATTGCCGTCCTCTTCAACTGTTCCAATCACAACCAGCGGGTGAACGGTAAAGATCTTATCCCATAACGGTTTTTCAGGGTCAAGAGCGGTTCGTTCATTATCGGTTTCAGACATAAACTTGTGTAAAGATCTAAGGTGTTATAATTGTTTTTAAATCCCAGACTTCATGAAGACCGAGTATATGCAATGCGATATAAAAGATTCTTGGCGGATTTTTAATTTCAAGCTTATTTCCCTCATCCATATATCTGTGCATAAAGATAATTGCCTCACTATTAATAAAACGGGAATTCGATGTATCAATATACAGATGTTCCCGGTCTTTCAGCAATTTCTGAATTTGCCTCACTGCATTCAGGTTAAAATCAGTGGATAAAACCACTTCCAGTTTATTCTTTGTTTTCTTGTAGTTCATGGTACTCTTTTGAAACGATATTTTTGAGTTTCGCTGCCATTTCAGGTTTTGTATGAATTAGATTGAAATCAAGTGTTGTCTGAATTTTTTGCATTCTGAAAAAATCTTTCTCACTGTGAATAAGAGGCATCAGTCCGCTAAAGATAAACCCCTGGCCTGAAATCCAGTTTACTGCATTATCTATCCATGGATGATCCAGGGGAAGATCTATGTAGATAGCGTTTAATTTTAGTCCGCTCAGGCTCTTTAAAATACTTGCACATGAATTCTCAAATGTTTTGCCGTACTGGTAACAGACAATAGTTGCCGTATTGCCACTGTATGAGATGTTCAGCTTCAGTTCGGTCTCTTCAAATGGTTTCTCAATGTTTTCAGGCAATTTATTTATCGCAGGTGAAGCTTCAAATTGACTGTAGATCTCTTTAAGAATCGGTTCATAGGAACCCGGCAGATATACGGAGTTCGTTCTCCGCGAATAGAGAGGTAAAAAGTCGGCAATTACAGAAACCGGCTGAGGATAGTGTTCATCAAATCCTTTAAAGGAGGCGCCGTAAAGATTTGATAGAAGGATTGCGGTGTTTTTGAAATTAAATTTCTGGTTTACAATTTGACTGACAATATGCACTGTGAGAGCAAAACCGTACAATCCAAGTAGACCCCGCTCTTTACTCATGTCGATCAGTTCGTTGATCATTCGTTTCATTAACCCCCGCTTTCTGTGTTCAGGTGCCACAACGGCCTCTCCAATTTCTCCCACAAGCGAATCGGTGTTCCGGATTACTGCAAAGTACCCAACGGGTCCTCCTTGTGAAGTGCGAACAATGGTACCGAACTTGTAGCCTTGCTGTAGTGCGGTTTCCTGCAATTTTGGAAAGTACATCTCTTCCTTATTGTAGGTGTAGTTATACGATTTGTAAATCAGCTTAGCAATATCCTCAGCGTCGCTGGTTGTAACAGGAGTAACCAGGTAATCGGTTTCGGTGTCAATTGTGTCTTCTGTGTGGTCGCTTCTCCTGGCAATGATATCAGAGATATGTTCACGTTGAAGTGTTTTAACCAGGCGGAACTCTTTGCCGTCTTTTCCCCGGTTCAGGTAGATAAAATGATCCGTCAGATTATGTAGCAATTCAAGGCCGGCGCCCTGAAAATTTCCGTCACTAAATGCAGCACTTTTTGAGTATTTATACTGGCGGAAGTGAAAGGGTTCTCCATATTCTCTGACGATAATTTCAATTTCTGAAGCATGATAAACAAAGATCACTTCGGCTTCCCCGCTTTTTTCCCGGTACCCGAAGAGATATATATTTGTAAGTATTTCATCCAGGGCGAGTGTCATTCGTGCAGCTTCCTGTTTATCCATACCCATATTGACGCACCACTTAAAGGTGAAGTCGGTTGCTGACCCGATCATTCCCATATGCATATCCAAATGTAACCTGGCTTCCATAGCTTTATTTTCTGTTCTTTTTACATGCCCTAAAAGTGATTTACAAAACTCTGCATTTACGGTATATTATATAATAAATTGTAAAGAATTAAGTAGAATCTTCGTAAGGTGCCACACTAATTTTTCATAGGGTTTATACCTACAAAAGTATCTTTTAATTCTTAACTGATGATGATTATTGATACTTGGACTGATGGTAAGAGAGTGAAAATTTTATTAGGTTAACGGTGTTAATTAAAATTGATAAATTGTTGGCTTAAAATCATTTTTGTAATAAATATATTTGATTATGGCACCAGGTAATTCTTCACGGCAGGCTGTGTTTGTTGATGGCGTTCGAACACCTTTTTTGCGGGCAGGAACAGATTTTAAAACTTTGTCTGCTTATGATATTGGCAGGCTTGCCATAGGCGGTCTCATCAACAAAACCAAACTGGATGGCAGCAGCGTAGATCATGTCATCATGGGAAATGTAATACAGGATATAAATACAAGTAACGTGGCCCGTGAATGTTCACTGGGGGCCGGTCTGCCAGATGATATCCCTGCCCATACCATTTCACTTGCCTGCGTCTCTTCAAATCGTGCAATTACGGATGCTGTGAATGCAATAGCTTGCGGTAATTCCAGCAAGATCATTGCAGGCGGAACCGAAATCATGAGCGATATCCCGATCCGTTTCCGGAAAAAATTCAGGCAAAAACTTCTCGAGACTCAAAAGTACAAATCTCCGCTGGATTACCTGAAATTTTTTAAAGGCCTCCGTTTCAGCGATATTCTTCCCGAGATCCCGTCCATTGCGGAGTATTCTACGGGAGAGACAATGGGTGAAAGCTGTGATAAGATGTCGGCCAAATTTGGTATCAGCCGGGAAGAAGAAGATGAATATGCATTGCGTTCTCATAAGCTGGCTGCTAAAGCTGAAGAAAAGGGATATTTTGATGATGAGATGTTCCCGGTACCCGTTCCGCCTTCATACAAAATTGTAGATTCAGATAACGGGATTCGTGGCGACAGTACTCTTGAAAAGCTGCAATCACTCAGGCCGGCGTTTACAAAACCTCATGGCACACATACAGCCGGCAACTCCTCTTTTTTGACGGATGGCGCTTCTGCATCACTCATTATGGAAGAAAAGGCAGCACTTGATGCAGGTTATAAACCGAAAGCCCTGATTCATGCATTTACCTACGTGGCTCAAAAACCGGGGGATGAACTTTTAATTGGTCCTGCGTTTGCAGTTCCGATTGTTCTGGACCGGATGAAACTGACTGTTTCGGATATCGATGTATTTGAGTTTCATGAAGCGTTTGCCGGACAAATATTGACTGTTTTGAAGGCTCTCGGAAGCGATACGTTTGCACGGGAGCGCCTTGGACGCGACAAAAAAGTGGGAGAGATCCCAATGGATAAATTTAATTTATGGGGAGGATCGCTTTCTGTTGGCCATCC
>CAYVBJ010000010.1:6263-43173 GCA_964449075.1 uncultured Balneolaceae bacterium
AGATCCCAATGGATAAATTTAATTTATGGGGAGGATCGCTTTCTGTTGGCCATCCTTTTGGTGCAACCGGTGTTCGCCTGGTGACAACAGCGGCAAACCGGCTGATTCATGAGGATGGCAAATACGGCCTGATCGCTGCCTGTGCCGCCGGAGGTCAAGGTCATGCCATGATTATTGAAAGATACAACCAGTAGGAGGCTGTTCAAAAAGCATACTTGATCGCATCCCAATTTAAATTATTTAGTTTGATTTTAAATAAATGTAGTATTAGTTCTTCGTGATTCATCGTGTCCTCGCGGCTTCGTGGTAAAACCGGCAGTTTATTGCCGCGAGACTGTCAGCTGAGGGATCTATGATTCACGAAAGAAACTGTAATAAACTATTGGATTTGGTTATATAATTTTGAGAATAAAAAGATTTAAAAATCACGCCACGGATTAAAAATCAGTGTTACTAAAAGCATACAATTATGAGTATTCTATCTGTTAAAACAATTGAGAATGTAGCCGTAGTCACATTAAACGACCCGGATGAAAAGGTAAACAAACTCAATGAGTCGCTGATTGATGAGGTGACAAATTTCCTGGATCGCCTGGAGTCGAATGATGAATTTCACGGAGCGCTGCTGATGAGTGGTAAGGAGGATAATTTTATCGCAGGGGCAGATATAGACATGTTCAAAAGCAGAACCACTGCTGAAGAACTTGAAGAATTGAGCCGCACCGGTCACGAAATTCTTACCCGGATAGAGAATTTTGCCAAACCTGTAGTTGTTGGAATTCACGGATCATGCATGGGCGGCGGTACGGAGCTTGCACTTGCCTGTCATTACCGCATTGTTTCGGATCACAGTGATACCAAAATTGGTCTTCCGGAAGTTAAACTGGGACTATTGCCCGGTATGGGGGGTACACAGCGCCTGCCAAGATTAATAGGCATCCAAAAGTCACTCGGCTATATGCTTACGGGAAAAAATATGTATTCGCGGCAGGCACGCAAGACCGGGTTTGCAGATGAGATTGTGCACAGGCATGCCATTGAGATGGCCGGGATAAAGGCGGTACATACCCTCAGAAATAAGAATATAACTCATCCTGATAAGCGGTCCCTTGCTGAGAAAGTCCTGGAAGGGAATCCGATCGGTCGCAGTATTGTTTTTTCGCAGGCGAGAAAACGAACGGCGGACCGCACAAAAGGGAATTATCCGGCTCCGCCTAAAATCATTGAAAGTGTTGAGTACGGCTATAAAAACGGGTATGAAATAGGATTAAAATATGAATCCCGGCTGTTCGGAGAATTAGCGGTCACACCGGAATCAAGAGCACTGGTTAATCTCTTTTTTGCGATGACTGATGCCAAGAAGAATCCCTGGGATGAGTCAAAAAAGAATGTGAATAAAATGGCAGTACTGGGGGCCGGACTGATGGGATCCGGGATTACAGAAGTAAGTATTGATCACGGCTATCATGTGTGGCTGAAAGATCAGACGATGGAACAGGCCGTGGAAGGGGAGAAAGAGATTGCTTCCAATTACCGGGAAAAAGTAAAGAAACGAATCATCTCCGGCTTTGAGAGAGATGAAGTTATGAGTAAAATCCATCCGACTACGGTTTACGACAGCTTTGAAAAGATTGACCTTGTTATCGAGGCTGTATTTGAAGATCTGAACCTGAAACAGAAGATTGTGAAAGAGGTGGAAGAGAACACCGGCGGGGACTGTATTTTTGCATCAAACACCTCCTCGTTGCCGATTTCCGACATTGCTGCGAAGGCTGAGCGGCCGGAAAACATTATCGGGATGCACTACTTTTCTCCTGTTCAGAAAATGCCGCTTCTTGAGATTATCAAAACAGATCAAACCGCCGATTGGGTGATCGGAACGGCTTATGATGTGGGAACGAATCAGGGTAAAACGGTTATTGTGGTTAATGACGGACCGGGCTTTTATACGACAAGAATTCTGGCGCCTTTTATGAATGAAGCTCTTCTTTTACTCGAAGAGGGTGCATCCGTAGAACAGCTGGATCGCGCAATGAAACAGTTCGGTTTTCCTGTAGGTCCTGTTGCACTTTTTGATGAAGTGGGAATAGATGTCGGAGCCCATGTTGCAGACGTACTGAGCAGTAAGTTTCAGGAACGCGGAGCAAAAACAAGCACGAAAGCTAAGGAATTGCTTGATGCGGGCTATAAAGGACGGAAGAACAAGAAAGGGTTTTACCGGTATGAAGAGGAGTCAAAAAAGAAGAAAGAGGTGAATCCTGAGATCTACCGGTTTTTTGGAGGAGAAGAAAGAAGTGGATTCGATGATTCGGAGATTCACCATCGCATGGTTCTGACAATGGTAAATGAAGCTGTTCTCTGTCTGGAGGAAGGTATTTTAGAGTCACCGGCTGATGGCGATTTGGGAGCAATACTGGGGCTTGGTTTTCCGCCTTTCCTGGGAGGCCCGTTCAGATACATTGACAACGAAGGGGCAGCGAATATCGTTAACCGGATGGTTAGTCTGCAGAAAGATCACGGTGACCGGTTCAAACCCGCTGCATTATTGTCAGGTACAGCAAAAGCCGGGAATAAATTTCATAAAAAGTGACCGACAGAATTGAAGAGGAAGGCTGAGGGAGACTGAGAGAAGGGGTGAAGGGGAGACTGAGTGATTTCTTTTCAAAAATATTTTTTATGACTGGATCATCACACAAAAATATCCATTGCCCGCCGCTTTAGCGGGGGGAATTCGGAGCATTCAACTCAAACCATCGGGTCGAGAACTTGCCGGGATTAGGATAATGAATCCGATGGTTTTGGGAGAGGGTCTTTTTTGCCGGGATTCCCAGACATCCCTCGGTATAAATCACAGCGTTGAGTGGATACCTGCCTCGGGATGTGTGCTGAGGGGCCATCCAATCCACGGGTTGCACCCGCGGTTACCCACGAGCTATCCCTGCCGGGATATGTTGAGCGAATGCTTCCAGCCATCCCTCGCTACAGATCAAAGTGTTGATCAGGTTTTCGCCTCAGGATGTGTGTGTTGCGCTACTCAAATTCCCTGGGTGATTTGCCCGGGGTTGTGATGCGTCAGGCCTTCAGCCTGTTCTTTCCTCGCGGTGTGGGTTCAACGGGTTGCGCCCACGGCCTGTTTCGTATCCGCTATTGACGGATCGGGGCTATTTTTGTTTTATCCTTTTAGGATAATGTTTGAAAAACATTTTTAGATCCAATTGTAATTTACATTGTGTCTGGCAGACCTGCCCGTGAAAAGCCCTGAAGTGGGCACAAGCATTAGCACATGGGCAACGCCCTCTGATCAATGGGCCAATAAAAAAATAGAACCCTGAAAGGGTTCAAGCCGTGGGATTACGCGCAGAAACTGGAGAGGGAGAGAGGAAGTGAAGGGGTGAAGGGGAGACTGAGTGATTTCTTTTCAAAAATATTTTTTATGACTGGATCATCACACAAAAATATCCATTGCCCGCCGCTTTAGCGGGGGGAATTCGGAGCATTCAACTCAAACCATCGGGTCGAGAACTTGCCGGGATTAGGATAGTGAATCCGATGGTTTTGGGAAAGGGTCTTTTTTGCCGGGTTTCCCAGACATCCCTCGGTATAAATCACAGCGTTGATAGGATTCCTGCCTCGGGATGTGTGCTGAGGGGCCATCCAATCCACGGGTTGCACTCGCGGTTACCCACGAGCTATCCCTGCCGGGATATGTTGTGTGGATGTTTTCCGGTCATCCTCGGTATAGATACTGGCCTTGATGAGGTTTTCGCCTCAGGATGTGTGTGTTGCGCTACTCAAATTCCCCGGTGATTTGCCCGGGGTTGTGATGCGTCAGGACTTCAGCCTGTTCTTTCCTCGCGGTGCGGGTCCAACAAATCCTGTTCAAAGCAAATCGCTGTGGATAGTTCTGGGTTTAAGCGTAATTTCCAATCAACAGATCCTGAAGGCCGTTGGTACAACACGTGAAAAGTGCTATCTTTGGTATCTACAAATAACTTAAAATGTATAATTTTCCATGAATTTATTATCTCTGATCACAGTTTTTATGATGGGACCGGGAGAAGGCGGCTCAGACGGCATGATGCTTAATTTTCTTTTTCTGGGTGCTCTCTTTTTCGTTTTTTACTTTTTTATTATACGCCCGCAAAGTAAACGCCAAAAGGAAATCCGGGACAAAGTTGAAAATATGAAAAAAGGAGACAAGGTAGTTACGTCAGGCGGACTGATCGGTCAACTGAATTCTATCAGCGATGATTCTGTTTTGCTTGAAGTTGACAGCGGTGTAAAAATTCGCTTTTTGAAAAGTTCAATTACAGATGTAAATCCCGACAAGGACTCGAAGTAGCATAACAAGATTCATCAATATTTCACGCAATTTTGTCTGAATTTAAATTCAATACTATTGAAGAGGCTATTGAGGATATCCGAAATGGCAAAATAATAATCGTTGCAGACGATGAAGACCGTGAGAATGAAGGTGATTTTCTCATGGCTGCAGAAAAAGCAACGCCGGATGCCATAAACCTGATGGTTACTCACGGGCGGGGTCTTGTTTGTGTTCCGATAACCAGCGACAGGGCCGGCGAACTGGACCTTGATTATATGGTTACAGATGGCGCTGATCCCGATGAAGCAGCATTCACAATTTCTGTGGATCATAAACAACTTACCACTACAGGAATCTCTGCCCCCGACAGAGCCAATACAATCCTGGAACTGATTAACCCTGACGCCAAAGCGTTCGACTTCAGGAAACCGGGTCATATCTTTCCCCTGATTGCCGTAAAAGGTGGAGTACTCAGAAGAGCCGGCCACACCGAGGCAGCTGTTGATTTTGCCAGGCTTGCAGGACTGAAACCGGCCGGTATCATCTGTGAGATCATGAATGAATCCGGCGACATGGCGCGCCTTCCCGAATTGATTGAGCTTTCTCAAAAATTCGGGATGAAACTGGTGACAATTAAAGATTTAATTGCCTACCGTATGAAGCATGAGTCGCTTGTAAAAAAAGTGATCACTGTTGATATGCCTACCATTTACGGTGATTTTACCCTTCATGCTTTTGAGGAGAGGCTTACGGGTGATCATCATATGGCGCTGGTAAAAGGTGAATGGGATGAAGAAGATCCTGTACTTGTACGGGTTCACTCTGCCAATCATCTTGGCGATATCCTGGGCAGTAAAAAGAGTGATAAGGCAGAACTTTTGCACCAGGCTATGCGAAAAGTAGATCGTGAGGGACAAGGTGTTGTGCTCTATATGGACCAGATGAGCCGTGAATATGGCCTGATCCATCAGCTTAAGATTTTGCAGCTGCAGGAAGAGGGTGTAAGTAAAGAGGAGATCCGTAAAAACATGGGTCCTGCTATGGATTACAGGGATTATGGTGTGGGCGCTCAGATCCTGCATGCTCTCGGAGTTCGTAAACTGCGCCTTCTTACAAATAACCCGGTGAAAAGGATCGGTCTGAAGAGTTTCGGACTCGAGCTTGTTGAGGAGGTGCCGATCCCTCTTGATCATATTGATTCAACAGATGATTCTGAAAAGATTGACAAACCGGAAAAGAGCGGCGGATTTTTAAAAAGCCTGATACTTGAGTAGGGATACTTTTTTATTCTGTCACTTTCCGGTACGCAGCATTTTATATTCTGCCTTCTCTTTATCCATGATACTGCCAAAACGGCCGGTGCCTGCAATTAAAACAAATATCAGGAAACTGGTCAGTTTTTCCAGTGCGGCAATGGATCCGAAGAGTCCGAAAATCGCTGCTTCCGAAATACCAAGATTATCGGATATACCCACACCCAACCCAACAAATATGAGTTGTTTGTTGGATATTGGAATACGTGACACAATTACTGCAAGAGCTGTGTAGGTGATCCAGGTATTGAGCGGAACTTCCGGAATGGCAATTGTCCATAAAATGATCTGTATAAACAGACCGGAGAGCATGCGCAGCATGTGCATTCCGCCCACAAATAAGGTCATTTTTAACGAGGTGGAATAGAGATACTCCCTGAAGCGATAGGCAAACGCAAAAAAGACAATCACAATGACTGCTCCTGCTCCAAAATAGAGGAGATTTAAATCTTCCATGAGATGAGACAGTTCCATCTGACCGAATACCAAATATCCCGCTAACAACAGAATGCTCATAATATTGGTGCTTCCGGCCGATATGATATTATAATCCCGTACTGTCTCTACAATTTTTCTGCTTTTCACATTGACCTGATTTTTTATCCATGCAAAGAAATAGACCTCTCCTGAATAGCCTAGCACCTCTGCATTCATGATACGTTTGATCAGAAAGGCAGGAATACTTCTCAGAACATTAAATTCCCATGTACGGCGGTAAATGATAATTTGTATGATCGGATTGGGGAGATAGAGAAGCGGATAGATCAGATAAAAAGCAGGATCAGCCGGCAAGTGCCGGAGAACTTCCTGCCAGCCTACACTGTAGAGTTTGTACCCGAGCCAGATAAGAATACCGGCGAGAACCAGGTAGTGGATGATTTTAAGAACCAGGTTTCCCGTTGGCGACTTAATGAATGAAGCAGCCTGATTTCTTATTTTGATCCATTTCCGGGCTAAGGTGGTCATTTTATTTCGTCTTTTACTGCAAACGAGAGGACAGTTACAAATGATTGTAGTACTATCTGAATGATAAGTAATTCATTCTATAAAAGAAGAATTGTAAATTCCGTCTGGCGAACGAAATCCTGAGCTCCGGATACGAATATTCATCCGATGACTCATCAGTCTGCTCTTATTGGTGGGATCTTACCGGCAATCACCGGATGAAGGGCATATTTAAGGAAAAATTATCCGGGTATGAAATTCGCCGTTTTCACCCATAGGATCAACATGATCAGGCAGGTTTCGGATGAAAGTACGATTGTATTCAGTTCCCGGCTGAATGATGTTGAGGTATTTTTCATCAACTGCGCTTATTACAATCCTGCACTCTTCTTCAAAAAGCAGGTTGAGTAAATCAGATTCCTCTTTTTGCCAAATGGGAAATTCACAGCGATAGCCTTTTTCACCAAATACTTTCTCACGCCATTTCCTGATATCTTCAAGATGCCAGTCTCCAAATACCAGCCGGTCGATTTTAAATGGCAGTTTTTCGAGGTGTGAAAGTATCCGGCCCAGGTACACCTCGTTAGAGCACGGAAATGGAATGGGAATGGCCGTATGCATGTAACCCAGGTACAAAGCCTGCTCCCGAATCAGCCGGAGCGGGACAGACTGAACGGGAACCATATTTTCTGCTTCATCATATGTGGTTAACAAAGAGACGCCAGATGTTGTTTTTTCAAGCATCCTCAGGGCCAAAAGTGAATCCTTGCCGCCGCTCCAAAAAAGTATGGAAATGGTATCCATCTATTAGTAGTTTGATAATAAGTACAAGTAACCTCAATGTAACAGATTTTGAATAATATGAGTAAAAGAAATTATTGGCTGATGAAGTCGGAGCCGGAAGCATACAGTATAGATGATCTTGAACGTGATGGTACTGAGCCATGGGATGGCATCCGGAATTACGAGGCGCGAAATTTTATGAGAGACCAGATGGAGATTGGCGATAAAGCACTCTTTTATCATTCCAATGTGAAGCCACCGGTGATTGCCGGTGAGATGGAAATTTGCAGCGAGCCCTACCCGGATCCTACACAATTCGATCCAGACAGTAAATATTTTGATCCCAAAAGCAAAGAGAGCGACCCGCGCTGGCAACTCGTGGATGTAAAATTCGTTCGCAAGTTCGACCGCCCGGTTACCCGCGATGAGCTTAAAGAAAAGCCCGGATTACAGGATATGATGCTGTTCAAGCGTAACAGGCTCTCTATTACAAAAGTCACCGAAGATGAGTACAGAAAAATTCTTGAACTTGCGGATTCACCTGGTTAACAGGCAGACTGGGGACTCAGCAGAGTGTGGGTAGCCGTTATAGGGTCCACTATTACCTTAGATTAAAGATTTATGCATAAATAGCGAAAAACTTCTTCTTTTTTGTTAAGTTTGAAACAGAGCTGATTAACTCCGGGCTTACAGATAAAAGAGAAAGAGATGAATAGTAAAAAAAGTGGAAGAGCCAGGTTCACAATTCTGATTTTACTTATTTCTGTATTTTTTCTAAGCGACATTTCTAAGGGATTTGCCGGCATTTTACAGGATGTCTATACCGATTCACTGAGCCTTGAGTATTGCTACAACAGAATTGAGCAAACCTACCCTCTGGTTGATCAGCTGAAAATGGAAGAGCAGATCAGTGAACTGAACCGCAGGGTTATCCGAACCGGAAACCTGCCTCAGCTTACCGTTACCGGCCAGGTATCTTATCAATCGGAGATACCTGAGGTTGATATTCCGATTCCAAATGCTCAATCCGTAACGATGAGTAAAGATCAATACAGTGTATCCCTGGATATCGCCCAGAAAATATTTGATGGCGGCCGTATACGGAAAAGAGAAGATATTGCAGATGCACAAAGCCGGGAAAATCGCAGTGAAACAGAAATCGATCTATTTGTCGTACGGCAACAGCTGAATCGAGTCTATTTCAGCATCCTGCTTTCAAAGCGGCAGATGAAAAATAATAACACACTGATTGAAGATCTTACAGAACAGTTAAAAAAGGTTCGTTCACAGGTCGAAAATGGTGTATTGCTGCCCGGTCAAAAGTTTATTTTAGAGGCTGAGCTGCTTCGTATCCGCCAAGACTCCACAACCATTATGGCGAATATAAGGGCGGGATATGACATGCTGGGCGAATTGATCAATGAAGAGGTATCGGCAGACCGGGAACTTGTGCTTCCTGGTATAAATCTTTCAGAGTATACTATTTCAAAAAAACGACCGGAGTACCGTTTATTCGATAGCAAACGGACTACGATAGAGAGAATGAAAGAGATGGAACAGACTCACATATTTCCCACACTATCAGCTTTTGGCACAACCGCATGGGCAAATCCGGGACTGAACATTTTTGATGATTCATTTAATTTGCACTACCTGGTTGGAATGAGGCTTCAATGGAATTTCTGGAATGCTGTCAATACCGGTGACAATAAAGCTGTCCTGAAAATCAGGCAGAGTAAAATTGAAAGAGAGGAGGAATCCTTTACCAGGCAAATGCGTACGGAACTGGATAAAATTAAACGAACGATTGAAGCTTTAGAAATGAATCTGGAAAAAGATAAAGAAATTATATCACTGCGGAAACGCGTGGTTGAAGAACAGGCCAGTAAACTTGAAAATGGTGTAATCACTTCAACGGAATATATAACGGAACTGAATAACCTGAGTCGGGCCAGGCTCACTCTTATGCTCAGGCAGGTTCAGCTGTCGAAACAAAAGATCGACTACATAACCACCCTCGGGTATAAACTTTAAAACAAGGCAGGATAGATGAGAACGATTCAATTTATTTTTAAAATTGTTTTTGCCCCTCTGTTATTTCTGCAATTAATTTTTTCGGGCTGCGACCGGGAGTCCGGATCGGATGCATACGGGCAGTTTGAAGCTACCGAAACAACCATCTCAGCAGAGGTATCAGGAAGAGTTATTCATTTTACCGTAAATGACGGAGATTTTTTGGATCAGAATACTCATGTTGGGACGATTGATACGGTTATGATTCATCTGAAGCGTGAAGAACTTCGACATCAGATAGAATCGGTACGTGCCAGGATAGCCGGTATTGATTCACAGATCAGGGTTCAGCAGGAAGAACTGAATGTAGCGATGATTGAACTAAACAGGGTAAAAAGACTGCGCGAAGATGGTGCTGCAACAGAAGAGCAGTTGGATAATGCGCAAGGCAAAGTAAATATCATACGAGAACGAATTAATTCGCTGGAAACGGAAAAAACAAAGGTTTACCCTGAAATCCGTTCAATGGAGGCCAAATTAAGCCAAATGAATGAACAGGTGAGTGATTCCAAAGTGGTAAATCCTGTTAACGGAACAGTGCTTACTTCTTTCGTGGAACCATTTGAAGTGGTACGGCCGGGACAGCCGCTCTACCGTATTGCCAATCTCGACACTCTTACACTGAGGGTTTACATAAGCGGGGCACAGCTGCCTGATGTGAAGCTCGGACAAGCAGTCACGGTAATTGTTGACAAAAACGAGACTGAGAATCAGCAGATGGAAGGCACCATAAGCTGGATTGCCTCCGAAGCAGAATTTACACCGCAGATGATTCAAACCAAAGAGGAGCGGGTAACACAGGTATATGCTGTAAAAGTTAATGTTCCAAACCCGGAAGGCATTCTGAAAATCGGAATGCCGGGTGAAGTACGCCTGAGAGACTAAAATATATCCAATGGCTGCAATTGAAATTGATAGTGTTGATAAATCCTTCGGAAAAATCAGGGCATTGCAGGATGTTTCTGTTACCATTGAAGACGGAGAACTCTTTGGATTTATTGGCCCGGATGGTGCCGGTAAAACCACTCTGTTCCGGATCATCACTACCCTGATCAAACCTGACAGCGGAAGGGTGAGCGTGCTTGGCAGAAATGCAATTGATCATTACTATGAGCTTCGGGCACTCCTTGGTTATATGCCGGGTAAATTTTCTCTCTATTCCGATTTGAGTGTTCGTGAAAATATTGATTTTTTTGCAGGTGTATTTAAAACCACACTGCAAGAGAATTACGAACTGGTTGAACCGATCTACAGTCAGCTCGAAAAGTTTGAAAACCGGCTGGCAGGTGCACTCTCCGGCGGGATGAAACAGAAGCTTGCGCTGAGTTGTGCGCTTATTCATAAACCGAAACTGCTGGTTTTGGATGAACCGACAACCGGCGTGGATGCTGTCTCAAGACAGGAATTCTGGAATATGTTGCAGGACCTGAATAAAAAGGGGCTGACCATTATAATATCCACACCATACATGGATGAAGCTGAAAAGTGTGAGCGCGTTGCCCTGATTGATGAAGGCAAAATCATGCAGATCGATACGCCTCAAAATATTGTGCGTTCTTTTGGGAAAGTGCTTTACGCAGTGAAAGCCAAAAATGCATACAATCTCATAAATGCTCTGAGGGATTTTGAACATGCTGAATCTGTTCAGCCATTTGGTGAATACCTGCACTACATTGATAAGAGAGATGAAATTGATACGAATGAGATTGTAAGATACCTGGAATCTGCCGGAATCAAAGATGTTGAGATGCACAAAATTGAACCTGTGATTGAAGACAGTTTTATTCGGTTAATGAGCAAGTAGAAAAGAGATAAGATGAGAGACAGTGTAATAGTGACAAAAAATCTTACCCGTAAATTTGGAGATTTTGCAGCAGTTGACAAGATCTCATTTGATGTAAAAAAGGGAGAAATATTTGGTTTCTTAGGTGCAAATGGCGCTGGAAAAACTACAGCTATACGTATGTTAATTGGTGTATTAAAACCAACTTCCGGAGAAGCCACGGTAGCGGGACACGATGTTTACAAAGAGTCTGAGGCGATCAAAAGAGAGATCGGGTATATGAGTCAGAAATTTTCTCTTTACCAGGACCTAACTGTTCAGGAAAACATAAGGCTCTACGGTGGAATCTACGGCCTGAGTATGAAATCGATACGTGAAAAATCCGATGAACTGGTAGAAATACTGGGACTTCAGGATGTAAGGCATAAACGAATCTCCTCTCTTCCGCTTGGGTGGAAGCAAAAACTGGCTTTTTCTGTCGCCATTATGCATGAACCGGCAATTGTTTTTCTTGATGAGCCTACAGGCGGCGTTGATCCGATCATAAGACGGCAATTCTGGGAACTCATTTACAAAACCTCTAATGAGGGTACTACGGTTTTTGTCACAACCCATTACATGGATGAAGCTGAGTATTGTGATCGTGTCACCATCATGGTAGATGGACGTATTGAGGCGATAGGGCGGCCAAATGAGTTAAAGGAGAAATTTAGTGCCTCAGACATTGAAGATGTTTTTGTAGAACTGGCACGGGGAGCAAAACGGGCTGATTAGCCAAAAACGCAAGACAACTATGCAATTACTAAGCGGATTCATTATCAAGGAGTTTCGCCACATACTGCGCGACAGGAAAACCCTGCTCCTTTTATTTGGTCTGCCTATAGCAATGCTTTTGATTTTCGGATTTGCGATTCGCTATGAAGTAAATGAAGCGGAAGTTGCCATTCTGGATAAGTCTAAGGATGAAATCACACAGCAGATTATTCGGAAGATTGATGCCTCTTCTGAAATGACGGTGACCAGGCATCTGCTTAGTGAATCCATGATTGATGAAGTTTTTTTGAGCGGCGACATAAAAGAGGTGATTGTTTTTGAGGAGGATTTTATGCGTTCTCTCGAACGGGGAAATGTGGTGACAGTAGAAGTGATTACAGATGCATCAGAACCGAATATGGCAGGACTTCTGCAACAATACACAAACAAGATTATAACGAGCTGGGACCGTGAAAATGACGTCCGGGTAGTTAGCAGTAACCGAATGGTCTCTTCATCTGCCCGCATGTTTTTTAACCCGGACCTGGAGAGTGTTAACTATTTTGTGCCCGGTTTGATAGCTGTTATCCTGATGCTGGTATCTACCCAGATGACATCTCTTTCAATTGCACGTGAAAAAGAGTCGGGCAGTATGGAAGTTCTGCTGGTCTCACCGCTAAAACCCTACCACATTATAATCGGTAAAGTAATTCCCTATTTCTTGCTATCGCTCATTAATGTCTATTCAGTACTGTTAATGGCCTATTTTGTATTTGGTGTGCCATTTGAAGGATCAATCCTGTTTTTTACGGTTATTTCACTGCTTTTCATTTTTGTTGCACTGGCTCTCGGACTTCTGATATCAACCAGAACCGAAACACAGCGCACTGCCATTATGTTGTCGATGGTCATAAATATGCTGCCCACAATCATATTGTCAGGATTTGTATTTCCGATAGACAGCATGCCGTGGATATTACAGCTTCTTTCAAATGTGGTTCCTGCGAAATGGTACCTGATTGTTGTAAGGGGCTCCATGCTGGTAGGATCAGGCCTGGAATACCTCTGGATGGAATCAGCAATTCTTCTGGGGATGACCCTCTTTTTTGTAACAGTCGGTATTAAAAATTTTAATGATCGTTTGGAGTAACCTAAACGTATGAGAACAATCCTTTTTTTAGTACAAAAAGAGTTTTTACAAATTTTCCGTGACAAAATTATGCTCATGGTTATCTTTGTAATACCAATGATTCAGCTAATTATTTTATCACATGCGGCAACTTTTGAATTGAAAAAAGCCCCGTTTCACCTTGTCGATTTTGATCAGACGGTTACATCACAGAGACTGGTGAATACATTTACGGCAACAGATGTCTTTGATATCCGGAACGCTTCGTCCAGTACAGACAGAGGAATAGAGGATATTTTAGGCAACAGGGTTATTATGACGATTGTGATTCCCGAGGGATTCGAAAAAGATCTCGGACTGGGAGGTGCTCCTGAAATTCAATTGCTGATTAACGCAATTAATGCAAACCGTGCTGAGCTGGCAAGGAGTTACAGCGAATCGGTATTAGCCAACTTCAGCAGAAAAATTATTCCGGAAATCGAATATGTGAATACCTCTTCAAAGAAAACCGGAAGGATTCAGATCATCCCTTCAAATCGTTACAACCCGGAACTGGATTATATTATTTATATGGTTCCCGGCATAATCGTAGTGCTTACCACACTTCTGGGGCTGTTGCTTTCAGTGTTAAATATTGTACGGGAAAAAGAGATTGGAACTGCTGAACAGATGAATGTAACACCCATTAAAAAGTACCAGTTTATTGCCGGTAAACTTATTCCGGCCTGGGTACTCGTAATGACTGTGATCAGCATCGGTTTTCTCGTTGCACTATGGGTATTTGATGTTCCGTTCAGGGGTAATATGTCTATTGTCTATTTTACAGCCGCTGTTTACCTGGTTGGTGTACTGGGGTTGGGATTGTTCATTTCCACACAAGCCGATACGCAGCAACAGTCAATGCATATTATCTTTTTTATCTTCATGGTGTTTATGTTGCTTGGCGGAATATTTACTCCCCTGGAAAGCATGCCTTTATGGGCTCAGAAAAGTACATTAGTAAATCCCATTGCATATTTTGGACAGATTGTCCGCATGGTTTTACTAAAAGGCTCCGGCTGGGGAGATCTTTATCTTCATATTTTTGCACTCATTGTAATGGCAATTATCATGGTAACCGCCGCAGTAATAAGCTACGATAAGCGGGCCGGGTAATGGAGACGGAGTGAATGGAGACTGAGAGAAGGGGTGAAGGGGTGACTGAGTGAATGATATAGTATATGGTCAATATTTCCACTTTTCAGGATGTAAAGACATATTTACTAATTTGCCTATAATATGATCGTATTCCTCGTTTAAGTTTTTATAATCTTCAGCGCATATATAGTGGCATTTAAATGAGAAGTCTAACCAGTTTTGTGTCTCAGCAGCTTCACTTTCTGCATCTGATAGTTTGGAAACAAAAGCTTTTGGGTATTTTCTTTTCCGAAAGGCTTCTGCAATATTTGCACAAACTGACCGGGAAGATCTTCGGATTTGATCAGTTAAAGAATATCTTTCTTCTGTGGGAAATGATTTGGAAAGTTCGAAAATATTCATTGAGGCCACAAAAGCAATTCTGTAAACATCCAACTCTCTGTGTGAACGTATAATCATAAGTAAACCCTGATTGAATATCCGTATTCAACTTGAATATAATAAATCGAATATAAATCTCCATTCACTCCCTCTCCGCGTCTCCCCTTCTCTCCGTCTCCGCTACCCGGCTAATACGTCAGCAACCTCCCGGGCCGCATCTTTGAGAAGCACTGCTGAAATCACATTCAAATCACTTTTGTCGATGATTTCTTTCGCTTCTTCGGCGTTGGTTCCCTGCAGTCGTACAATAATAGGTACTCCTTCGACTTTTTTGGCAATATCAGGATCTTTGATAGCTTCAATTACACCGTTAGCAACCCGGTCGCAGCGGACAATTCCGCCAAATATGTTGATCAGGATTGCTTCCACATTCTGATCTTCAAGTATAATCCGGAATCCGTTTTTCACAGTTTCAACATTAGCTCCGCCCCCTACATCAAGGAAATTGGCAGGTTCGCCACCGGAGAGTTTAATGATATCCATTGTAGCCATGGCAAGACCTGCGCCGTTAACCATGCATCCTACGTTTCCATCCAGGTTAACATAATTGAGATTAAATTTTGAGGCTTCCAGATCCAGTGGGTCCTCTTCAGATTCATCACGCATTTCAGCGTAATCCTCGTGCCTGTAAAGTGCGTTATCATCAAATGTCATTTTTGCATCCAGTGCAGAAACATCATCATTTTTTGTCAACACCAGAGGATTGATTTCAACGAGACTGGCATCTGTCTCCTCATAGCACTTGTAAAGTGCACTGATAAATTTAATCGCCTGTTTAAATGAATTTCCTTCAAATCCAAGTGCAAAAGCAAGACGCCGGGCCTGGTTAGGCTGAATATCCATTCCGGGTTCAATCCACTCTTTTATAATTTTTTCAGGAGTCTCTTCTGCAACTTTTTCAATTTCAACACCACCTTCCGTTGAAACCATGATTACATTTTTGTTTTTTGCACGGTCAAGCAAAATTCCAAGATAGAATTCCTGTTCAATATCCACGCCGTCGGTAACATAAATCGTTTTTACCTCCTGCCCTTCATCTCCGGTTTGTATGGTAACAAGAGTATCACCCAGCAGCGATTCAGCGGCTTCCTTAACCTCATCCACTGTTTTGCAAAGAATCACACCTTTGGCATTGTTCTTTTTTGTACGTCCTTTTCCGCGTCCCCCGGCATGTATCTGGGCTTTTACAACAAAAAGGTTCGATCCTGTCTCTTTCATTTTCTCTGCAATATCAACCGCTTCATCAACTGTGGAGGCCGCTTCGCCTGCAGGAACGGATACATTGTATTTTTTTAGAATTTCTTTTGCCTGGTACTCGTGAATTTTCATCTTTTAAATGCAAGTTTGAATTAGAGGATACGGGCAATAACCCGGATTTGTCATCAATTTTATAAGTGGCTCAATAATACCGAAACCGGAAAGCAAATAAAAGGATTCTGAAAGGAATGGAGGGGATTAAATCAAAAAGTGATAGTATTGACTTCTCTTTTTGATTTAAGTCATTAGAATGTTGCCAATTTCAAATATGATGACGTTTCTTTTACTGGTAGTAACAGGCGTTACGGTAAGATTTATGCTTCGGCAATATTTCTTGCAAAGTGGCAAGCCTAACCCGGGCTGGCGGGCTTTATTTGTATGAAAAGGCAGAAACAGTCGATCAAAATCGGGATACTCTTCTCCGTCTATTCTGTTTTCAATTTCAATAATTCCTCTTTTTTTGAACCGAATGATAACTTTATCATCTTTCAGGTTTTCGGAAGCCTGAAGTGCATTGTCAACCAGCTCTTTCAGAATATTCCCAAGTAAATAAAAGTCGGTAGTTATTTTATTGATTTCATCATCGGTTTCGATTACTACCCGATCCATATTGGCAACACCAATAAATCTGTCGACAGATTCTATAAACTGGTTCAGTTCAAAAGTAGTGATATTGGCAGAAACCGGTTGCGCAAACTTTTCGATACGGTTAAGTAAAAGGAAAGACTCGCGCAGACCGGCATCAATTTTATCAAGTATTTTTATTTTGGAATCAGCGGTTTCCTCTTCCTGAAGCATTTCCACATAACCGGATATACCTGACAATGGAGATCGGAGCTGATGAACAATCTGTTCGGCTATTTTTGAATAGTGCGAGAAAAGTGCCTGTTCTTTATCACCGGGTAATTTGGTAAATGTTAACTGAGTGACCGGTTTACCTGAATATTCTTTCTCTTCTTTTTCCAGGCTGTAAAGAGAATCACCCACACTAATGATATCCAGGCTTTCAAGAGGTTTATCGGTGTCAAGCAGTTTTTGAAGGGTACTGTTTATAATCAAGTCCTTTCCCCTGTCAAAAAGGAAACAGGCCTTTTGATTTGCCCCGGCAATTACCTGGCTCTTTTTCTGAACAATTAATGCAGGCTTGTCTATATGTTTTAAAATATCATTCAATTGCTGATCCATTTGTTCAAAGGCAGATTGCACATATCCATAATCTAATATTTAGCTGCATCTTTTATTTGACTGATCACTAACGAAAAGGTTACAGGCTTGTGTATAGTAATTCATTTAAACCATTTTGTTCCCGGATAATCTCCTTTATGGGAATAGATTAAAAAAAACATACTCCCGGGCTATAAATAATGTATCGGCGGGCAAAATGAATACTTAAGATTTTAAAAGACATTTTCTACGGTAAAAGAGTTTCTGTTCATTTCGGTGAACTGAATTACAGACCTTCCTGCAGAGAGCTTGCCGTCAGCCGGGCATTAAAAATTGAGCATCAAAAGTAAAATTATGCTCAAGGTGGCTTTTAATAATGGTTCCGTCAATAAAAGAGGAATGTTTTCCTGTCAGCGGAAAATTTTACCTTCGGAATTTTTTTAATAAAGCTTATTTCGCTACGATTAGAAGTTTTTAAGAAATGGCACAACAATTGCCTGAATTGATACAGTTAAAAAAAACAATTGATATGAAGCTGATTGATAGTACACATACGAAGCTGCTTGCGAAAGCCATGGATGTTTATACTCTTCGCAATAAGATAACAGCAGCAAATATATCAAATATTGATACACCGGGTTATAAAAAAGGTACTGTAAAGTTTGAAGAAGAGCTAAGCAGGCGACTCGACTCCGGTTTTACTAGTAAAAAACAGGTGGATGATTTGAATCCTGTAATCTCACAAACTGATGAAAAGCCCATAATCGAAGATGAGCTTATGGAGCTTGCAGATACGCAAATCAGGGTACAGATGGTAACACGTGCTTTACGACACAATTTTGAACAGCTGCGAATGGGCATTATAGGCCGTGCAGGATAAAACTAAACAGGAACGGGCAGATGGATCGATTCTTTTCAGTCTTTAAAACCGCAGGCAATGCGCTGTCTGTTCAGCGCCGCCAGGTACAAATTGCATCAGAGAATATTGCAAATGCACAGACCACTCAAACTGGTCGCGGTACATACAGACCCAAACGCCTGGAACTCTCACCGCCGGATAATAACGGCTTCAGACGTGCACTTCTGAACTCTGAAATGAAAATGAGAACTACAGACGCACGTCATCGTTCCATTCCGCAAGCTGAAAGAGATTACAGGGGTACAGTGGATATGGGGCCTCAGGCAGAGATGATTGAACAGGATAAGTATCGTTTTGAATACGACCCGATGCACCCTGACGCGGATGAGAACGGGATGGTTCGTTATCCTGATGTCGACCTGATTGAAGAAATGACACGCTTAATTAGTGCAAACAGACTTTATGAAGCGAACCTGAGTGCGATTGAAGCGGAAAAAGAAGTTATAAAACGATCATTTGAAATTTAAATGAGCAGATGGATAACAGTATAAACAATATCGGGCAAAACGGTTCAGTACTCCGGGGATTTCAGAGAGTTTTTGATCAACCCGATTCTTCAATGCCGGGCAAAACCGAAGAGAAACAGAATCAAATCCGGACTGCTTATGAACGGTCTGAGAAAGCAGAAGTGAGGAAAACCGTTGACGTAAAATTTTATGCCAGCAGTGGAAGTGTTTCGACTGTAAATCCCGGAGATAAAGGAAATCATTTTGATATCAATGTTTGACATTTTGAAACCTGCAATCAAAAAAAAAATAATTAAATGGCACAAGAAGCAATCAGCTTAATTCAATCCATACAAAAGCAGCCCGGCACTGAGGGAATGAGTGAACTGCGGCGGCTGCGTCCTGCTGAAACCGGTGATGAGTCATTTGCTGATATGATCCGGGATGCAGTCAATTCCGTTGATCAAATGCAGAAGAGCGCAGAGAGCAGTGCGGAGGCTGTGATAGCAGGAGATGAAGAGAACATACATGAAGTAATGATTGCAATGGAAAAAGCACAGCTCAGCTTTCAACTGATGGTTGAAATAAGAAACCGGGCTGTTGATACCTACCAGGAACTTAGCAGAATGCAGATTTAATCTCAGTATAAAATATAGATGGCACGATATATAGCAGCATTTAAAAACTTTTTCAGTCCCCTTAGCGGAGCCCAGAAAGCACTGTTCGGACTATTCTCCCTTGGAATTATTTTAATTATGGGGCTTATGTTTTACTGGGCACTTCAACCGAGTTATGCAATGCTTTTCGGTTCGCTATCACCCGATTCAGCTAATGAGATTGTTGAAGAACTGCGGAGCCAGGGAGTTCCATACGAATTGCGTGATAACGGAAAAACAATTGCAGTGCCACGCAGCCAGGTATATGATCTGCGGTTACAATTTGCAGCCCAGGGAGTAACCGGTAGTGAATATAAAGGGTATGAACTTTTCGATGAAAACTCACTCGGAATGACCGATTTTATGCAGCGGCTGAACCAAAAACGAGCGCTCGAGGGTGAACTGGCACGTACAATTAACAATCTTGATCAAGTTGACGGATCACGGATACATATTGTTCTGCCTGAGCGCTCACCATTTCAGGAAACAACAGTGCAGCCCTCAGCGTCTGTGATACTGAATTTAAACAGGGGCAGAAAACTTGCAAAAGATCAGATTGAAGGAATCGGTTCATTAATTGCAGGGAGTGTGGAAGGACTTACCATCGACAATGTAGTGATTCTGGATCACCTCGGTAACAGGATATCTGAAAACGTGCTTGTAAGCAGCGAAGTTTCTGCAAGTTCAGCCCAGATCCGGGTTCGCCAGGATATGGAAACCTACCTTACAAATAAAGGACAGTCTATGCTCGACCGTGTGCTGGGCCCGGGTAACAGCATTTTGAGGATTTCAACCGAGCATAATTTTGATAAAGTATTAAGAGAAATGGATTTGATCGATCCGGAAAGCAGAACGATTATCTCTGAAGAGCGTCGAACCACCCGAAATACAGACGAATCACGGGAAACAATACGGGCGAATGAGGAGGTTGAGCCTTTTGTGCGGAATAACCGGGAAGACGAATCGACAGTTCAGGTCAGAAATTACGAGGTAAACAAAACCAGGGAACAACAGGAAAAAGGGGTAGGAGAGATAACTAGAATCAGTGCGTCTATTTTACTTGATCACAAGCAGGTTGTTGGCACAGGTGAAACTAACGAGATATCCTATGAACCATATTCAGATGCTGAAATAAATGAAATTCAACGGGTAATGAGCAGTGCTATCGGAATAGACCCGGCCAGGGGTGACGAAGTAGTTGTTACCCAGCTACGTTTCCAGGATCCTTTTGCTGATGATACCGGAACCGGAGGGTGGCTGATGCAGAATCTTCCGATCTCTGATATAGTAAGATACCTGTTTCTCTCTGTAGTTATGATTGTAATTGCAGTGATGGTATTCAGGATGACTAAGAATTTCAGCGTTGAACTCGATCCGCTGATTGCCGGTAGTGATAAACCTGAGAAATCTCTGAAAGAAGGTGATAAAGGCAAATATCTTGAAGGAGAAACTGCAGAAGAAGAGGACGATATTTACGGCAAGAAACTGAGTGATGAAGCCAGAAGAAAACTGAAAAGAGCAACTCAGAGAACGGAAGAGATAAACAGCTTTGTGGATGAGAGTGCAGCTGAGGCTGCTGCTTTATTGCGAACCATGATTAACCAGCGAACAGCATAAAATAGTATTTCAATGGTAGACCAGATGTTGATGGATACGGAACAGGATGATTTTATTGAAGATCCGAAAGACCTGACAGGCGTTCAAAAAGCCGCGGTTTTTCTGATCTCTTTTGGTGTTGAAAAAGCATCAAAAATCCTCAAGGAATTGAAGGATGCAGAGGTTGAAAAAATCACAAAGGCGATATCTGAAATGAAGAATATCAGCCCGCCCGTAGTAGATTCGGTAATGGAACAGTTTCACGAACTGATGACAGACCGGCAATTTTTAGTTGAAGGCGGCCAGGATATCGCGAAAAATTTACTTGAGCAGACGAAAGGGAAAAATCAGGCAGATGAGATGTTTCGGAAATTTGAAGCCGAGAGAGGTGAAGATGCTTTCAGCATTATTCAGAACAGCGAAGTTGAAAATATTGTCCACTTTTTAAAGAATGAACATCCTCAGATTGCAGCGGTGATTCTTGCTCACCTTAAATTGAATAAATCGGCAGAAATTTTGACCCATCTTCCGGATGATTTTCGCAGTGATGTTGCGTTGCGAATGGCCCGGCTGGGTAAAATATCCAACGACGTGGTAGAGGAACTCTCGCATGTGATAAAGGACCAGCTAAGCAGTGAGTATACGGAGCGAAACAATATACATAAAGGAGCATCAGCTGTAGCAGGCATTTTAAATGAGTCGGATATTGCAACTGAGCGCAGTGTTCTGGAGTCGATCGAGGCAATTGACCCAGAACTGGCAAAAGAGATCAAGGATCAGATGTTTCTCTTTGAAGATATTCTTGAGCTTGACGACAGAACCATGCAAACGATTGTATCAAAACTTGATAAACAGGATATGGTTACCGGTCTGAAGGGAGTTGATGAAAAAATTAAGGAGAAATTCCTCTCCAATATGTCAACAAGAGCCAAAGATATTCTTATAGATGACCTGGAGGCGATCGGACCTGTACACGTTAAGAAAGTTGAAGAGGCACAGCAGAATATTGTGAAATCAATTAAACAGATGGATCAGGAAGGCAAAATATCCATCCGAAACAAAGATACCGATCAAATAATTGAGTAAGAAAATGATAGAAACAATGACAGATAACAGGATACAAGGTATCAAAATTAATTATGAATCGCTTTTTAGCGGTCAAAATGGTGAATTTGATTCTAAAGGTGAAAACACATCAAAAAATGAAGAGATTTACACTGCTGAACAGGTTAAAAACCTCATCAGGGAACGTGAGAAGCAACTTCTGGAAGAGAAGGAGGCCGAGCTTGAATCAGTAAAAAAGGAGGCATACAGCCAGGGATTTGAGTCCGGCAGGAAAAAAGCAAAGGGTGAAATGAACAGCAGCATCGGTTCAGTTTTAAAAGCATTGAAAAGCGTGGATGCTCATGTAGATGAACTGATGAACCAGGTAAAACCACACATAGCAACTATGGTGTTTGAACTTGCTGAAAAAATACTTGCACTGCCTGTTAAAAACGAAATACTAAACGAAAGGGTAACAAACGAGATCGAACAGATAATCAATGACCTGGAGTCGAATACCAGGGTAACCGTGGATGTTGCCGAAAGTGATTTAAAGATTGTAGAAAGTAGAATTGAAGCCATGCCAAATGCAGATCACATAGTTCTGCGGGCTTCAAGTGAGCTCAATCCCGGTGAGTACCGGATAGACACAAACCGGGAGCAGATAGTAAAGCAATTCAGAAAAAACCTGCAGGATTTCAGGGAGTCGGTTAACCTTACGGAATCGACCGACAGTGAAACCGGCACAGATATCGAAACGAGGTCATAATGCTTTTAACCTATATTCATGAAATATCAGACCGTATGAATGAACTTTCGCCGGATGCGAAACGGTTTGGAAAAGTATCATCTGTTATAGGAACAGTTATTGAGGCTACCGGCCTCCGGGCATCAGTCGGTGAACTACATACCATTCATACAGAGTCGGGGTACAAGATTAAAGCGGAAGTTGTAGGCATAAAAAATAACCGGACATTGCTGATGCCGCTCGACCGGGTTGAGGGAATTAAAGGTGGATGTCTTGTTGAACCGACCCCCGGATCTCTGAGTATAAAGGTATCTGATGCACTTCTGGGCCGTGTGATTGATGCAAACGGTACACCAATTGACGGAAAAGGACCTGTTACAAGAAGTACAGATTTCCCGGTACACAACGATCCGCCGGGCCCGCTTGAAAGAAAAAATATTGATTCGGTTTTGACAACCGGTATCCGTGCAATTGATGCATTTATTACAACCGGAGAAGGTCAGAGAATGGGCATTTTTGCAGGGTCAGGTGTCGGGAAAAGTACTTTAATGGGCATGATAGCAAAAGAAGCATCTGCCGATGTAAATGTGATCGCGATGATCGGTGAGCGCGGACGCGAGGTAAAAGAGTTTATAGAAGATATACTCGGTGAAGAAGGATTGAGAAAATCCGTAGTGGTAGCCACTACATCAGATAAGGCTGCAATGAGCAGAGTAAAAGCTGCCTATACTGCCTCAGCTGTTGCTGAGTATTTCAGAGATTCAGGTAAAAATGTGTTGCTGATGATGGATTCGGTGACGCGTGTTGCAATGGCACAGCGGGAAATCGGGCTTGCCTCCGGCGAACCACCTACCACGAAAGGATATACACCCAGTGTTTTTGCGATGTTGCCGAAACTTTTAGAGCGTGCGGGAAAGACAAAAAAAGGGAGTATAACCGGCCTTTATACGGTACTGGTCGATAATGATGATATGAATGAACCTATTGCAGATGCAGTGAGATCTATTCTGGATGGCCATATCGTGCTTTCCCGTAAGCTGGCCCATAAAAATCACTATCCCGCAATTGATGTGTTGTCAAGTGTTTCGAGAATAATGACCCAGGTTGTGGATCCCAAACATCAGCAATTGTCACAGAAAGCAAGAGAATTGCTGGCAATTTATGCAGAAGCAGAAGATCTGATAAGCATCGGTGCTTACACGAAAGGATCCAACCCGGGAATCGACGAAGCGGTAAGTAAAATTGATGATCTCAATAACTTTTTGAAACAGAATACCGGAGATGCAGAAGAAGAGGATCTGTGGAAAATACTATCCGGAATTGTAAACGACAGACCGGAAAATCAATAAATAAGAATTAAACCATTTTCGCATGTTTAAATTTAAGTTGCAATCGGTTCTGAATGTTCGGCTCTATACCGAGAAAATGGAAAAGCAGAACCTTTCCGGCCTTTTGAATGAAAGAAATAATCTTATAAAAAAGATGGACCTGAAAGTAAGGCAAGTCAAAGAATTATCCGGTAACCAGGCAGATCTGGGTGAGAATAAAAATGTGCGGGAGAAGCTGGTTCAGGAGTTTCTGTTATCGGAATTAAAGGGTATATGGGAGCTGGAGAAGCAGCTGGAAATAAAGGACAGCGAAGTTGCAAAACAGAGAAACAAGTTAATAGAGGCGAACAAGGAAGTTCAGATTCTTGAAAAACTTAAACAAAAAGAGTTAGTGGAGTACGTTAGGGAAGAGGAGCGGCAGGATCAGAAGTTTCAGAATGAAGTAGCAACACAAATGTTTTATAAACAAGAGGAAGAATGGATATAAAGAACATTGGCATTACGATCGGCGTATTGGCAGGTTCATTTTTGGTGATTTTAATCCTGGTGTACCTGCTGTTTCCTGTTATAAATCCGGAAGAGGCCGAAAAACATGAACTGGTTATGGCAGAAGAACAAACAGAAAATCAGATGATCAGTGAAACTGAATCAGAAATCAGTGATGAAGGACAGATGACAGAGATCCCGTTCGATACAACTGAAGTTGTGAGCAAAGATTCAACATCTCAGAGAGTAACCGATAATACATCGGAGAATGAAATCAGCAAAATGGAACAGCTTTATATCGCACAGATTGATTCACTGAAACAAGTAGTGGAAAAACTAAAAAAAGAGCATGAATTGGAGCTGCAGGAAGTGACAACTGTTCAGCTTGAAGAAAAAGTGCAGGAAACGACTAAAACTCTTTTGAGTATGGATGAGAATGCACTTGCACCAATCCTGAATGAACTGGAAGAACCGATACTGATAAAATTGTATAACACAGCAACCGGTATGCAAAAAAGAAAATTATTGCAGTCACTCCAACCAGAAAAGGCATCCAGAATTCTAAAATTAGTTATGTAATGATACAGTTATTTACACAATCCAGGATGACGGAAGGTTTGTCAGCTAATGAAAATTCTCAGGCTGTTAAAATCAATTTATCTGACCATCAGAACGAGAATAGTTTTGGGAAACAGTTATCAGATGTTCTTCAGAAGTTTATGGGCTCCGGTGAACAAGGAGGCAATAAGAGTAAGGAACATTCCAAGGCACCTGATGGGAATCAATTCGTTTCTGATGATACGCCTCTTATCCATACTGTTACTGATGCTGGTACTAAAGAGGAGCAGCAAATTCAAATCCGTCTTGTATCAGACAAACAGTTTAAAATGGAAGAACATCCGGGAAAGAGTGAGGTTCCGGAAAAGTTTAGCGCAGCCGAGAAAACGAGTTCAAATTTTCAAACAATTGCAAATGATTCTTCAGACGGCATAACCCTGGGAAAGATTTTAAAGGATTTACGTCCCGTGAATTTGGTGCAAAAGTCAGATGTTCAAAAACCACAGAATGATTCAGGAAATTTGGTTCAGAAGAACTCTGCAGTTGCTGAGGCAACAGAAATAAAATCAACCGGAGTTAAGCAAAATACGCAGATGAAGAATACCGGGATCGATCCGAAAGAAATTTTTACCGGAAATAGCAACAGTTCTCATCATACTGCAGAAACTGCAGATTCATCCGGTTTTAAAGAAGGGGTGATCAGGCAAGCTGCTGCTCATTCTGAAAGCAGCCAATCTAAAGGTGGTTTTAAAATGAGTGCTGTGTTTGAAGGATTAAAGAAGCAAAGCGACCAAAATCAGGAAAAAACAACATCTGTTAATTCCCGGACTGTTAATGAAAGCGGAAAAGAAAATAACCGGATGCTGAATTCAGGCACAGATAAACCTTTCAGGGATTTAATGAATAATCAGGCAGCCGGAATTACTGTATCAAAAGAAACTATATCTGCTGCCGAGAAAAAATCAAAAAACTCCGACAGTTCACAACTTTCGAAGCCAAAAGGGGAAGGTGAGAGGGAATCACTGAAATCCACAGAACGTATAGATTTTCAGCAGACAGAAAAAACGGTTTATAGTAAATCCAGATCCGGTCAAAAGGTGAATACCCTCAGCGGATTTGAACCGGTGCTGCCGCAAGCAGACAATGCTGATGCCGCTGAGTCCAAGAGTATAGGGGAAATTTTCAAATCAGAATCAAATGATAAGAAAACTGGTAAAAACCTTGAGCCGATCGCTTTAAAACCGGATCAGTCTGTTGTTTTTCAGCAGGCAGAGCGAAGAGATTTATCAGTGAGGCTGGCTAAAATGATAAAACAGGAACTTCAGTCCGGAAAAGCTCAGGGCCAGGGCTGGAAAAAACATCAATTTACCCTGGATGATGGAACAAAGGTTCAGTTATCTCTCAGGAAAACAGAGGGGGTGATACAGCTTCAGCTGGGTTCGGTAAACAGCGAACTTAATAAACTGATCCAGCAACATGCACAAGAAATACGGCAGCACCTGGAAGAGCAGATGAATACGGAAGTAAATCTTCAATTTCAGGAATCAGCTTCTGAAAATGAGAATGGCCTTATGTCTGATGAAAAAACAGGCAGTGAACAGAGGGGCGAAAATAACCAGGGAAGTATCACTAACTCTGCAGAAAAACAAGTACAACACAAAGGTAACCGAACCAGGTTATTTGGATTTAACAATAATGAATGGACAGCCTAAAAAGCGAGGAAACAATGGAAATTAACGGAATCAGTCAGGCATTAGCAGGAAACGCACAAAGCGCTGCCGGCGCAAACGGTGAGCTGGGTAAAAATGAGTTTTTACAGCTGCTTGTTGCGCAGCTCCAGAACCAGGATCCCATTAACCCAATGGAAGGTACAGAGTTTGCAACGCAACTGGCTCAGTTCAATTCGGTTGAGCAGCTCATCAATATGAATAGCGGGATTCAAAACCTGACCCAGATGCAGGAGGTTATGAGCAATGGATTGAATAATTCCCTTGCATCATCACTGGCAGGTAAGTCAGTGAAAGTGCTTGGCAACCAAATCTCTACTGCTGAAAACGGCACAACAGATATCAGCTTCAGAATCAACCGGCTGGCTTCTGATGTGGAACTTACTGTTCGCGATTTAAATGGCACTGTGATGCACACTGATACCTTGAAAAATTTAGGTGCCGGCGATCACGACTGGAGCTGGAATGGCAAAACAGATGACGGACGCAAAGTACCTGAAGGCGTTTATACAGTTGAGATCAAAGCAAAGAATGGTGATCAAAATATTGCAGCTCTTCCATTTATGGAAGGAGAAGTGGAGAAGGTAAGATTTACCGGTGAGGGTGTAAAACTGCTGGTGAACGGAGTTTTGGTATCACTCGGTGACGTAGAAGAGATCGGGATATAAATTTTTTGGAGCTTAAGAACTAAAAAATCCAAACAAATAATTTTCAAATAAACAAAAACAGAAACGGGAAATACTCCCTGCAGCCAACCAACAGAGGCTGAATTAAATAAAAGAGGATCAATTATGTCTTTAATGAAATCACTTAACTCAGGTGTTAGCGGCCTTCGGGCATTCCAGACAAAAATGGATGTAATCGGTAATAACATTGCCAACGTTGATACCACAGGCTTTAAAAGCTCACGGGCAACATTTTCAGAAATGCTGAGCCAGCGCATCGGCTCTGGCGGAGGCTCACAATCATCACCGCAATCCGGTGCACAGGTTGGACTGGGTGTGCGGCTGGCAGCAATCGACCGTGATTTTAACCAGGGAGGGTTGCAAACCACCGGCCGGCAAACGGATCTGGCCATCGAGGGCGAAGGATTTTTCCTGGTAAATGAAGGTACGCAGCCTTTTCTTACCAGAGCAGGTAATTTTGCCTTTAACAGGGATGGATTTCTTGTAGATCAGGCAGGCAGAAATGTTCAGGGATTTAATGCCGACAGCGAGGGCAATATAATCGCCGGCGGCGCCACTGATGGCATACGAATTGATTTTGAAAATATACTTGATCCTCAGGCAACTGAAAATATCTATGTTGCGGGGAACCTGAATGCTGATACAAGTACAAATCAGATTGTTCAGTCCCGTTCTGCCTTTACAACTGCCGGCGGGGCACTTGCTACATCAGGAACATTAATTAATGACCTTGCTCAAACCTCAACTGCACTTGCAGCCGGTGACCAGATCGAATTTGAGTTTACACTCAATGACGGAACCGCTCTTACTGCAACACATACATTTGCGGCCGGAGATACAGTGGATGATATGATCACCTCACTGAACACAGCACTGGCAGGCGAGGGTAATGTCAGCCTTGTTGACGGTATACTCGTTTTGAGATCCGACACACTTGGCGACAGCAGTCTTAATATAAACAGCGCCACTGTAACAGGCACAGGTGATATCAATATGCCGGGATTCCAGGTTACTCAGGCAGGTTCCACGGGCAGCCAGACAATTAGTACAACTGTATTTGATGGACTCGGACGTGCCCATACCCTGCTTGTAAATGTTACCCAAACGGATGTAAACACCTGGGAATATGAAGCAAGTTTTCTGGATGGTGAAGAGATTACAGCCGGTGGAGCAGGTACAATTGAGTTTGATGAGTCGGGGAGTCTGACAACCGACAGTGCTTTTGAAATCAGTTTTGATCCGGGTAACGGGGCTTCTCCCATGAGCTTTAATGTTAACCTGGGTAATCCGGACGACGGCTCAAGGATTTCACAATTCTCAGGTTCATCATCCGCTAAAATTACATCCCAGGATGGATTTACTGAAGGACGGCTGGTTGATTTCAGTTTTGATGGTGATGGATTCATCAACGGAATTTTCAGCAATGGCAGAAATGTACAGCTTGGACAGCTTGCGATAGCTGACGTAGCTAATAATAACGGCCTTGAAACAGTTGGCAGTGGGCTCTTCCGTAATACAGTAGCCTCCGGTGATATTTCAATAAATACAGCTGCAAATATGGAAGCTACAAACTTGTCAGCTGGCGTTCTGGAAGGCTCAAATGTTGATCTTGCCCGGGAATTTACTGAAATGATTACCTCTCAGAGAGCATTTCAATCAAATGCACGGGTGATAACAACCGCAGACGAGCTGCTGGCCGAAACGGTTGCACTTAAACGATAAACTAAAAATCGAGTATCCTTCGGTTTAATTGGGAAAACCCCTGTTCCGCTTATCCGGTGGCAGGGGTTTTTTTAATCCTGCTATAGCCGGCTGTTACTGCAAGAAGAACGTAAAGTTGCTTTAAACAAAAGTCGCCCTGCTGTTTTTTTGAAAATAAAAATAGTAAACGGCTTAAGTTCACACTCTTTTTGTCCGATAAAAAAGAGAGAAACGAATCCCATTTTAAATAAAAATCTATAATCAGTGGATAAGTCAACAGTTTTTGGTTTGGCGGGCGCCTTTGCTCTTGTTCTGAGCGCAATCATTTTCCAGGGTGAACTTGGATTGTTTTTAAGCCTGTCTTCAATTTTAATTGTTGGCGGAGGAGTAGTGATGGTAACGATTGTGAATTATAGTTTTGATGATTTAAAAAATACGTTTGTAAGCCTTCTTGATAATCTCAAGAACAGCGATATGGATCTTAGAACCGACATAGAACTGATCAATATGTTTTCGCGGAAGGCAAGGCGTGAGGGATTGCTTGCGATGGAACAGGATATTCAGCTGATAGATGATCCGTTTTTGAAAAACGGGATGATGTACCTGCTTGACGGAATCAAAAAAGATACACTTGTGAGTATAATGAATGATCAGATGGAGAGCGCGGAAAGGTCGATGGAAAAAAGTGTAAATGTTTTGGCTTCAATGGGTGAATATGCACCGGCCTTTGGTATGATCGGAACTGTTATAGGGCTGGTACTGATGCTTCAGAATATCCAGGATCCTGAATCCCTGGGTGTAGGGCTGGCGATAGCCTTAATTACCACTCTATATGGAACCATTCTGGCAAACATGATTTTTGTTCCGCTTTCCGGGAAACTTGAACACCTTGGCGAAAAGCAGCTGACGAGGAAAAGATTATTTAAAACGGCAATTATATCTATCAAGGATGAAGAGAATCCCCGGATTATGGAAAATAAATTATTGAATTTCTTATCACCCGGAGAGAGGGCTGCGTACCTGACGTACTACGATAAAGAGAATTTTGACAAAAAACGTGAAGACAAACTTTACAATAACTGGAAAGATTATCAAACAATGCCATGGGAAAATCTGGTGGAAAATCTGGCGGCAACTGGTTAATGACCTATGCCGATTTTATTACTCTGATGATGATATTCTTTATCGTTTTGTACACCTTTACACCTGGTGTGGAAAAAAATAAGTTTACGGCTATCATCGGCGCTTTCCAGGGGAAAAGAGGCGTACTTGAGTATGAATCTGTTTTTAGTGATGAATCACTTCAAATAGATATTCAGCGTGCAAAAAACTGGGATGAAATGTATCAGAATATTCAGAAAGAGAACCTGGGTGACCAGGTCGAAATTGACATTATTCCGGATGGTGTACGGATCATAATGGGAGAAGCGGCTCTTTTTGAGACCTACTCTGCAAAATTACTTCCTGAATCACATGATCTGTTGTTAGATATCGCAAAGGGTATCGACCGGTACACCCTTGAAGAAGTAGATGTAATTGATATCCAGGGACATACGGATAACCGGCCGATACGTGTAAGCGGAGACCGGAAATATGAGTCCAATTGGGAACTTGGCTCGGGGAGATCACTTTCTGTAATGCGATTTTTAGAAGAAAATGTCAGCCTGAAACCTGAAAAATTCAGCATCCGGAGTTTCGGTGAATACAGGCCACGTGTGCCTAATACAACTCTGGAGAATATGCAACGGAACAGAAGAGTGGAGGTTTTTATCAGGTATGCGCCGATTGAGATTCAAAGGAATGAGAACAAAAGAACAGAATCATAAACTGAGGAATTTTTATGACTGAAGAAGAGAAAAAATTAAATGAGTCTGATCTTTCAGAAGAAAAAGATACAGAAACGGGCCCTGGCAAAAGGAATAAATTTTTAAAAATTGGAAAAATTTTCCTGTTGATAGGAGTAATAGTTGCACAGGGAATTGCTGCTTATGCAATTATTAAAAATAATTATCCTGATATTAAGGAGACAATTGACGGGCTCAGTGAGAAAGGCGGGGTGTATTATAAAGTTGATAATATTATTATAAATCCTGCGCATTCGGATGGAGAACGGTATTTAATACTATCACTGGCCTTTGAAATGAACAATAGCAATGATGTGGCAACGGCTGATAAAATGAGCGTGGAAATTATCGACAGGGTTAATTCACACCTGATACAAAAATCAGCAATCGAATTAAGTTCTATTGAACAGAGAGAAGTAATAAAAGAAGAGCTGAAAAATGAGGTAAATGATCTTCTCGAAAAAAAAGCGGTACGGAATTTGTTCATTACTAAATATGTGATACAGTAATGAATAAAAAATTGAATGCCGCAAGTAACATATCAAAACGACTCCGGGCCGGATAAATACAGCAGCCAGATAAAGCCGTATGATTTCAAGCAGCCCAAACTGGTGAGCAAAGAGATTATACGCTCCATGCGCAACATTCACGAAATGTATGCAAGGAATGTAAAACGTGTGTTCGCCAATGTTCTGAATCATAATATTGAAGTCAGACTCACGGATGTTGAACAGGTTATCTTTTCAAAATACCTGAATGATATTGACCCTCCTTCGGCAATTTTCCTTTTCAATATCGAAGAGCTAGGCGACTGGGCAGTATTACAAATGGAACCTGGGTTTTGCATGTACTGCGTGGAAAGGCAAAGCGGAGGTGGTAAATTTAACCTGGACGAGAAGAGAATGCTGAGCCGGATCGAAGAGAGAATAATGGGGCGAATTATCGAGAAGTGCTTTAAAGACCTGAGTCATGTCTGGTCGTCATTTTTTCCTTTTACAGTTATTAATCATATTTACGAAAGCAAACCTGGAAATATCAGAACAATATCAGCTAACGATCCGGGTATTGTAATCAGGTTTCTGTTCAAGTTTGACACTTACCAGGTACCATTTTCACTCTGTTATCCATACGCCCTCCTGAAGGATCAGCTTCTTGGGAACTCTTTTAACCTGGATAAAAACAATTTTGCAGGCGCACTCTCATCCATTGAAAAGAAAAACTTTGAAGAGGATCTGAAACAGGCCGATATCACGCTGAGTACAATTCTCGGTGAATCAAATGTACCGCTCAACAAGCTTATTGGTTTAAAAGAGGGAGACCTGATTATGCTGGATCAGCAAATTGATGAACCTTTGAAAATTAAGGTTAATAACCAGGTGAAGATGAATGGCTACCCGGGTTCAATGAAAGGTAAAAAAGCAGTAAAGATTTTCAACATCCAAAAAAACAGTAACGATCGTATCGATCTATAATAAAGCAAACGTGTAACCATGGAAAATTGGAGAAAAGCAATACAAAATTTTAAACCGGCAGTGGAATATCTGCTGGGAGAAATATCGGGATCTGAGGTCGGTCTGGATCTTCAGAATCAGACAATGGCAAATGTTAAAGAGACTACGGAATCGTTTCATGAATTTAAAATTTATAAGACCATTGAAGAAAAATTTCAGGTTGAAGCACTGATTGGTTTTAAAGGCAACTGGACCGCTTTATTCTCTGATTTAAAAGCACAGTTGCCCGATCAGGAAGAATCTGAAACGGAAAAAATGGTTTACCGGGAAATCACGGATACTCTATCCGGCCTGGTAGCTGAATCTCTTGAAAATACAGGGATAGAACTGCGTATCGATCCTTTTTCAGAGATTTCAAGTGAGAAAGTTAAAACTGTTCTGAATCTTCAGAAATATGTGGTTTCCGTGTTTCATTTGAATACGACTGAGCAGAAAGATTCAGAACATCTGGAACTTGTGTTTGCTATCTCAATTCCGAACGAACAGATTGTGAGCGAAATAATGGAAAAATGGGGCGGATCTAATCAGGTCACTACCCCTGATTTTTTGGAGGTTTTATTAAACGTAGCCAAAAACATGAATTCGATTGCGAACCGACAAGATAATGAAGGCAGTGCCAGATTCAGAAATGATGAAGGGACAAATGTTGAATTTGAACCATTTGATAAGTCTCAGGATGTGAAAAACAGAAGAGAAGTACGAAATATAGATATGCTGAAAGATGTCGAAATGCAGGTATCTGTTGAATTGGGAAGGAAAAAAATGCCGCTGGGAAAAATCCTGCAACTGATGAAAGGATCCGTAATCGAACTTGAAAAACTTGCCGGTGAGCCGGTAGATATTCTTGTAAACGGGCGCTGCATTGCCATGGGCGATGTTGTTGTAATTGATGAACATTTTGGTGTTCGGATTACAAGATTGATGGCTGCACATGAATCAATGAAAAAAGTTTCCTGATATGGATTTTGATAAATTTGGAAAACAACTGAAAAGCAATCCGCGTAAAACACTGCGATTTGTAGCCGGTTTTTCAGTTACCCTGATTGTTCTCTGGTTACTTGTTCTGATGCAGACGAACTCCTGGAAAAACGAGGGTTATGTAGATATACAAAAAATTGAGGAAATCTCAGGGAACTCAGCTCTTCAAAAAGATGGAGAATCAAAAAATGAATCAAGTCTGTCCGTAACAGAACAAAGATCCTCGGCGCCGGGATACGGAACAGTTTTTTTCCTGCTGCTTGCCGTTGGCAGCGCCTACTATTTCCTGAATCATAAGAATAAAAAGAGTCCGCAGGATAAAACTTCAGCAAATCTTGAGATACTTGAATCCATACCTGTTCCA
Organism: uncultured Balneolaceae bacterium; assembly: GCA_964449075.1. Classification (GTDB taxonomy): domain Bacteria; phylum Bacteroidota; class Rhodothermia; order Balneolales; family Balneolaceae; genus CAYVBJ01. The sequence continues at coordinate 39,958 of CAYVBJ010000010.1, forward strand.
GGTGGAAATAACCTGGTTATGATCGGAGTAAATGATGAATGCTGGATAATGAGTTCAGGTGAATCAGGGTTGGAAATACTGAAGGTATTAAGCAGATCGGAATGGAAGCAGATAGATCTGGCTGAAAAGAAAAAACCTCTTCAAAAAACTCTTTTTGCAGATCTTTTAAAAGGTCTGCAAAGAAACGGGCAGGTCGTGAACGGTTCAGACAGGAAAAACTAATGAGAACAAAAAAAGTGACTGAACGTACCGGGTTGAGTTTTGCTGAACTATCTGAAGCAGCATACCGGAAGGTGCCTGTTAAAATTATTAAATCAATAGGCCTTCTGATATTTTTATCAGGTTTTGTGCTTATCATTTTTCCTGCAGAGAGTATTGCCCAGTCAGCCGCGCAAGCTCAAACCGGAGTCAACATCAATATAGGAGGAGATGTAGAAGATTTCTCAGTAGCCATTCAGGCACTGATTCTTTTAACGGTACTATCTTTTGGACCGGCCATAGTTACAATGATGACAAGCTTTACAAGGATTATCGTTGTTTTTTTCTTTCTAAGAATGGGTCTTGGTACTCAACAATCTCCACCCAACCAGGTTTTGCTGGGACTGGCACTTTTTATGACCATATTTATTATGGCACCTGCGTTTAACGAAATTAATACCTTTGCGATAGAACCTTATGTTGAAGAGGAGATCACCCAGACGGAAGCATTAGCAAGAGCAGCTCTCCCTTTGAAAGAGTTTATGGTAAATCAGACCCGCGAAAAAGATCTGCTTATGTTTATGGATCTTGGAAATATAGACCCGGTTGCCGGCCTGGATGAATTACCAATCTATGTTGTTGTGCCCGCTTTTGTGATCAGCGAACTTAGAATTGCTTTTCAAATCGGGTTCCTGATTTACCTTCCTTTTATGGTCATAGATCTTGTTGTAGCCTCTATTCTGTTATCGATGGGTATTCTGTTTCTCCCGCCCGTCCTTGTATCGTTACCTTTTAAAATACTTGTTTTCGTTTTAACGGATGGATGGTTTCTACTCGTGGAATCAATGATCAGAAGTTTTAATTAATATGAATTCAGAAGTCGGCTTATTTTGGTTGCAGGAGGCGCTGACTGCCATGGTGGTTTTAGCAGGCCCAATACTCGCCGGAGCATTAATTATCGGGCTGGTTGTTGCTCTATTTCAGGCAGTCACAACCATACAAGAGATGACCCTCGCTTACGTACCAAAAATGCTGGTAGTTGTAGTGATGCTATTTTTCCTGTTTGGTTTTATGCTTGAATATACTGTCGATTTCATGGAACGCATATTTGCTTTTATTGCTACAATAAATGAGTAAGACAGAATCACGCGTTGCAGAATCGATCTTATTTTTTAACATGCATTTTAAACGATGTCTGAAAAACAGGAAAGTAAAAAAGAATAATTCGGGAATATCAGATGGAGCTACTTAATGTTGAAATTATTCTGACCTCCTTTCTTATATTTGTGAGAGTAGGTGCCCTGATGGCCACAGCCCCGTTTTTCAGTAATGGTTCCATACCTGTTCAGGTGAAAGTTTTTTTATCACTCGTTCTTGCAGTAATGCTATTTCCCGTAATACCGGTCCAAGATATGGGTATCCCGGTTGATGCAAATATGCTTCAGATTGTTGTAGCTGTTATAAAAGAGTTACTTGTTGGAGTAGCCCTCGGTCTAACGGGACAAATTCTTTTTGCATCTCTTCAAATTGCCGGCGAACTGATGAGTCTCAATATTGGAATTGCTTTTGCGAGCTTAATTGACCCGGTAAACCAAACTCAGCAGTCTATTATTGGTCAGCTTTTCGTATTGCTTGGCACATTTATCTTTATAAGCACCGGTGGTGACGGTTATTATATACGTGCACTGGCCCACAGTTTTGATATTGTTCCGGTTGGCACGGTTGCAGCACACGCAGCTGCACCTGTTTTTATCGACCTGGCCACGCGTCTATTTGTAACAGGAGTACAAATTGCATCTCCGTTTATCATCGTTCTCTTTCTGATGGATCTTTCATTTGCCATATTTGCCAGGATAATGCCGCAGGCGAATGTCTTTTTTATCGCGCTCCCGCTAAAGGTCGGGGTCGGATTTGTTCTGCTTTTATGGGTATTGCCTTTCGCTCCAACAGCTTTTGATATGATTTTTACTCAGATATGGGATTCACTTGCTAAAGTAATGGAGGCCATTGGATAGGCTGGATATTAAAGAAGTAGCTGAATCTTCAAGCCGAAGGGTTCAGTAAATTGATCAGCTTTCGATTGCGATCGAGCCGGTAGATATCGAAATCGCTATCCAGTGAGATAATATTTTTAAGCTGTAATATTTCAGCTGCCTGCAGGAGGGAAGCATCAGCTAAATCGGCCGGAAGTTCTTCATATTTTTTCATAATAGCATGTATCCGGGCAAGTTCCCACTGTTCTGTATTATGGAGTTCTATTCCGCCATCGTAAATCCAGGAGAGAAAGTCGAGACGAACCTCTGAATTGAAATCAAGCATGTATGAGGCTTCAGTCACAACAGGCCACGTGGTAATTAAGCGGCCTTCATACGTTTCCATGAAACGATATACAATCCGGTGATATTGATCACTTCGGTCAAAGAGAGCGATAATCGGACCTGCATCAATCAGAGCGCTTTTCACGAATTTTAGCTTTAATTTCTGATTTGTAGGATACAGAACGGTTATGATCGCCACTGCCGTGCTTGCCGAAATACTTTTTACCGGTTAGGAATGGTTGATTGTATGTTTTTTCTTTTGCCATATATTCTACCAGTGCTTCTTTGATGATTTCGGAACGGGAAACATTTTTTTGATTTGACAAAACTTCCAGCTCATGTTCAATTTTTTTTGGCAACCTTACCGATCTCATTGCGTGGGATAATTTTCAGTAAATTAATTGTTGTACAAAATGTATTACTTTTGTAAAGAAAAATCAAGGTATTTTAAGAATTAGTCTGCTTTAAGGAATTGCTTTGTCAATGCTCAAATGTGAGAGGAATAGATTAGCAAACAATAGCTGAGCCCATCAAAATATCTTGCAGACGCCCCCGGAGCCGAACTTGACTTTAAAACTTAAACTCCGGGATTAGTATTGAGCAATCTCGTTTTGTAAGGTAGAGCGAAGTTGCAGCAGTAGTTTCCCAACAATTTGAGATATCCGGGCTTCTGTCAGACCCATTAGAAGTGCAATTTCTT
>CAYVBJ010000010.1:43273-53173 GCA_964449075.1 uncultured Balneolaceae bacterium
CCAACAATTTGAGATATCCGGGCTTCTGTCAGACCCATTAGAAGTGCAATTTCTTTTAATGTGAGGTCTTCATAATAGTAAAGTGCAAGAATGAGCCTTTCTCTCTCCTTGAATTGATTGATAGCCATCTTAATTTGTTTCGACATACTCTCTTTCTCAAGGTTTGAATCAGGTTGTTCAGAGGCACTGTTCTCAAGCTGATCTAAAACCGGCTGGTCAGATTCATGCGAATGAACAGTCTGATCAAGTGACAGTACAGCTCTTTGCTGTACATTACTTAGCAAGTTTTGGTAGTTCTCCAGGCTCATATCCATTTTTTCAGCTACCTCTTCGTCATCCGGCTGCCGCCCCAGTTCCTGCTGAAGCTGATCAATAACTTCCTGCGCTTTTCCAAATTGTGTCCGGTCAGTTCTTGGAAGCTGGTCGATAGACCTGAGATAATCGATGATATTCCCTCGAATTCTGTAGTAGGCAAACGTATTAAATTGAGTCTCTTTGGTACAGTCATAATTTTCAAGTGCCTGCAGCAATCCCATAATTCCGGCGCTTTCAATATCTTCATATTGCGACAAAGCTGTTTCCGGCCTGCGAACCTTTCCTATGATGCTCTTTACCAATGGCATTGCTTCCGTAATAATGGCACTTCGTAAAGCCGAAGTCGGCTCCTCGCAGTATGAATCGACCAATTCCTGGAGTGATAATTTCATAGATAATTACTCCATTTATGGAAATCTCTGTCCGGGGTTACAAAATCGGGATTGTAAGGCATCTTAAAATCAGGTTTGGTGTGTGGAAGCAGTATGATCCGGTTTTGTGTTTGATGTTTCTTTGATGATATCAATCAGGAAAACAGAAATCCGCGTTGTTATCACCAACACAGAAAACACTATAACACTTTTTAGCATTGATGGCTCAATACCTGACCCTGAAAATGTTAAAAAAGTAAACAAAAGCAGAGAAATGATTGCGTAGATTCTGACTAACATGTATATGGGGTTTTTTGATTATGGTTAAATATAATATCTATGAATTAAAAATCATCACTATTTAAATTCTCCAGGCAACTTTCAATAATTTTGTCAGAAGTTATGTGTCCGGAAGTGCCTGAGAATAAAAAACCGGTTTTTGTATCGAGGTAATAATTGTAAGTGTAGAAATTACCCGGACTATTTATACAACAGTTCGCATTCGAAAAAGAGATGTAAGCGGGCTTAAAATGGTGATTGGCCGGTAACTGGTGAATTACCTGCTCAGGCTCAAATAAGCCATGGGTAACGAAATGATGCTCAGGTTTAACGAGACTGTCATATTGCACGCTATACTCATCCCATTTGTCTGCCACCTTGTTTAAATCGAAAGACAATGGTTTTGTTATTATAAAAATAGCGGAATTTTCTCCTTCACGGTTTAGTATCTGCCGCCATTCAGCATTGTCTGATGCTGTATACGTTGGGATTTCAACCTCTGTATGAAAATTCTTTAGCAGTGAAGAATCCTCCGCAACTAATACCGGCCGACAACTTTCCGGCGATTTTTTCATGTTATGTTTGATCAGCAGATCGGCAATGGAATGAATATCGGAACCGGGCAATCCCGAAAAAAGATATATTCCTTTTTCACAGTCCGGGTTTTTGGGTTGTAACTCTTCATCAAGAATTTTTTTTATTTGATTAATCTGGATTTCCGGCTGGCCACCTGGAAGAGGTGTATTTCTGAACCAATGATTTAGAAGTCCCGGATTAAAATTTTTGGAAATCAGGTGCCTGTAAACCGGGTTTCCGGTAATATCGGGCAGCAATTCCTTACCAATCAATCTTGAATAGGCTTCGAGGTTAAGAAGCCGCTGCTGAATTTGCTCAAATTGGTGATTGCAGGCATGAAAACTAGTCTCTTTTATATAGGGTTTTCTCTTTTTTAAATGAGAATGCGGATTAGTCTTATTTTCTTTTTCGGGAGTTTCAATAGGCTTTTTTTCTTTTTTAGGAGGGGTGGACTCATAATTATTGCTGCTTCTTTCAAAATAGACCCCATCGGATGCCGCTGACTGCGGTTCGTAAGCCCGGTAAGTTTGATTCTTATTTTTGTTGTACGAAACGTTATCTGTCACCCTTCCATGATCACCGCTATTTTCCATAAGTTTATTTATAGATTTACCGCCTTTCTCAAACAGTTCTTCAAACTGACTCAGAAGAGGTTTCAGAAGATGCACCGGTTTTTTTCTTTTCGGGTCCGGATGATAACTTTCTGATTCAGATTCTTCAATAGCAACGGTAATTGAAGCCGGAAATCCGGGTTTTGATTCGGCAGACTCAAGGACAACGAATTTATTGTCAAAGAGTAAAGAAGCTTTATTACGTGCTTCTTTAAGATTGTCTCCTTTTACTTTTCTGATATTCATAATTCAACGGGTTCCTGAAGTTTAGGTTCAGATTTCTCAAGTTCAATTTTTTCAAATTTTTTGATCTGGGTATCGATTGTTAAATCGTTATAAGAGAGCACTACCACATCAGGTATTACAGATACAAGGAAATCGTAAATGGCCGGCCTTAGTACCGGGGATGTCAGAATAATGGGTTTATGACCGCCGGCAATCATTTTTTCAAATACTTTATTACAGGCAACATAAAACTTTTCAACAGTATCGGGTGCAAAACCAAGTGTGCTTGGATGCAGGTTCCCCTGCTGAGCCTGGGTAATAAAGTGAGACTCAAGAGCGCTGTCGAGTACAGATACCGTTACATTCCCGGCAGAATCACTGTACATTTTTGTAATTTTATCTGCAAGACTGTTCCGCACGTATTCCGTTAACACCTCGGGGTTCTGTGTTTTTCCATGATAATCTGCTACCGTTTCAAGGATAGTGTTCAGATCACGAATCGGAACCTGTTCTTTTAAAAGTCGTTTTAATACTTTCTGGATATTTCCATAGCCCATCTTTTCAGGAATCAACTCTTCTACAACAGCCGGTGATGACTCTTTTAAATTTTCAATAAGTTTTTTCACCATCTGCCTGTCAAGTAATTTGTATGCATTACGTTTTATTATTTCAATAAGATGAGTGGTGATGACAGCCCCGGCTTCAATAATTGAGAGGCCGAATTTTTCAGCCTCCGCCCTGTTTTTGGAGTTTACCCAAACGGCGTCCATGCCAAATGCCGGATCTTTGGTTTTAACTCCCGGAAGTTCAAGATCAAGATCTGCAGGTAAAAGAACCATGTGATACTCAGGCAAAAGATCTCCTTTTCCCTGCAGAATGCCACGCATTTTGATTACGTATTCATTAGCATCCAGCTGGATATTATCCCGGATGCGAATAGGAGGGACAAGAATTCCAAGCTCAATTGCAAGTTGTTTCCGGAGGGATGACATCCGGTCGAGCAGATCGCCGCCCTGTTCAGGATCTACAAGCGGGATTACACTGTAACCAATTTCCAGTTCAAGTGTATCCATCAGGAGGTAATCCTCGATTTTATCTTCCGGAGCATCCCTCTGTTCTTTTTCTTCGGTTGCCAGAACCAGGTCTTGTTCATCTTCCTTGCTTTTTTTGTTTGCCTGGAAAGCTAAAAATCCTGCGAGAAGCCAAAAAGGGAAAGCAGGCATTCCTGGAAGAGCTCCCATAATGAAAATAAATGCAGCAGACAGAGCAATTACTTTAGGGCTGCCAAATAACTGGCCGGTTATTTCTGTACTTAAATTTCCTTCAGATGCGGCCCTTGTTACTATAATACCGGCTGCGGTTGAGATCAGAAGAGAAGGAATCTGGCTTACCAGGCCATCCCCGATTGTAAGAAGCGTATAAGTAGCAGCCGCATCCCCGATAGCCATGCCTTGCTGCATAGTACCGATCACAAGACCGCCGATAATATTAATAAAGGTGATTAACAGGCCTGCAATCACATCGCCACGAACAAATTTACTGGCTCCGTCCATGGCTCCGTAAAAATCACTCTCTCTCGATATCTCTTCACGTCTCTTTTTAGCCTCTTCATCTGTTAATAATCCTGCATTGAGATCTGCATCAATTGCCATCTGTTTACCGGGCATGGCATCAAGAGTGAAACGGGCTGAAACCTCAGCAATACGAGATGCACCTTTGGTGATTACAACAAAATTAATGATTACCAAAACTGCGAAGATAATTACACCGATAACATAATTGCCCTGCACTACAAAACTTCCAAATGCTGCAATCAGGTTACCAGCAAATCCTTCACTTAGAATGAGTCTGGTTGAAGCTACATTAAGAGATAATCGAAAAAGTGTAAGTATCAGAAGCATTCCCGGGAATACTGCAAACTCAAGTGGCTTATTTGTGTAGAAAGCGACAAGCAGAACAATCACTGATAATGACACACTCATAGCAAGGAAAAAATCAAGCAGCCCCGGTGGTATCGGGAGCACCATAATCATCAGGATCATCAGGATACTGGAAGAGACCAGAATATCCGACCTGCTCATGAGAAAGGCTATCCATCCCTGGTTTTTTTCAGTTACTTCTTTCATTCTAAATTTTCTTTTGTTTTAATTTGTAAACATAAGCCAGGATTTCCGCTACAACCTGGAAGTAATCTTCCGGAACTGTTTCATCTTCGTTGGTTGATGCATAAAGAGCCCTGGCCACAGGAGGATTTTCAATAATGGGTATATCAAACTCTTTTGCATGTGAACGGATTTTCAAAGCTTTTTTTCGCATACCTTTTGCTTTTACAACAGGAGCGCTGTTATTTTCAGGATTATACTGAAGAGCAACTGCATAGTGGGTTGGATTGGTAATTACCACATCGGATGACATGACGGCGTGATCCAGCCGTTTTTGTTGTGAAAAACTGAGAGCTGCCTGACGGCGCTTGTTTTTCATGTGAGGATCTCCCTCCATCTGCTTGTGTTCATCACGTATCTCCTGCTTAGTCATTCGAAGCTCTTTTTTGTGTTGAAACCGTGTATACATTGCATCCATAATGGCCAGAATAACCAGTGCTGTCAGTATTCGTGTCATTAGCAGTAATATCAGCCGTCCGGCTTCGGCCAGCGTTACACTCATAGGCATTACAAGCATTGTAATAAAAAGCTCCAGTTCATTGCTGAGTGTGATAAAGATGATGGTGCCGATAATAAAAATTTTACTGAGGCCTTTAACCAGCTCAGCAATACCACGCATTGAGAAAACCTTTTGAAACCCTTTCATCGGATCAATCCGGTTTGGTTTGGGCTCAATCGCTTTTGGCGCAATGACTACACCGGTCTGTATAAGATTGGCCAGAAGGGAAACCACAAGAAGAGCCAGTAATAACGGACTAATTACCTTAAATCCAAGAGCTAAAGTGGTTTCAAGAATTTGTAATGCCTGTTCACTGTTGCTGATTGGCTGATCAAGATTTATAAAAATTTGCCGGAATAACGACTGAAACTGGCTGTAAATCCATTCTCCGGAGTAAAGTATTACCATTACCGATACAAGCATCAGAAGTACGGACGATACTTCCTGGCTTTTTGGGACATTTCCCTCCTCACGTGCTTTTTCAAGCCGCAACGCAGTAGGATCTTCGGTTTTATCTTGTTTATCCTGTTCAGGCATTCAGTTTAATTTTGGATATCCGCTGAAACCATTAAATGATTTCTGAGAGACAGATAATCCTGTACAGATCTAAGTTTTATTTACCAGATAACCGGATCATGTGATCAGGTGTTGTACAAAACAGTACTGTGCGGATATATATCAAAAAGAATACCAGAGTCTGAATCGGCTATCCAGGTTATTTAAAGAGACAGACTGCCGGGCACGGTCACCATTTATTTCCGCAATGCGGTAAAAATTTCCGCAGACGGAAAAATTATGATGCAGAAAGCCTGACCCCACTTTTTTACCCGAAAAGTACACTTAACAATGAAAAAAGACCGCTTTTCGATAAAAACAGAATGGGTGTAAAAGGAAAAAGATCTGTATGGCATGAATCTTGAAACTGATCTGGTCAAACATGAAAAAAAATTAATTTGATTATGATCGACCGGTTAACACACTCAATGCAGGCTCTCCAGCGGCTGATGAAAGCCCAGGAAGTAACGGCAAATAATATTGCCAACCTGAATACACCGGGATTTAAATCGGACAAACTGTTTTATCATTCCTTTATTGAACAGCTGAATGGTGAAGCTTCTTCAGTGGTGCGTCCTCAACAGACAATTAATATGGCCCAGGGAAATTTTGAGTCAACCGAAAATCCTTTTGACCTTGCAATTGAAGGAGAAGGCTTTTTCAAACTTGAACTGGATGGACAGGAGCTTTTGACAAGAAACGGCCGATTCAGACTTAATGCGGATGGATTTCTGGTAAATGATGAAGGCGCGAATGTTATTGGTGAAAACGGGCCGGTATCTGTTCCCATTCTGCATGAGCAATCGGGTACGGCGGAAACAGAACAGAGAATTGAGATATCCAAAAACGGAACAGTATTCGTAAATGATGAGAAGATTGATAAAATAGAGCTGGCCAGAGTTGAACATTTGCCAGGTCTTGAACGTCATGCGGCAGGATACTATACGGCTCCGCCCGGACTGGAAGTGTTGAAAGATAGTGAAAGTGCAGTTCTCCAGGGGTTTTTTGAATCGGGTAATGTAGATCCACTGCAGGAAATGGTTGCAATGATGAACCATGCGGGCATGTTTGAAGCCCAGCAAAAAGTAATGCTGACCACCGATGAACTGCTATCAAGGGCAACAAATACAATCGCCCGGTTTTAGATGAATAAAAAGCCCATGAAATACTGTTGTACCTGAATAACACAATAAGTGAGTTTTCCAGTGAAAAATTTTAATCAATAAATAAAACCTTCATTATGCCTACACGAGCACTAAGTACAGCAGCACTCGGTATGAGTGCCCAGCAGCGAGCAGTAGATAATATTGCCAACAACCTGGCCAATGTAAATACAACAGGATTCAAACAGAGCAGTATTGCTTTTCAGGATCTCTTTTACCAGAATGTTGAGATATCAAAACGCGGCACATCATCAGACCAGATCAGCAGCGTTCCGTCCCAGTTACAGCTTGGTCATGGATCCAGGGCTGTTGCCAATATCCGGAATTTCACCCAGGGTCCGCTGAGTGAAAGCGGGAATCCGCTGCATTTGGCCATCAACGGCAGCGGGTTTCTGCAGGTAGAAATGCCCGACGGCAGTGTGGCTTACACACGAGACGGGAACCTCTCACTTGACTCGACAGGACGTGTTGTAACTCAATCGGGGGTGCCACTGGCAGATTTTATTGAAGTACCCGAAGATATTCAGGGATTAAACATCTCAAAAGAAGGAATAGTAACAGCCCGACTGAACGGAGACGGCGATACAATTGAACTTGGACAGATCGAGCTTGCAAAATTTGTAAACACGTCTGGCCTCACAGCGATGGGAGATAATTTATATTCACAAACCGAAGCTTCCGGATTACCGATTTTCGGAACACCCGGCATGGAAGGATTCGGAACCATTGAACAGGGTTTTCTGGAGCAGTCAAACGTGGATATTGTAACTGAAATGGTAAATCTGATTTCAGCACAAAGAGCCTACGAAACCAATTCGAAAATGGTTCAGACTACAGAAGATATGATGGCAATGACCAATGCCATAAAACGATAATGGAATTATTCTGAACCATGATATTAATAACAACTCTTATTCTCATATTTTCCATATCGGGTTATATTCAAATCCGTGAGGCTAAACTTGAGAAGAAAATCGTGAATCTGTCTGAAGAGTATCTCCATGAGATATATCACGAAACTGAATTTGAAGTAGAAGTTAAATGGATGCCTCCCGCTTTAAAAAAGCTCACTGATTCTGAAGTTGAAGAGATACGATTTCAGAACAGAGAATTGCCAAGAGGGTTGGTTTCTGCAGAAGCAATGACAGAAAGAGGCGTTTATCCAATTCAGCTCTATATACGGGTTACACTAAATCTGCCGGTAGCAGAATCAAGATTGTTGAAAGGTGATGAGTTTGGACCAGAAGAGCTGCAGACCAAAAAAGCAGATGTAACTTCTCTGAAAGAGCTTCCCCTGCTTGTTTTGGATAATTCAACCTGGATTGCAAACAGAGATATTGAGCCCGGAGAATTTATATATGACAGGGATATCGTTAAAGGAAATATTCTTCGCAGAGGACAGCAGGTTACAATGATTTATGATGAGGAAAATCTGGCAATTGAAATGAGCTGTGAAATTCGACAACCTGCTTCGCCGGGAGAAGTTACAATTCTCAGATGCAGTGATACCGGAAAAAGATATGAAGCAATATTAAATGAAAATAAAAAGGCATCATGGATAAAAACACTGTAAAAGACGACTTCATTAAATTTTTAATTACGTTAATGCTGGTTCTACTTGCACAGGATCTGGCGGCTCAGCGATCGCTCTACTCAGATGTAAAAGCCCACCGTGTCGGAGATGTAATCACGGTAATTCTTACGGAAAACATTAGTGGTTCATCCAGCAGCGATGCCCGAACAAGGTCGAGCCGTGATGGAAGCACATCCAATACTTTTGAGGGAAGTGTATTTCCTGCATCAGCAACGTTTGGTGCCAATTCGAGTGTCGATTTTAATTCGGATGACCGAATTTCTTCAAATCAGAGACAACTTCTGCGAGGAACCCTAAGCGTGCGAATTGAAGAGGTTGAAGAAGGAGGGAATTTTCTGATATCCGGTAAGAGGTCAATGGAGATCAGCGGGGAGTCGTACCAGATGACATTGCGCGGCTACATACGTGGAACGGATATCAACGATGCGAATGAAGTTCTTTCATATCGAATCGCAGACGCAGATATCGTCTATTATAATGAAGAAGGGCAATTCACAGATAAGAGAAGAAAAAAACGAACGCTGCTCTGGATTATACTCGGAGCGATAACCGGGGCCTCTGCCGCTATGGCAAGCTGATGAAATTTATAAAAATGCAGATCATGTTACCGAAACAGATATTATTGATAGCCCTGTTGCTAACATATCTTGTTGGCAACCCGGTTTCCTCCGAAGCTCAAACAAGATTGAGTGATCTTGTTGAAATTGACAGGGCTCAAAAAATGGAACTAATCGGCTACGGCCTTGTTGCCGGATTGGACCGTTCCGGCGATCGTGCACTCAACCGGAGAGGTGCCGTATTTACGGTTCAGTCTATTGCCAGTATGTTGAGAAAATTTGATGTAAATGTAAATACAGATCATCTAAGGACAAGAAATGTGGCAGCAGTTATTGTGACAGCTACCATTGGACCTTACCACGCCCCGGGAAGTGAGCTGGATGTGACGGTTTCTTCACTGGGTGATGCAAGCAGCTTAAATGGAGGCGTACTGTTACAAACTCCACTTATTAACCCTCAGACCGAACGTGTTTATGCATTTGCACAGGGCCCGCTAATTGTAGGCAGTATTAACAATGAGATTGCAGGTGCCCGTGTTGGAAGAAATCCCACACTAACAGCCACCGTTCCGGGAGGTGGAAATGTTGTTGACAGTGAAATGTATCAGCCTGATCCGGATGAGCCGTTAGGCCTGATTCTGAGAAATCCGAATTTTAATAACGCTTCAAGAATTGTAGATGCCATCAATGATCGTTTTGAAACAGAGATCGCAAGTGCCAGAAATGCAGGGTTCGTATCCGTTGAATGGCCGGATGGATTTGAAGATACCGGCGACCTTAGTTTTTTCACCAGTGTAGTGATGGATCTTGAAATTGACGTGGATATGCCCGCACGGGTAGTAATTAATGAGCGAACCGGCACTGTGGTTGCAGGCGGGGATGTTTTGATTGGTGAGGTATTGGTGAGTCATGGAAATATCAGAATTCAGTCACAGGTATTTCCATTTGTATCACAACCGCTTCCTTTCAGCAGGGGAGGTGAAACTGTGGAAA
>CAYVBJ010000010.1:53273-56335 GCA_964449075.1 uncultured Balneolaceae bacterium
TTTCCATTTGTATCACAACCGCTTCCTTTCAGCAGGGGAGGTGAAACTGTGGAAAGTGCCACGTCAGAAGTTGCCGTTACGGAAGAATCAGCAAATAATATAGTCATCGAACAGGATACACGTGTCGTAGACCTGGCAAACTCATTAAATGAGCTTGGCCTTTCTCCCAAAGATATTATCTCGATTATGCAGGCTATCGATAAAGCAGGTGCGCTAAAAGGTAAATTAATAGTAATGTAGACAGAACATGAAACAGATACCGGAACGAAATTTAATGAGAAGTATTCAGGTCATCATTTTCACACATTTGAAAAAAGGTATATAACATGGATCCAATAAATAGTTTGCAAAACACGGCGGCAAACAGTCAGCCTGCAAGTGATAAAAAATTATCACAGCAAGAAGACGTAAGCATGGAATTTGAACGAATATTTGCCCGGCAGATGATCGAACAAATGACAAAAAGCATGTTCGATAATAGTGACAGCAAGGGAATTATGAAATCGGGAAGCGGCATGTACAAAGAGCAGATCACAGATGTCTTGGCAGATGCATTCGCAGAACAGGAGCCATTAAAAATTGCGAAAATGATGAGAAATTACTGGGCTTCAAAAACAGGCTCAGAATCTTAAACCAATATAACAGACCGGAAACATGATATCACACCAAAAAACAAAGATTAAATCACTGGGCGAAAGCCTTGCAAAACTTCATAACGAGTATAGCGAGGCAAGAAATCTGCTTGATGATCAGATGCAGGCTGTCATCTATAACGACCTGATATGGCTCAACAACCTGATAGATAACCAGGTGGCTAAATATGATGAGATTCAAAAAACAGAAGAACTCTTCAGAAAAACTCTTGTCGAATTATTTCAGTATTACTATCCTGATGCTTCTCATCCGTCACTTACGAAACTTCTGGAAGCGATTGAAGAACCGACCGAAGACCTGGACAAACTACGTAAAGAACTGTATGAACAGATCGAGAAAACTGAAAAACTCCGATTGAGTTTGGTTGACCTTCTCGATTTTGCAAAAAACCACAATACCGAAACAATCACAGCATTATCGCAAATCGCCCGGCAAATTTATCAGAATTATAATGCTGAAGGGAGTATGAATGGAACCGAAATGAGCAGCCTTGGGCTAAATCAAAAAGCTTGAAAACATGAGATCAATTTTTGAAATATCAACGCGGGGTCTGTTAAGTGCCCGGACAGCAGCTGAAACTGTATCGAATAATATTGCAAATGCTCAAACTCCCGGCTTTTCGAGACGAAGGGCGGTTTTAACTGAAGAAGTTCAGCGGCTGCAGTCGGGTGTATTTGGCAAAGGTGTTTCGGTAAGTGAAATTCAGCGTTTGCGGGATGGACTCATAGATCAGCAAATTATCCGTAATGAACATCAGCTCGGCCATTTTTCCGAAAAAGCCAACCTTTTCAGGCTTATGGAGACGGCTTTGATATCAGTGGATGGAGCCGGCCTTGATGCATCGATGAGAAAATTCTTTGATTCCTTTTCTGATCTTTCTACTAACCCGCAGGATATTAACCTTCGCAATATCTTAATATCCGATGCAGTATCACTCACCGAAACATTCAGAAGCCTTGACAGTAATCTGGATGAATTCAGCGACCAGGCACTTCAGACAGCCAATGGCAAACTGGAACGTGTGAATACATTGTTGCAGGATTTGGCAGCCCTGAACGGGGAAATTGCCAATTCAAGTGCTGACAATAATCCAAATAACAATGCATTTGACAGACAGACTGAAAAACTAAAAGAACTTGCAGGTCTGGTTGAATTCAATTCACTTGTATCTGACCAGGGTACAATTGAAATCCGGATTGGCGGAGTATCTGTTTTGAATGGACGTCAGGTTTCTGCAATGAAAGCAGAAATTGATGAAGGAAATAATATTTACAGAGTTCGTATGGATGGTGGTAAAGTAATTGAGCCCGGAAAAGGAGAGCTGGCGGCAAATATATTTATGTTCAGTGAAGGTGTGCCGGACCTCAGAGAGCAACTCGATAATATAGCAGGAACATTCATTGATAGTGTAAATAGTATTCATAGTACAGGATATGGGTTAAATGATAATGTGTTGAGAAACTTTTTTGACCCGACTTCCAGCAGTGCCGGAAATATGAGAATCGAGCAGCAGCTTATAAATGATCCATCAAATATCGCAGCATCATCAATGGTCGGCGAGGCAGGAAATAATGATATTGCTCTTGCAATATCTTCCTTGCAAAACGAAAAAGTATTGGGTAATCAAACGTTCAATACAAATGCCGTTCAGTTTATGAGTACTCCGGGGTTGAGACTCAGTGAACTCAATCAAAAAATTGATTCTGCAACTGCATCCAAAGAGTTTCTGACTGTACGCCAGGAGCAGACTGCCGGGGTGAGTATTGACGAGGAACTCGGCGATTTAATCCGGTTTCAAAATGCATTTCAGGCTTCTGCACGCGTGCTTGATACAGGCCGGCAGATGTTCGATACACTTTTAAGTATAGCCTGAGAATTTATTGGTTTAAGGAGAAGTACTGGTGTTGAAAATTTTTAATCAAATAATAGAATCGGAATGAAAATAACAGAATTTATGGCTTCAAGTGCCTTCCGGCAGCAAGTTAGGTCGGCACGTGCTGATACAGTTAAATTTAATGAAGAAATTGTGACCGGGAAAAGAGTCCGTAAGGCATCCGATGATACATCTGCCTTTTCACTCGGTAAAATAACAGAAGACCTGATACGTAAAAACCAGCAGTTCGAAAAAAGTGCAAATACAGGTCTGTTTCACGCGCGAACGGTTCAGGATTCTCTTGACAATATGAATGACCTGATGGTTTCATTCAAAAGTTTATTGATCAGTGGTGCAAACGACACATTTAATGCAAATGACAGGCAGGATATGGCTCTGCAGGCACGCTCTATAAGGGATGACCTGGTTGATCTCGCAAATAGCCAATTTAATGACACATTCGTTTTTGGCGGAACCAATACAGATACAGAGCCTTTCTTTGTCGATGCCACAGCACCAGGTGGAATTGGAACAA
>CAYVBJ010000010.1:56435-88570 GCA_964449075.1 uncultured Balneolaceae bacterium
GAGGGCCGAATCATAGATCAATCAGGAGAGTTAAGCCGGCTGGTAGATGCTGATATAGTGGATTCTATGATGAACTTTCAAAGTGCACAGTCAACACTCGAAACAGTAATGGCCACACAAGCCAGAATGTCGCAGACGACACTGCTTAATTTTTTAAGATAATTATTCATGTTGGTAATCAGCAAAAGTGAGATATGAACTGTCAGAAATTACAAAAGGTATCAAAATCAAAGTAAAAATAGCTGGAGATAAAAATGGATACAGGATTAATTTCGGTGATAATTCCAATGTTTGGCAATTCTTCATCAAAGCTCAATAAAGTCTTTATAGAAAGTTTGTCAGTTTTCGGAGAAGTGCTGTTCGTCTCGAATAAAAACACGGACCCGGAAAAAATTTCGCATTATCCGCTTCTTATATCAAATCATGTTTGCGGCACGGAAACTTTAAACCGTGCTTATCATGAAGCAAAAAGCAAATGGATATTAATATTGGAGCCGGGTGAGGAGGTATCGCTAAATAATCTTCAGAAATTGCACCCCGAACAGGGGTGTTGCTATAAAGCAGTTCTGGAATCAGGAGAGAATGAATTTGCAAAAAGAAATTATGCAATCAGAATGATTCCCAAAATTGAGAATAATTCTGTTCCGTTTAGCGGTAATCTGGTTCCGGATGTAACTGAATTCATTTATTCTAATAAATTAAAAGTATCCGGAAGTTCAATTATTATTAAAAGATCGAGTGAACTGTCAGATTTGAATTATTTGGAAGAAGTGCACGAACTGACTCCTGAAACACCGATGGACTCATTTTGGCAAGCCGTTTACTGCGCTGAAAGACAAAAGTTTTACAGGGCTGAAAAGCTTTTTCGTCAGTCGATGAATACAGACTTTCTGCTGGAATTTTACCACCTGGCTGCCCGCAACGGGTTGGCTATTTCACTGTTTGAACAACATCGCCTGGACGATGCTTTTGAAGTAGCAGATGAGTCCGTCTTATTGAATAACAGGCAATATACGCCCTGGATACTTATGCATAAAATCTGCTGGATGAAATCGGACTGGATCGGGGCCTACCAGTATCTTGAAAAATACCTCGAAACTGAAAAATATAATTCGGAATCAGGTTTTGATATCAGGATGAGCAGATCGGATTCATTTTACCTGCTTGCTGAAGTATCTCTTTACAATGGTGATTACAGCAAAGCCTTCAGGCATCTTGAAAAATTCTTTGAAATAAATAACGGAGAGGTAAGTGATGAAATACCGGAAAAACTGTTAATATTTGCAGCTGAGTTGAAGTTAAAGGAAAAGGCAATTTTTTATTTTAACGAAATATATAACCGGCACACTCTTGAAAAACCTGATGAAAAGGTAATGAATCGATTACTTGAGACACTTTCTCTGATTGAAGATAATGGCTGGAATGATTTTGCAAGTAACATCTATGAGAAACTGATAGCCGTTTACCCCGGTAATCACAAAATTCTTCAGGGTTGGTTAACATCACTAATCCGAAGTAACCAGCTGCAGAAAGCAAAAGTGCTCATGGAGAATATTAAAAATCCGAATATAAAAGAGCCTGTTGCAGAAAGCTTTCAATTCTTTCAATGATTCATTTTCTAAGTATCGGAATCCCGGTTTATTTCTGACAGATTTAGGGTTTGGAGATTAAGTTTATTTAATTTTTCGGGAAGATTGTGGAGGCTTCTCTATCTTATCGATGGAATTTATGCAGGTGGTAACAGGAAAGAAACTGAACCACGCAAAATCACTTTGATGAGAAAACAGATGCCGGAAAAAAAAGAAAGAATTTATCTATCACCTCCGCACATGGGGGGTGAAGAGGTCAACTTTGTCGGGGAAGCATTTGATAAAAACTGGATTGCTCCGCTTGGACCTAATGTAAATGGATTTGAGCAAGACCTGGAAAATTACACCGGACGAAAGCATGCAGCTGTAGTTACATCAGGGACAGCAGCCATTCACCTGGCTTTGATTCTGAATGGTGTGGGACCCGGAGATGAGGTGATCTGTCAGTCGTTTACATTCACGGCAACGGCAAACCCTGTCAGGTACCAGGGCGCCATACCGGTGTTTATAGATTCAGAACCGGAAACCTGGAACATGGATCCGCAATTACTTGAAAAGGCTATTCTGGAAAGAGAAAAAAGACCAAAGGCAATCCTTGTGGTACATCTGTATGGAATGCCGGCAAAGATGGCAGAGATTATGCAGGTTGCAGAGAAGTATGATATTCCGGTGATTGAGGATGCTGCAGAGGCTTTGGGCTCCTCAATTCGAAATCGGAACTGTGGAACATATGGCAGTCTGTCGGTACTATCGTTCAACGGAAATAAGATTATTACAACATCGGGCGGCGGAGCACTGCTGAGTGATGACGAAAAAACGATTCAAAAAGCGCGTTTCCTGGCAACCCAGGCCCGTGATGATGCACCTCACTATCAGCACTCTGAGTTAGGATATAATTACAGAATGAGTAATATAGTTGCAGGTATAGGACGCGGACAAATGAAGGTTGTTGATCAGAGGGTACAGCGAAGGAGAGAGATCCACGAATACTATTTTAAAAAACTGGGCGGTACCTACTTTACAGTTAATAGTGAAGGAGCAGCATACAGGGTTCAGGATGTTTCATCCACAGGGATCTATTTCCTGAAAGAACCAAAAGGTTACGTAAGTAATCGCTGGCTTACCACCATTCTTGTTAATCCGGCTGAAACAGGAGGTGTTACACGCGAAGATATACGTCTTGCACTGGAAGCTGAGAACATTGAAAGCCGTCCTTTGTGGAAACCAATGCACATGCAGCCACTTTACCGGGAATTTCCCTATGCAGGATCTTCTTATAATGTATATTGGAAAGCCGGATCACAAAGTCAGACTTCCGGTGACGAACAGGGTATTTCAGATTTCCTGTTCAAATACGGTCTTTGCCTGCCATCAGGCAGTGCTATGGATGAAAAAGATTTAAAACGTATTACTGATATTTTATATAATCTATTGAGAAAGTAACCCGAGATTAAATAAAATGAGATTTTTGCAGAAATATTTCGCATTTAAAAAGCAGATGATTTCAATTGAACCTGACCGGGATTACAGAAAGTAATCAGCATAAAACATGCTGTCAGGATAGATGAAAATTATATTGTTCAGGCAACATCAATTAGCTGTTTATTTGTATTATAAAATTGTAATCGGTATTTATTGAATTATTAAATAAGTTAGAACTGTACAAAAGATGATAAATAGAGTAACATAATATTTGTTTAACATCTGCAGGATTTAATAATAGTATATTGGTGAGTAGACAATTGGTTTTTTTGGGGTGAATAAATAAACTGGGGGCAGACAAGATAAACTGTCTTCACATTAACAAAACTGGTAGTACAGTTTAAATGTTCTTTATAAATATTCATTTATAAAGGGCAGGGAGATTATTTGAGGATGATGACTAAACTGAAAGATTTACGACCGAACTCTTTTTTGAGATCGTTGTTTTTTTACATTGGGGACGCTTTGTCATTGATACTTGCATCAATCGTAGCATTTGCAATTGTATCAAATTTTTCTGCGTCGGAAAGAGCTTTTCCATTTTTAAATACAGTGCTTCTTATTGGATTTTTGATACTGGGACTTACGCTCTATAAAGTTCACAAAGCAAACTGGAGATTTGTAAGTATCAGGGAAATGACCCGTATTGTACTGGGTATGACGGCGGGATATATTATGTTCATTGCCGTTGCCGGTTTCTTATTGGAAATGGGTAATTTTGAGTATGCTTTTTCAGCTCTTGTTTTAACAAACGGTTTACTTATAGTCGGCGGATTCAGAATAAGTAAACGGATCGCAAGTGAACTTGTGAGCTATCCTGTTGTAAAAAAACGGGGCGACGACAAGAAGAAAAAAGTTGTCATCTTTGGTGCGGGGAGTGCCGGTGACCAGATTATGAGAGATATTCTTCGAAATGATGAGTGGAACCTGAAAATTTTGGGTGCTTTTGATGATGAGGCTATTGCCGGTACCACAATGCAGGGAATTAAAATCCTGGGAGACAGAAATTACCTTCTTCAGTTTATCCAGTCGAACCCTGTGGATCAGCTGATCATTGCAATTCCTTCGCTTCCCAAAAAAGAACTGAAAGAGTTCACCGATCTTGTAAAAGAGATCTCACCCGACTTGAAATTAAAAGTCATACCATCATTTCACCTTCTTACTGATAACCCGATAAGCATCAAAAATATTCGTGATATCAGCATTGATGATATCCTGGGTCGCGAGCCTGTTAAAATTGATATCGACACAATCAAAGAGAGTATCACCGGGAAAACCGTACTCGTCACCGGTGCCGGCGGTTCTATAGGAAGTGAAATTGTACGACAGTGTGCTCATTTAAAACCGGCAAGACTTATTGCACTCGACGTTGATGAAACTGAATTATTTCATCTTGAAAATGAACTGGCTAAGAGAAAATTTGAGATCCATTCATGTGTGGCTAATGTGGCAGATAAGAAGAAAATAGACCACATTTTGAATATGATTAAACCGGAAGTCATTTTCCATGCTGCTGCCTACAAACATGTTCCCATGATGGAGAGTTTTCCTGAAGAAGCTATCAAAGTAAATATCGGCGGTACCCGTATTCTTGCAAGCCTTGCATGCAAGCATAAAGTCGAAAAATTTGTGATGATTTCAACTGACAAGGCGGTAAATCCTACAAATGTCATGGGGGCTACTAAACGGGTTGCCGAAGAAATATGTATGTCTCTCAATAATACGTGCTTAACCAAGTTTATTTCTGTCAGATTTGGAAATGTACTTGGTTCAAGAGGGTCTGTTGTTCCGATATTTATTGATCAGATCAAGAACGGAGGACCAATCACAATTACAGATCCTGAAATGAAAAGATACTTTATGACTATACCGGAAGCCGTTTTGCTGGTTATGCAGGCCGGTTCGATGGGAAGCGGTGGTGAAGTTTTTGTTCTTGATATGGGTGAACCCGTAAAAATTATGGATATGGCCCGTGATCTTGTACGTCTGCATGGCCTTGAGCCGGATAAGGATATTCAATTTGAATTTACAGGCCTCCGGCCCGGCGAAAAGTTATTTGAAGAGTTGTTGAATGCTGAAGAGGGTGTTGAAAAAACCGAACACACAGAGATATTTAAGGCAATCTGCAGCAAAAAAATGACGAAGGATGATCTTCAACGACATCTTTCCGGACTCTTCAGATGCATTGATGGCGGAGAGGTTGAGTCCGTTCGATACATTCTAAAGAAAATGGTGCCTACTTATAGCTATAAAAAAGAGGCTGAAGATGCAGAAAAGTTCTTTTTGCCGGCACACGGTAATGGCCACAGAAAGGTCAATGGCAATGGCATGCATGCCGGAGACATGGCAGGAATAGAATCAACAGGGAGTTAACAGTACAATACAAGTATCTTCTTTTTGCAAGGGTTCAGCCCGGCTTGCCTATTTGCTCAAGAATTAAACTACTCTCACTTCTACTGATTGCCTTATGCCCCCCTGTCAACAAATTAACTGGCTGTAAGTTGCCGGTATCTTGCCGTCATTACAATTGCAGCGGTTTCTGTTCGCAGCCGGTGCTTCCCGAGTGAAATTTTATCAGCATTGAAGGAACTGAGGAGTCTTCTCTCACTTTCCGAATATCCACCTTCGGGGCCAATTACCAAAAGATGATGGCCGCTTACATTCACGTTTGCTGTTTTTACTCTCTTTTTAGTTTCATCTGCCGCAATAATTCCGGTGAAATTTTCACTGTCCAACGCATCTTCAAGTGAATTTTTTATCACTGCTTTTGGAAGATGGAATCGTAAACTTTGCTTCATCGCACGCAGGATAATTCTATGAATTCGAGCTTCCCGGACCCCTGTCTTTTCACTGTGATCACCCCGGTAAATCAGAATTTTATTGATGCCCAGTTCAACACATTTTTCGATAGCAAACTCCAGTCTGTCTCTCTTTTTTACTATGCCAATTGCCAGAGTAAGCTGCGGATTATCGGGCGGATAATTTTTTATATTCATAATCTCAGCCGTGACAGTTTGCTGATTTATATTAGTGATAACGGCCTCGTAAAGAGATCCTTCTCCATCAGTTACAGAAATTATATCTCCCGTTTTGTGGCGCAGTACACGTATCGCGTGCCGGGCTTCTTCCTCTCCTAAAACAAGTTTATTTTTAAAAATTCGGGAGTGATCGCTATAGAAAAGATACATTTATCTCTCTGATTTATGATATATCGACCCTGGAGTAAAAAAGGTTTTACCCGTTTTTAAAACCTCTGATACATAAGGCCCGCAAATTTTACAGCTATTACTGCATATGTTATCTGATTGCAGTTCTTCAAGGCTATAAAATCCCCGGTTATCAGCAATTCTTTTTATTTCTTCAAATGAAATATTGTGACATATGCATCGATCAACAGACATTTAAAGCAGGTTTGATTAAATTAGGTAACAGATTTTGTTTATTAATAACGTTTTTGAGTCTGAACAGGTATCAGTATGACACTACGAATCTTTAAAATGTTTACCCAGCTTCAGACCCTGGCCCTGGTAATTGCTTTTGATTCCGCCGCTTCCGTACACAAATTGCGGAGCTTCTGTATTTGGTTCAAATTTCATACTGCAGAATGTCTGCCCGTGCTCAATTAGAAAAGGGACATCATGAGACCGTACCTCAAGTACAGCTCTTGCTCCTTTGTCTTCTACTGTGCCGCCAAATCCGCTGTCAAAAAAACCGGCATAATGAGTTCTGAGTTCACCGGATCCTGTATCGTAGGCGATCATCTCTGCCGCAAGATGTACAGGTATCCTGCACCTCTCCCTGGAAGCGAAGATATAGAATGCTTCCGGTTCGAGTATCAGGTGTTCGTCCGGCCTGGCCTGGATAGGTTCCCAGAAGTCGGATATAGAGTAGTGATTTATCTTGCCCAAATCGATAAAATCTCTGTGTTTTTTGGCCTTATAGCCTACAATGTCGTCTTTATTTCCCAGGAGGTTAACTCCGAGAAATAGCCCCCGGTTCACTTTCAGAGAATTCAGAGAAACAGGAGTACCCTTTTCGTTAAAAAGAAGAGGGTCGGTTTCATGTATACGCAAAAGATCCTGGTCACTTAATACAGTATAGCCGTGACGTATCCGAAGCTGGTTCAGCTTCTGTCCCGTTTTTACTTTTATCGGAAATGATTTCGGAACAACTTCAAGATAAAGCCTTCCCTGGTAACCGGGTTCAATTTCTTCAAATCGGTGAGAGTAGTCGGTAATCACACGTGTAAATATATCAAGCCTTCCGGTCGTGCTTTTTGGATTTGCTTTGGCAGACAAGTTCTCTTCCGAGAAGAGCGGTACAGGATCTGTGGGATTATTTCCATTGAATAATCTTTTTTGCGAATGATAGTGTGAATGCGGAAGTGCAAGTGATTCAAGAAGCGGGATGATATAGACACAATTGGGCTCCAGCACGGCTCCGTTTTCAATAGAAAATGTGTACTGATGCAGTTTGTCAATTTTTTGCTGAACAGTTTCATCTTCAGGTAAAAAACTGCACCTTACGCGATGTGCTGTAGTACCGAGGCGCAAGTCCAGTGAATTTGGCTGAAACTGATCTTCTCCGATCGGGAAATCACTATCCGCCGAAATAATACCAGTTTCGCAGAGCAGCCTTAATTTTTGGACCGGAAGAATTCCTTTTGTCCGCAGCCGCAGTTCTTTGGTGCTTTTCTCCATATTGATAATAAGTAATGAAAATTAAACAGGAGAAAAGGTAAGAATTTATTATCTGAAATTTCCAATTTTACCAACAGCTTTTCCCTGGGCAAGGGATTCAAGTCTTGCTACCTGATCCCACAGTTGCATAGCTTCTTTTAAAGTGTCATTAAATTCATCATTGACAATCGGATAGAAATACTCGGCGCCCCAAACCTGCCTTGCCAGTTCAGCTTTCATCCGACCGTAATTGAGCCATGAATTTTCCTTATAAAATTTATTGGAGACGATCAGTGTGTCTCCTTCAACTTCCGGCTCTTCAATTTGATCGGAGATCTGCAACCCTTCATCCTTCATTGATTCCATGAATTTTTCTTTGTCCTGTTCACTCCAGGAAAAATCAGATCTGAAACCCTGGAAATCATCTTCCCATCTGTTCCTGAATTCCTCTCCATTCTCATCCAGGTAATCTCTTACGAAGTTGAAGTCAATTCTGTTAGCAAGCATAAAATTAAACAGATAACCGGAAACGGTTGTGTCTTCCTGAACAATGTAATCGGGCACGATTCCGCCACCGCCATAAACGGTTCGGCCTGCCTCGGTAGAAAATTTTAAGGAGTCAGGAACGTGGTCTATAAACTCATGAATATCTGCCGATACATCGTTTTCTCTTCGTACAATTTCGTACGAATAATCCTCACTTCCTCTGTCGAACGGTTTTTGAATTAGCCGGCCGGAAGGAGTCAGGTATCGAGATATGGTTACCCTTATATTGCTGTTATCGACCAGTTCATACTGCTGCTGAACCAGGCCCTTGCCAAAAGTACGCCTGCCAACCACAAGCCCTCTGTCATGATCCTGAATAGCTCCGCTTACGATCTCACTTGCAGATGCGGACCCCTCGTTCACCAAAACAATTACAGGCATGTCGCGCAAAATACCGTTTTTCCTGGATACAACTTCACTATTAAATCGTGAATGCCGGCTCTTTGTTGAAACGATTTTTGTTCCGCGCGGGAAAAACTCTTCCGTTATGGCAATAGCCTGGCTCAAATAGCCTCCGGGATTATTGCGAACATCAAAAATGAGCCGTTCCATCCCATTTTCATTTAATTCATCTACTGCATCTACAAACTCTTCATGGGTGGTAGCTGCAAACCTGTTAAGTTTGATATAGCCGGTTTTGTCATCCAGCATATAACTGGTATCAATAGTTGTTAAGGGAATATCATCCCTGACAATGGTAAAATTAAGCGGGTTCGAATTATTGGGCCTTTTGATAGTTACATCAACTTCAGTTCCTTTTGGCCCGCGCAGCTTTCTGACTACATCTTCATTTTGAAACCCGATGGCACTGCTGTCATCTATCGATATAATTCTGTCGCCCGACATAATACCCAGCTGATCGCTAGGTCCGCCTGAAATTGCAGTAATCACAGTAATCGTATCCTGTATTATATTGAACTGAACCCCGATTCCCTGAAATTTGCCGGAAAAGTCTTCCTGGATGCGTTCACTGTCTTCAGGCTCAATATAGACAGAGTGCGGATCCAGGATTGATAGCATTTCACGAATGGCAGCTTCAGTCAGTTTACTCATGTTTTCATCCGGATAATTATTTGCTACATAGAGGTAAGCATCTTCAAACCGGTTATAGGAGTCTCTTAAATCTTCAATCTGAATATCAGTGAAGGTAGTATCGATCGGGGTGTTCTGAATTGTTATGGTTGTATCTTTAAGATTTTCAACCATCCCGATGATGCTGCTTTTATAAAGTTCTGAAACATCAATCTCCCCAAAATAATTGTCAACTACCCGCCGCTGAACCTGAAGGTATTTGTGAAGGTTCTCCTGGTGAACTTCATTTTTAACGTACACATTATCAATGCCGGCATAAGATATACCCGACAAGAGCAACAATATTACAAGCTGGGGTGCAAAGAACTTTCTCACAGTCATCAAATTTTATTTTTTAATGTTCATATCAGATAACGAAACAAGCATAGGTATAATTATACAGAACCAAATTTCGAACTGTTAACGATTATCTTATCATTTTATAAAATGGAATTAATAGTAAATCTGCAAGTGAATTACAGGATCTTAACATCAATAATAATAACGTGCATTAATAAGATACTCATATTCATATTGAGTGTTAAAGAATGTAATGACTTAAATCTTTGTCCTTAACAAGATTATTTAACTGTTTGTTCACATATTCCTTATCAATATTTATCTCACCGGAACTGATATCATCGGGTACTGCAAAAAGAAGTTCTTCAAGAAGCGATGAGAGGATTGTGTGAAGTCGTCTCGCCCCGATATTTTCAATTTGCTGATTTACCTGTGCGGCAATTTTTGCAATTTCCCTTATGGCTGATTCATCAAATGTGATAGTTACACCCTCGGAAGCAAGCATTGCCTGGTACTGTTTTGTAAGAGCATTTTTTGGCTTGGTTAAGATATCAAAGAAGTCTTTTTCGGTAAGTGAATTGAGTTCAACCCGGATAGGAAACCGGCCCTGGAGTTCCGGAATCAGGTCGGAGGGTTTTGATACATGAAATGCCCCGGATCCTACGAAGAGTATATGATCCGTTCTTACGAGACCATGTCTTGTTGAAACGGTGCTTCCTTCTACAATAGGAAGCATATCACGCTGAACACCCTGCCGGCT
Organism: uncultured Balneolaceae bacterium; assembly: GCA_964449075.1. Classification (GTDB taxonomy): domain Bacteria; phylum Bacteroidota; class Rhodothermia; order Balneolales; family Balneolaceae; genus CAYVBJ01. The sequence goes on from CAYVBJ010000010.1 coordinate 66,863, forward strand.
CACATCAGGACCGCCTTTGCCGCCGCCGGAACCTGATGATGATTCTGCAATTTTATCTATTTCATCTATAAACACAATGCCTTCGCTCTGAACCCGGTCGAGTGCTTCCTGTACGGCTGCATCATGATCAATCAGTTTTTCAGATTCTTCTTCCAGTAAAATTTCCCGTGCTTCTTTAATCGGAACAGAGCGTTTTACTTTTTTCCCGCCGCTTGCAAGATTGCCCAGCATATCCTGCAGGTTTACACCCATCTCTTCCATTCCCTGCGGACCAAAAACCTGCATCATTGGAGTCTTCTTAGACTGTACTTCGATTTCAATTTTACGATCTTCCAGTTCTCCGTTTTTTAGTTTTTCACGAAATTTTTCCCGGGTGCGTTCATTTAATTCGGCATTGCTTGCCTTGTCTGGGTCAAAATCACTTCCGCTGTTAAAACCTGTAGAGGTGGAAGGCGATTTTTTAACAGGGGGAATCAGAATGTCCAGTATTCGGTCTTCTACAATATTTGCCGCTTTCTCTTTCACTCTTTCCTGCATCTCCTGTTTCACCATATTTACAGCGATGTCGGTGAGGTCGCGAATCATTGATTCCACATCCCGTCCTACATAGCCCACTTCTGTAAATTTTGAAGCTTCCACCTTCATAAACGGAGCTCCTGTGAGCCGTGCAAGCCGGCGGGCAATTTCTGTTTTTCCCACACCGGTGGGACCGATCATGAGAATGTTATTTGGTATAATTTCTTCTCTTATATCTTCATCTGCCTGAAGTCGCCGCCACCTGTTTCGAAGGGCGATGGCAACCGATCGCTTTGCCTCGGATTGCCCGATAATATACGTATCGAGCTCGGCAACAATTTGACGTGGTGTCAGATTATGTCCTGATATTTTTTTCAATTCTTTCATAAAAAATAGTTATTCAATTTCTAGTATTGAGAGATTGTGATTTGTGTAGATACAGATATCAGCCGCTATATGAAGTGACTTTTCTACGATTTCCCTGGCAGATAAACCCGGGGCTTCACTCTTTAGTGCCCTGGCTGCTGCAAGAGCATAGGAGCCCCCGCTGCCTATGGCAAGTATTTGATCATCCGGTTCAATAACATCCCCCTGTCCGGAAATTACAAGTGCGGTCTCTCTGTCAACCACAACAAGCAGTGCTTCCAGTTTCTGGAGGAATTTATCTTTGCGCCAATCTTTGGCGAGTTCAACGGCTGCCCTTTGCAGGTTACCGTTGTAGCTGTTTAGTTTCTCTTCAAATCGTTCAAATAGTGTAAATGCGTCTGCTGTAGAACCGGCAAAACCGGCAAGAATGTTACCATCCTGAAGTTTTCTGACTTTCCGCACGGTTGCTTTCATTACGGTTTTATCCATCGTTGCCTGACCATCGGCGCCGAGGGCAATTTTGCCGTCATGAATGATACCGAGTACGGTAGTTGCATGGAGATTCATTGTATTGCTCATGGTGTTAAGTAAAAAAATTAATGAAAGTTGACTGCGGAGGCTTAACTGTTTTGAGGCTGTCTGCGGTTCGGACGCTTTCCTCTATTCTCATAACTTCCGTTTTCAGAACCTTTTGAATAGTATTCAACATCCCTTTTTTCACTGTCGCTGCTTTCAAGCTCCCGGAGCTCTATATGGGCTTTTTCAATAATTTCATCTACAGACTCACCCTGCTGAACCACTTCGGTTATGTCAATATCTGAACCGGCAAGAGTAGCTTTGAACTCATTCAGAGAAACGGATTCATCAGCTACAAGACATATTTTCAGCCGGTATTTAATCATCCAGCGCCATCTGAGATTAAAAAATCCGCGTTCCAGAAATGATTTCAGATATGGGTTGATATAGAGATCAACAGCGCGGAAATCGGATGTGGATCGAAAGGTGCTGATCCAGCTTTCAATATCGGTGACGATCGTATCACGTGTAACAACAGAGCCGGAACCGCCGCACATGGGGCAAACTTTTGATACAGAATTTACAACACTCGGGCGGATACGCTGCCTCGTAATTTGTACCAGTCCGAAATCACTCATCCCGATTACATTTGTTTTGGCACGGTCTTTTTTAAATTCCTTTTTTAATTCATCGTAAATTTTCTTTCTGTTCTTGTCAATTCTCTGATCAATAAAATCGACAACAATAATACCGCCTATATCACGCAGACGCAGTTGTTTCGCGATTTCCCGGGCAGCTTCCAGGTTTGTTTTCAGGGAATTGTCTTCCTGTTTCTGTTTAGCCGCATAAGGCCCTGAGTTCACATCCACCACATACATGGCTTCAGTCTGTTCAAAAATAAGATATCCGCCGGATTGCATCCGCACCCGCGGGCTGAATATGGAATTCACGTCACCCGCAATATTCATGTGATCAAAAATATGCTCTTTCCCCTTGTATAACTGAACACTGGGTAACATTTTCGGAGCTACATTTGAGACATACCCTTTAATGGATTTATAGAGCTGATAGTCATCAATCAAAACACGGTCATACTGTTTTGCAAAAAGATCCCGTATCAGGCTTTCAGTCATATCGAGATCTTTGTATAAAAGAGCAGGTGGTTTGGCGTCTTCCAGCTTATTGAGTATTCGCTCCCACTTTTTCAGAATGGTTCGCATATCCTCTTCAAGAATTTCATTATCCTGTCCCTGTGCTACGGTACGGACAATGATTCCAAATCCTTCCGGCAGCATGGAACCGACTACCTGTTTCAATCTTCGCCGTTCTTTGTGATGGCTTATTTTCTTTGATATCGCAATAAACTTTCCCATCGGAATAAGTACAAGAAAACGGCCGGCAATAGTTATATCTGTGGATACTCTTGGGCCTTTTGATCCGATCGGTTCCTTAACGATTTCGACCAGCACCTGCTGGTCGGGACGCAATAGTTTACCGGCCAGAATCTGCTTGTCGTAATTGGACAGTTTGTCGAAGTTATCAAGTTGTTTCTGGGCTTGTTTGGTTATCGACTTTTCACCATTCAGCATTTTGATGTAAGACCCCAGGTTGTCACCTGCGTCAGAGAAGTGAAGAAATGCATCTTTTTGCATTCCCACATCAATAAATGCAGCCCGTATTCCGCCCATAACTTTATGGACCCGGGCCAGGTAGATATCACCAACGGTGCGCTGGTTCTCTTCCGATTCGATGAATAGTTGAGCTAATTCGCCATTTTCCAACAGCGCAATCCGGGTCTGTTTGCCCGAAGAGTGGATTATAATTTGATTCTTCATGTACGATACTCAATTTCGTAAGCAATCGACCTGGCAGGCATTTAACAAAAAATAAATCTTGATCTATACCATCATCATAAAAGCGGTGCAGCAGTTGTTCTAAAAATTTGTGCTCCGGCAGACCGACTGCGGTGTTAAAATTTCTGTTGAATAATAAATTCCGTGAACTAATTCTATTCAGGTTGGTCTCAGACGATACATCATGCATATCAGGTACGGGAGCCGATTCCGTCTGTAGTTTCTGAATATGCCAGATTAAAATATGTAAGATCCTTAAAATCAATTTGGTAAGACTTTTTTAACTAACCTGAATAGGCTAGAAGCGTTTTCATATAATATAGCAGAAAGATAGCAAACTTTTAAACGGCTATTTTTCATTCTTATATTAAACTAACGGTTAATATGTAAAATGATTATACACCGCCGGAATACAATCAGAGAGGATAACAAAAAAGCGGAGCAGGAAACGGATTGAATAGAGTAACGTTTAACAAATCTCTTTATTGATTAAAAAAAGCTATGTTGCGTCAGTTTGTACCCTTTTGATGGATGCTCCGGCACCACTCAGTTTATTCTCAAGTTTTTGATATCCCCTGTCCAGGTGGTAAATTCGTAGCACTTCTGTTTCACCTTCCGCACAAAGTCCGGCTAATACAAGGCTGACACTTGCGCGAAGGTCGGTGCTCATTACAGAAGCTCCTGAGAGAGGCGTTCGTCCGTGAACTGTTACCTGGTTTTTCTGAACGCTCAGATCCGCCCCAAGTCTGTTTAATTCAGGCACATAACTAAACCTGTCGAAGTAGATATTATCCGTGATCGTACTCGTTCCGGCAGCTTGAGTCATAAGTGTTGACCATTGCGCCTGAAGGTCTGTGGGAAATCCGGGGTAGATTTTTGTTTCAATGGAAACCGGGCAGATTTCATCAGGTGCTTTAATATGAATTTTACTTCCTTCGATTTTCAATCCGGAACCAGTTTGCAGAAAGTGTTCAGGAAAATTTCCAAGTTCAGAAGGTTTACAGCCTGTAAGTGTCACGTCAGATTCAGGATGCATTGCAGCTGCAATGATAAAGGTTCCTGTCTCTATCCGGTCGGGTGTGTTGTTTAGAGTTGCAGGTTTTAGTGATGAGACGCGCCTGATTGTAAGTTTATCTGTGCCGATGCCTTCAATATCAGCGCCCATTTTTACCAATGCATTGCAAAGCAGTGTAACATCAGGTTCGAGGGCGGCATTATTGATAGTGAACTTGTCGGCTCTCAAAACTGCGGCTAACAGTAAATTTATCGTTGCACCGACACTGCTTGGTTCAAGTGTAAATTCACCCCCGCTGATTGAATTGTTATCTATGGAAGCAATCACATAGCCTTCATCCAATTCAATATCAACACCCATTGCTTTCATACCTTTTAAATGAAGGTCAACCGGCCGCGGTCCCCATGCACAGCCTCCGGGCAGAGACACCCGTGCTTTTTTTGAACGTCCGATCAGTGCTCCCAGCATATAGAAAGAAGCCCGCATTTTTCGCACCAAATGATAAGGAGCTTCGGGGTTTGAAAGGTTGCCGGGGTTAATATCCAGAACGGATTCCGGTTCATTAAAGTCTGCACTTATACCTGTTGCACGCAGCACATCATTGAATGTAAAGATATCTTTTAGAGATGGCACATTTTGTATTCGGGTTGTGCCGTCAGCAAGTACGGCGGCTGCCATAAGAGGTAGTGCGGCGTTCTTGGAGCCGCTGATGGGAATTGTTCCTTTTAAGGGAGAGGGACCCTGAATTAAAAATTTATCCACGAGGCTCTATCTCTAAAATCGGTTGATTTTTTTCCACAGATTCGTTCACCGAAATAAAAATATCTGAGATTTTGCCACTGCAGGGAGCTTTAAGTTCATTTTCCATCTTCATAGCTTCCAGGATTGCAACAGGCTGGCCTATTTCAACTTCTTCATCTTTGGATATAAGCAAACCGAGGATTTTCCCGGGCATCGGAGCCTGTAGTGATCCAATGGATTGTGCCTGATGGCTTTTGAATCCTAACCGTTCAAGTAATAGTTCCTGATCGTTTTTAACAACAAAATCATGCCATTTACCATTAACAGACATTTGCACATTTTGCCCGTCTATGATTACGTTGTCTATCCTGTAAAGCTTTGTGCCCACCCGTAAGAGTCTGCGTCCATGTGATTGTTCAATGAACTCGAAATCTATCTCTTTGTTATTCAAAAGAGCAGTTTCAGAATCTTCCGGGAGCTCAATTTCAAATGTTTTTTCGTTATATATTGCTTCAAATTGCATATCGCTGGATGGTTTTTAATCCGGTTTTTGTTGCCCTAAAGTGAAATTCTTCGATCCGGTCCGTATCATAAAACGAGGCGGGAACGGGATTTTTCTCATTCTTATAAACGGCAATATAGCCGTGATTAATGAGATTCATCAGGTCATCTCTGACTGCACCATACGACAAACCTGTTTCTGACTGTATATAGGAGAACGATTCCGGGTAAATCAGAAGACTCAAAATATGTTTTTCGGACAGTGTATGTTTTCTTGTCATAGTCATTTAAAGATAGAAGGTCATAGCAAGAAAGACAATGATTAGTATCAGCGTTTATGTGCTGAAAAATAAATTGTCAATGCCTCAAAATGCGCGTCAGGTAACTTAAAACTTCTACTCCACTTCTACATCACCATAGGAGATAATGTTTCTGTTCAGGTCAAAAATAAGTATTCTGTGAAGACCAACAATTTCAGATTGGAAGCGCCCCAGTTGCTGAGGATCGATGGGGATGACCAGTAAACCCGGTGGCAGTGGCACTGTGTTGTCAATAAAAAGAGACCTGATGGAGCCATCCTCAAACAGAACGGCGGCTTCAAGCCCGTTTACAGATTCGATTCCTAATGCCGTGAACTCTATTCGAAGCTGTTCGTTGGTCAGTACAGGGTTTGGAAAAGCGGGCGACACCTCTACAAGCCCCTGGAAAAAAGGAGCAATTCGCCAGTCATCCGGGTCTTCAGATATAATTGTTCCGTTTGGTTCGGTTTCTGTGATACCTGCGGGTCGCTGAAACGCCTCCTGCTCAAAATTCCGCTGATCATCACTGCTGCCGCAGCTTAAAATGAAAAATGGCAACAAAAGAAAAGGAATGATGTATACCGGGATGAATTTTGTATTTTTAGAAATGGTTATTTTCATTGTAACTATATTGAGAATATTCAAATGGGGAAACGATTCGGATCTTTTTCTATTTCATTTTAACAAGTGTAACTGCATTTAAATAAAACGAATATAAAGATAACAGAAATGACTGAAGTTTACGGTATAAAAAACTGTAATAAAATAAGAGACACATTAAAATGGCTGGATGAACACGATATTGACTACAAATTTATTGATATCAGAAAAGATCCGATTGAACCTGAAAAACTTGCAGATTACGTACATAAGGTTGGTCTCGAAACGATACTGAACAGACGAGGCAGGAAATGGAAAGAGCTTGGATTGAGCAAGAAAGATCTCACAGATGAAGAGCTTTTTGATCAGCTTCTGCAAAATCAAATAATGATTAAAAGGCCGTTGATTGTCAAAGATGAGGCAGTTATGGTAGGATATGATGAAGATGCATTTGAAAACTTTTTTGAGTAGCACCCTGCTTTTTTTGATTCTTTTAACCGTCAATTCTGAACGGATAATTGCGCAATCTGAACTCTCATTTGATCATTCCGAACCCCCGGAACTCGAAACCATTATCAGTGTACGGGAGAGATTTGAGTACAAAGTAACCTACAGCTTTTTTACAGTTGGGTGGGTTGAAGTGGAATTGCTGCCCGATACAACCTACAAAGGGAAAAAGGCACATCATCTTCGGACAATAATTGAGTCGAATAACAAGATTCCATTTGTGAAAAAGAATCTTTCCCATTACGAAAACCTCTTTTTTACAGATGACGAGTATGTTTACAGTTATCTGTTCTGGCGGGATGACATACACGAAAACAAACAGAAAGCCCAGGAAGTTGTTTTTGACCGGGAAAAAGATGAAGTGCGGTTTTATGAAGACGGACAGCCTCAGGACACACTTGAACTGGTAGAGCCGGCCAGTGGCGGCGACATCAGTTTTATTATTTCTCGTATGTTTGCAGGAACGGAAAATGAGTTTAAATTGCCTGTTTACATAGAAAATAAGCTTGGGTATGTGACGGGCGAAAACAGTACTGAAACTGAAATGAGAGAGTATGAGGCTTTTGATGAACCCGTTAAAGCGTATAAAGGTGAAGGGCATGCTGATATTGACGGGCCGTTTGGATTTACCGGAGAATTTAAATCTTGGTTTGCAACAGACGACCGCCGGATTCCTCTTGAAGCACACGTAAAAGTGCTGTTTGGTAATGTGAAAATTAAATTGACGAATTACGAAGTGATTGATGAATAAACGTAAGATTGAAGTTGAATTTGAAAAAATTTCCGGTTTTGAAAATATCTCTCTGCCGCGTTATGAAAGTTCCTATGCAGCCGGAATGGACGTGAGAGCAGCTCTTTCAAAACCTGTTAAACTACAACCCGGGGAGAGAAAAATCATACCTACTGGTTTCAGAATGGCACTTCCCAAAGGATATGAGGCGCAAATTCGCCCGCGCAGCGGTCTTGCTCTGAAACATGGCATTACTATGCTGAATACTCCGGGTACTATAGATGCCGACTACAGGGGAGAGGTAAAAGTACTGGCTGTCAATTTGGGTGACCAGCCTTTTATCATTGAACACGGGAACCGGATTGCCCAGATGGTGATTGCCCCCGTAACTCATGCAACGATTCGGGAAGTCAGTAAGTTAGATAGCTCTGACAGGGGAACCGGTGGATTCGGCAGCACAGGGATTGAATAGATCGGCTAATTTGTTTGCAGGGCACTTCTTTATTAATAATTTATTCTTTTTTTCTCTATCGTGGCAGTAAAAATAAATCCATATATCAATCTTGTTCGCAATAATCACAATTACAGGAGATTGTGGCTCAGCCAGATTATATCCAATTTCGGCGACTGGTTTGGGATACTTGCTGTTTACGCGATCATACAACAGTATAGTGGCTCTGAATTTCTCCTTGGCCTGATCATTGTCGTTAAAATGTTGAGTCTTGCATCGTTTTCGCCGATTGCGGGGTTTGTTTCAGACCGCTTCAACAGACGGCAGCTTATGATCTTATGTGATATGTTTCGTGCAATCATTGTGCTGGGATTTCTTTTGATTGTGTCGTTTGAAACACTCTGGCTGGCGTACCTGCTGATGGCACTGCAGATGGCACTCTCTGCTGTTTTTGAACCCGCTAAAACCTCGTCGATTCCCAATGTGACGAGCTCTGAAGAACTGGTAAACGCAAATATTTTATCTGCAGCTTCCTGGAGCACTGTTTTCACTGTAGGCATGGCCCTTGGAGGTCTTGCCACTGGCTACCTCGGTACGGATACTGTCTTTATCTTAAATGCAATCAGTTACATTGTTTCAGGCTGGTTCATATTTAGAGCTGATATTCCTCAAAAAGAGATGACTGATGAGGAAAAAATTAAAAACAGGAATCCGCTTACCGGAATTAAAGAAGGATTCAGATTTCTGAAGTCGAATAAACAGATTTTGAGACCGGCCTTTGCAAAAGGTACTTTCACCATGTGTTTAGGTGCCCTGGTATACCTGCTTATCATAGTATCAGAAGAGATTCTTATGATGGGAAGCGTTGGCTTGGGAATCCTCTATGCAGCAAGGGGAATAGGAACCGGTATCGGCCCGGTGGTTGGAAGGCGCCTGTTCAAAAAAGAGTCAGGCTGGATTCGTGCTATTGGTTTATTTATGATGTTTACCTGTATCTGTTATATTTTTGTAAGCAGTATGGAAACCATTTTCTGGATGTCATTATTTGTAATAATGGCCCATATGTCTTCAGGATCCAATTGGGTCATGAGTACTGTGTTGTTGCAGCGGCGATCTCCCGATGTTTTCAGGGGACGTGTTTTCAGCACCGAGTGGCTCTTATTCACACTGGCACAATCAATATCTGTAACAGCAGCATCTTTAATTCTTGAGTTCAACCTTTTTACGGTACGTCAAACCATGATACTGTTTGCAGTTCTGTTAGGAGTATCAGGTATTTTCTGGCTCACAAGAGTAGTACCGGGTGAAGAACGTTACCTGCAAAATGATACAGCTCCTAATAGGAGCGCTTTTGCAGCAAAGGGAGAAGCTTAACGCAGACTGCAATAAAACTTTATAAATAAAGGTATTATTGCATGCTTATTGCATATAAATCGGATGCCAGAACCGGGCTTCCTGGGGATGTAACCGCAGTGTGCGCGGAGAAATGCAAAGGAGGTTCACGCAAAGCACAGTAAGATCAGCGCAAAGTCCGCAGAGAATATGTCGGTTTAAGCACGTCAACAAACAGATTTTTTTTTTGGAAAGAAGCGCCAAATCAACTTTTTTTTACTGCATACTGCATACTGCATACTGCATACTGCATACTGCATACTGCATACTGCCACAGTCACTCAAAATGCTTTCGTTCCTGTTTAAAATCATCATCACTGATAAGTCCCTGTTGCCACAACCCGGTCAGATAGTCAAGTTTATCGAGGGTGCCGGGATTGTGATTCACTGAATCCGGTTCGGCTGATTTCTGCATTTCACTGAGTCTCTTTTTTTCTGCAGCAACAGCGTGTCTGATTAGACCGGCAGTCTCTTCCGGATCCCTTATTCCGAGAAGCTCCATATCAGAAGCAGGGGAACCAATGAGTAAATCACCTGTATTGAACTTTTTATCAATCCATCGCCGGCGAACATCTATTCCGCTTATATCAGCGAGATCAACCCGCTGGGAATATTTACTGTCTTTTGAAACGATATATCTGTCATAGATCTCATATCGTATGGATTTCCTGGTTTTCTGCGCCCGCCAGATGATGTAGATCCCGATACCCAGCAGCGGTATCAGAAGTATGCCCCAAAGATACCACCAGAACCATGAACGCCAGTCGGGATGAAGTCCAATTTTTTTATCTTTTTCCATGCCTGCTTTCTTTATTAACCAATTCCCGTTGATTAGATTAACAATTCACACTCAGTTCACATTCCTAAGCTACTATTATTGTTTCAAAAAAAGCAGGAGAATTTTGTATCTTTTGTTTCTGCTGATAACTTAAATTCACAACACCTTGAAGGCCTGGAAGTATTTTATAGCTGTGTGGATGACGGCCGTAATTACAGTTGGATTTTTGATTCCAATTCCCGACATCCCGATTCTTGAAGAGTCAGCACGCAATCTTTTTTTGCATGTTCCGATGTGGTTTACAATGATGATCTCATTTGTGATGGCTTTTTGGTACAGTATAAGGTACCTGAATGATGAAAACATGAGATTTGACAGGAAGGCGGAAACGGCAACTGCGATTGGGTTGGCTTTTGGCGTTTGCGGGTTGCTGACCGGGTCTCTTTGGGCACGATTTACCTGGGGTACGTGGTGGACATTCGCAGAACCCAGGATGAATCTCTCTGCACTGGCAATGCTTATTTTTGTTGCATATTTTATTCTCCGTTCAGCTTTTAATGATCCTGAAAAACGCGCTAAGATCTCGGCTGTCTACAATATTTTCGGAATTACAACAATTCCTTTTTTGCTCTACATCATCCCCCGACAGTTGCCAAGTCTGCATCCGGGAGCTGAAGGAAATCCGGCATTTAGTGAATTGACGGCCCCTGAGTTGCGTTATATCTTTTATCCCGCGATCATAGGGTTTGCAGGAATTGCATTCTGGATGATGGATATCGTGAACCGGTATAAAAAAGTAAATGAACATATACAACATAATCGTAACGCGGAATTGAATTCCGAGCAGCAGGTATAAAAGGCAGAAGAACAGATACAAACCCGGGCATGAATGAATTTATTATTTGCACAAGAACAGACCTCAACAACCGTTGATACCTTAACACAAATATATTCGGATAAATGGAGTGGTGCAGAAGGAATGGAAAACGCATCCGGGTTTGTTCAAATGATGGCATCAAACGACCTTATATTTGTTGTTCTGGGAGTAAGCCTCATTATCTGGTTTGTTTTGCTTTTTTATATGATAAAAGTTGACCGCAAAGTATCTGACCTTGAAAAAGAAATTGAATCTGAAAAATCATGAAGCCTAAATTAATCATTGGTGTTCTCTCTATCGTCTTATTTACATCACTCCTGATGTATAATTTCGGAAACAGTATCAGCACGTATGTGAATTTTGAACAAGCTGACGGACGTTCAGGGGCACATGTTGTGGGGAAATGGGATGATTCAAAAGAGTATGGATTTTCAAGGGAAGCGATGCAATTTTCATTTCATATGAAAGATGAAGATGGTAATGTAAGGCGTGTGATCTATCCCCGGCCAAAACCAAACAATTTTGAACAGGCTACCCAGCTTGTCGTTATAGGGGAGATGAGGAACAATGTCTTCTATGCCAGCGAGATGCTGATGAAGTGCCCGTCAAAATACAACGACCCGTCAAAAGCTGAATTTGTAAATGCGGAAGAGAGTGGTTAGTCAATGCTGGGTATAACAGGAAATCTTTTACTTTCAGCGTCTTTCATGTTCGCTGTCGCCGGCCTCATTTTTTATGCCATCTCTGCGAATAGCGATAACCAGAAGTTTGAAAAAATATCTGACCGGCTCTGGCAGGCCAAAGGCCTGGCTGTTCTGATATCATCAGCGATACTGATCTATCTGATTGTTGATCACCAGTTCCAATATTTTTATGTGTGGAACTATTCCAGCCTCGACCTGGAACTTCATTACCTGCTTTCAACCTTTTATGGCGGACAGGAAGGCAGTTTTATGCTTTGGATTCTCTGTTCATTTCTGATTGGTCTTGGATTAATTCGCTGGACGCGCAGACCTTACAAAGCACCTGTAATGTTTGTAATGACTCTTACTCAGCTATTCCTGATTTCAATGCTGCTCGGCTGGGACCTGTTTGGGCTGAAACTTGGTGCATCCCCTTTCAGAACTATTGCCCAGGAGATGCCAAATGCTCCTTTTATACAGGCCAATCCCGATTTTGTACCTGCCGACGGAACCGGGTTGAACGATTTATTAAAGAGTCCCTGGATGATGATTCATCCTCCTGTACTATTTGTCGGGTTTGCAATGATGACTGTTCCGTTTGCATTCGCAATTGCGTCTCTCTGGACACGCACATATCATGAATGGATTAAACCTGCGCTTCCCTGGACTCTCGGTGCGAATTTGGCACTGCTGACTGCTATTTTTCTTGGCGGGTACTGGGCATATGAAACACTTTCATTTGGCGGATACTGGGCTTGGGATCCGGTTGAAAATGCTTCATTTGTACCATGGCTGATTGGTACGGCCGGTATACATGCTATGATTATTCAGCGCAAAAGTTCGCGAGCCCACAAGGCGTCTATCTTTTTTGCAATACTCGCATATGTTGCTATTGTTTATGAAACATTTCTGACCAGGTCGGGTGTGCTCGCCGATCAGTCAGTCCACAGTTTTGTAGATCTTGGCCTTTACAATCAGCTCCTCGTATACATGTTGGTTATGATTGTAATCGGAATCGGTTTTTTCATCTACCGCTATAAGGAGCTTCCGAGTCCGGAAAACGAAACAGGTATACTCACAAAGGAGTTTTTCACATTTACAGGCTCCATGATGCTGTTTATCCTGGGAGCCATAATTATTCTCGGCACAAGCTCCCCAATAATTGGTAAGCTTTTTGTGAGCGATCCAACGCCGCCTGATATCAGTTTTTACAATAACTGGAGTTTACCTATAGCCATAGTTATGGCAATGCTGACTGTAATTGGTCAGTATCTCTTCTGGCAAAAACATAATTGGGAATCCCTGTCTGGTGCTATGGTTGTTCCTCTTTTGCTGACCTCCATACTTGCTACCTTAACGATTGTATTCGGATCAGTCCGTAACATCTACTATATGATACTGGTGTTTGCCGCCTGGTTTGCAGTAATCGGAAATGGCTCTATGTTGCTTTACCTGCTCAGGAAAAATCCGAAACTTGTGGGCGGCACTCTCACACATACCGGGTTCGGAGTTTTACTCTTAGGAATACTTGCATCCTCTGCATATAACGAGCATCTGCTCGATGAAACAGCCGCCAACTATAACCACCGGGTTGAAATTGGTGAGGCTTTTGATGAACAGGGTTTTCCAATTACACAAAAGGTCGAAATGTTTGAGCTTAAACTTAACCGGCCTAAACTTGTAAATAACAAATATATGGTTACTTACGAGGGGTATGCGCTTTCGGATACGCCCAGGCCGGGACAGCAAACCTACCGGCTCAAATTTGAACCAATTGACGGGGGAAGCCCATTCTATATGAACCCGGAAGTCTATCCTATGCTAACTTCTTCATCTGCAAATAATGTTGAATGGTCGGTTGATCCGGATATCAGGAGCGGGTTTCTGAGTGATATTTATCTGTATGTAGCAGGGAGTGAGTATGTCGAAACGCAAAATGAGTTGGTAAAGAAAAGAAACAATGTTCAGCCTGTATCCGATGACGGGCAAAACAGTGAAGAGCAAGTTCAGAAGATTGAAATAGGAAAAGGGGAGACGGCGAATGCCGGTAATTTTCAATTTACATTCAGAGATTTTCAGCCTGCAAGTGAAGAACACCTTCCTGACAGTACGCTGATCGGAATCCGTTCAATTGTTGAAGTGTTGCATACCCCAAGCGGAAGTATGTATGAAACAGTTCCCCTTTTTGCTGTCTATACGGAAGATGGTCGGAGCTATACCTATTCTCCTCCTCTCGAAATTGAAAAATGGGGATTGATTCTTCAGTTTACAGGTGTAAATCCGGAAAATGATGCAATAGAAGTTTCTGTAGGCGGGCTTGACGAGGAGTTCGAAGAAGACTGGGTTGTAGTAGTCGCAGAAAAGAAACCTTTTGTCTCAGCTGTATGGCTCGGAACATTTTTATTAATGGGTGGATTTAGCGTATCAATTTTCCGACATTGGTTACGTGAGAAAGATGCCAATAAGTAAATACAAATATTACCTGTTAATTTTGTTTGGGCTGATCCTTTTTATGCAGCCCCTTTCAGCAGAGGCACAGCCTGACCCGAGAGGCGCGCTCTTGCGTTCTGTGGTTATACCGGGGTGGGGCCATCACTATGTCGATAAAACTGATTGGACACGTGGACAGGTGCATCTTGCGGCTGATATAGTTATGCTGGCTGCTTTTTTTGGACTAAATGCAAGGGTTAATAATATGCAGGACCAGGCAGTTTCTCTTGCACAGCTGCGCGCTGGTGTTAATCCTGATGATAAAGACCGGTCGTTCCGGCTTGCGATCGGCAGGTTTAACTCACTTGAAGAACACAATGACTTTCAGCGAAGAAGCAGAAACTGGGACCAGATTATTGAGGATACACCCGAAAATCGCTGGCTATGGGCTTCTGCAGATGACCGTAACAGGTACAGCAGTCTCAGGGACGATGCCGATCGAATAGATTCACAGCTGCCTGCCATTATAACTCTGCTGGTTGCTAACAGGGTTGTATCAGGCATAAGTGCATTTGTCAGGGCTAAAAATATTGAAGGAGCACCTGAAATTTCGTTATCACCGGTAATTGATGAACCGGGAAATACAAGCGGAATGATGGCCAACATCAAGTTCAATTTTTAGGAATGTCGCGGTGCAAGATTACGATCAGGTATGATGGTGCTGACTATGCCGGATGGCAAAATCAACCCGGTCAGTCTACCATACAAGGTGAAGTTGAAAAGTCTCTTTCCCGCCTTTTTCAACAAGAAATAGAGATCTTTGGACAGGGACGTACCGATGCGGGTGTTCACGCTGAAGGACAGGTTGCCCACACTGATCTGCCCGAAACCAAAACTACCGGAAAAATACTTCACGCTTTGCGGGGAATATTGCCGGAAGCTATTGCCGTAATTGACATCGAAAAGGTGTCTGATGATTTTCATGCAAGGTTTGATGCAATTTCACGACAGTATCGCTACCAGGTAAATACTCGTCAGAACCCGTTAAAGAGAAATTACAGCTGGTATGTATCAAAGCCTCTGAATTCTGAATTATTACACTCTTGTGCTGCATTGGTAAAGGGAACTCATGACTTCATAAATTTTTCGAAAACTGAAGACAGGGATTTTGGTACCACCATTTGTACCATCGAGCATTCGGAATGGGTTGACATGGAAGAAGAACTCATATTCCGGATTTGGGGCAATCGCTTTTTACGACACCTCGTCCGCCGGCTTGTCGGATCTATGGTTAGAGTTGCATCCGGCAGAATGGAGATATCAGATTTCGAAGAGATGCTGAAAGCTCCTGAAATGGAATTAAAGGGATTTTCAGCACCTGCAAAGGGGCTGGTTCTGGAAAAAGTCTTTTATTGAGAGAATATAAAATTCAGAATCTCTTCTGCAATTGCCGGTTTTGTTCCGCTGAACTCTTTTTTTATTTTTTTACCGATTAAAAGCAATTGATTTGTATCTGATTCAAAGCCGGAATTTTTGTCTGCCAGGTTATTTGCCAAAATCCAGTCAGCGTTTTTTTGATTCAGTTTTTTAGCCGCATTTTCTTCAAGCTTTTCTGTCTCCATGGCAAAACCGATCAGAATCTGGTCATCCTGTTTGTTTTCTCCAAGCCATTTAAGTGAATCAGGATTCTCTTTTAATTCAATTCTCTTATCAGCACTCTCTTTTTTTATTTTTGATTCAGACACTGAGGTTGGTGAAAAATCGGAAACAGCTGCAGCAAGAATAAAAATATCAGCATTTTGGTGCTTTTTTACCAGGGAAAAAAGTTCAGTTGCAGAGGTAAACGATTCACTTTCCATTCTTTCCGGGATTTTTACGGAGACAGGACCGTGTAAAAGAGTTACATCTGCACCGAGCTGTTTTGCTGCGTTTGCCATTGCAACGCCCATCTTACCGCTGCTCGGATTTGAAATAAATCGGACCGGATCAAGAAATTCACGAGTGGGACCAGCTGTAACAACTACCTGCTTTCCATGCAGAAGGTTACTCTTTTTTTTTTCGAGCAACAGTGATTTTATCTTTTCTAGGATGTCGGCTGTTTCCGGAAGACGGCCTTTTCCTTCAAGTCCGCTTGCAAGGTACCCGGATTCAGGTTCCAGTATGAAATACCCAAACTCTTTAGCTCTGCTGAGATTATGCTGTACAGACGGATGGTTATACATTTCGCCGTCCATAGTAGGGCAGATTAAAACGGGGCACCTGGCAGCCAGTGCGGTGGAAGTGAGCATGTTATCTGACTGGCCATGCACCAGTTTTGAGAGTGTGTTTGCTGTACACGGTGCGATTACATACAGATCAGCCCATTCACCCCAATGTATATGTTTTGTCCAGCTTTCGCTTCCGCCACTTTCATTAAAAACATCAATAGCCACCTCATGACCGGATAGCGAGCTGAACGTATCAATACCTACAAACCGGGCAGCTGCACGAGTCATGGTTACCCTGACTTCGGCACCGGACTTCTGAAGTTCGCGAAGCAAAAATACCGCTTTATAAGCGGCTATACCGCCGGTAACACCAAGTAAGATACGGTTACCGGCAAGCATGATCAGATATCTTCGTTAGGATAGCGGTAGTAGACTTTATCCTTTAGCATTTCGTCTACGGATCTCTGTGTGGGATGGGGTAATTTTTCGAAGGTTTTGGAAATACGCTCCTGCTCCTCATTAAAGGTGAATTCATCCTCTTCTTCAAATCCTTCAAAGTACTTGAGCTTATCGTCAAGCTCCAGCTTTTCCTGGGCAGCTATCTGACGGGCACGTTTCGACATTACAACAATTTTTTCATATTTGTTGCCGGCACTTCCGCCGAGATTTTCAACATTCAGGGTTTTAATAGGCATAACTAAATAATTATGGGTTTATAAAATTTATCACGGCTTTCTTTGTTTGCTTGTAAGCTGATTCAAGCTCATCATTGATGATCACAACATCGAATCTGTCTGCAAACTCTATCTCTTTGACAGCCCGGGCAAGCCTGACACCAAGAGATTCCTCTGTTTCTGTTCCGCGTTTAATCAATCTTTCTTTTAACACCTCAAGTGACGGAGGTTTAATAAAAATACCAAGTGCATCATTCTGAAAATCGTTTTTGATATTTAATGCACCCAATACATCAATGTCAAGCAAGACAAAATAACCTTTATTTCTCAGTTTCTCAATATCTGAGCGGAATGTTCCGTAGTAAGTTCCATTATAAAATTTTTCCCACTCAGCGAACTCACCCTTTTCAATTTTTTTTTCGAACTCATCTTTGCTGATGAAGTGATACTCTATGCCATCTGTTTCACCTTTCCTGGGCTTCCGGGTGGTGGCGCTTACCGAAAAGACAAGATTTGGAAATTCATATAAAAGGCGTTTTGCGAAAGTTGATTTACCCGCACCACTCGGGGCTGTCAGAATGATAAGTTTACCTTTTTTACTCAATGTTTTGTACTTGCTCCCGCATTTGTTCCAGTTTTTCCTTTCCGATTACCACATGATGAGCGATTACCGAATCACTTGATTTGGATCCGATTGTATTCAGTTCCCGGTTAATTTCCTGGCATAAAAAATTAAGTCTGCGTCCCACGTTTTCATTATCCTCAAGAGCATCCCTGAAAAATTTAATATGTGAATTCAGTCTTACGATCTCTTCATTGATGTCCATTTTATCTACCAGAAGCGCCACCTCCATTTCAAGCCGGTCATCATTAATTTTCTCATCCTGCACCAGTTCCTCTATCCGCTTCCGGAGTTTTTCTTTAACCAGTGATGCATTAGCGCGGGATGCTGAGCCAATATCTTTCAGAAGTCCGCTGATATCATCAAGCAGTGCGGCAAGATCATCTTTTAATTCAGCTCCTTCCTGCGACCTCATTTTATTTGCCGCCTGAAGCGCAGATTTGGTAGCTTCAACAGTGCATTTCCAAATTTCTTTAACAGTTTCAGGATCATCCTCCCGCTGGACAAAAATATCTTCAAACCGAAGAATATCTCTAACCTGAACTGGTTCAGTCAGGTTAGATTCTCTTCTGATCCCTTCAAGCATTTCAATATAGCTCTTAACCATTTCAGGGCTGTAAGTTATATTTGGAATACCTGTTTTAGATTTGTCCAGGTTAACATTTACGTTGATCTTTCCCCGGCTTACATAGTTCTGAATAACATCTTTCAGGTCAAATTCTTTGTGCTGCAAAGATTGCGGCAGTCGGATAGATATATCGAGGTATCGGCTATTCAATGTTTTTACTTCTGCAGTAACATGAAAGCCGTCAGAAGAAAAATCCCCGCGTCCAAAACCCGTCATTGATGTAATCATAATGTAATCTAAGTTAGATGGTTATTGGAAGGAAGATAAAAAAGTGAGAGTTAAATACTATAAAATAGTAAGAATGATATAATCCTGTAATAAAATGATATTATAACAATTCAATTTTGACATTTCTTAATACGTAAACCCGTCTGCTGTCCTCAAGAAGGTCTGAGAGCTTCTCATTAAAACTTTCATAGTACTTTTTGAGTTTTTTTGCTCTCTTCTGGCCAAACTTGATTTTTACGAACCGGAGTAGCGAAAACAGGGTTCCTGGAAAATCTGCAATTTTTAATATTCCTGAATCCACTTTTGCTCTGGTCCGGAAATGGGTTCCGTCTTTAACATTTATTACATAAATGTTTACGTACGATTCATTGTTATTTTTTCATCCGATATTTCGACGAGGCTTTCTGAAGTGAGAGGAAGGTAAATAGTAATCTCAATATCTTTCAGGTTAAAGAATTTTCTTTCCCCGTTTTCACGGAAGATAATTTTAGTAGTATATTTAATGAGGATAATATTTACAAAATATATTGTACCGGAGACAGCTTTGGAATAATTAGTTGCGGATATTTCCTGCCAAAAAGCTTAAGTTGACCAGCAAATAAATAATAAAAAAATTTATACACAGGTAATTAAATGGGATTTCTCGGCGGGTTTGAGGTAATTATTATCATTATTCTGATCATCTTTCTTTTTGGAGCCAAAAAAATACCTGAGCTCGCGCGAGGTCTCGGGCAGGGAATTAAAGAGTTTAAACAGGCCAAAGGTGCTGAAAACGAAAAAGAAATTTCAAAAAATAAAAATGATGAATCGGAAGAAGAGAATCCCTGAACATTTGAGCAAAATCAGACGATCCGGTATGCCGGCTTTTTACCTTCTGATAATCCTCTATCTGTTTCCATTACAAATATTTGGCCAGGAATCTGATCTGTTTTCCGGAATGGATATTTTTGAACTTGAATGGGCGGCGGATCCCCGGATTTCTCCTGACGGAGATCTTATTGTTTATCAACGGCAGGGAATGGATAAGATGACAGACCGCAGAACATCACGCCTTTGGATCATAAAGTCAGATGGAAGTGACCACAGAAAACTCACTTCCCTTGAGAAGAATGAGTCGAATGCAAGATGGTCGCCTGATGGCAGTAAAATAGTGTTTACCAGCAGCGATCCGGATCATGGGAATGAGCTTTACGTCTATTGGATTGAATCGGGTGTCTATTCAAGAATCACGCAACTGGATGAATCAGCCGGTGGAATTTCCTGGTCACCGGATGGTGATAAAATAGCCTTTACCATGAAAGTGGCCGAGCCGAATCCCACCCTTGTTCCGTCTCCCCAAAAACCGGAAGGGGCTGAATGGGCAGATCATCCCAGGGTTACCAAACGCCTGAATTATCAATCAGATGGTTCTGGGTATATTGAACCCGGGTTTTCGCACATTTTTGTTGTGCCTGCCGAAGGTGGTACTGCTGCGCAGGTAACTGCCGGTGATTACCATCACACGGCAGCTCCCGAGTGGCTGCCCGACGGCAGCGGACTCCTGTTTTCAGCTAACCGGCATGATGATTGGGAGTTTGAGAGAAGAAATAGTGAAATTTACCGCGTAAAATTTTCTGATGGATCCATCACATCCCTGACAGATCGATTTGGGCCTGATTTCAGTCCAAAAATCTCTCCCGACGGAGACAAAATTGCATATCTGGGGTATGATGATAAAATTCAAACCTACCAGGTAAACCGTCTTTATGTAATGGACCGCGATGGTTCCGGTAAACGAGAAATAAAAACGGGGTTTGACAGAAGCATCTCAGCTGTAGAGTGGACCGAAAGTGGTGATGGCATCTATCTTATGTATGATGATAAAGGAAATACGAAAGTCGCGTATACCGATCTGAATGGCAATGTATCGGTAGTTGCACACAATTTGGGAGGCACCTCGGTTGGCCGGCCATACAGCGGCGGCTCTTTTACAGTATCTGGCAACGGTAAGATTGCGATGAACCAGACTACACCCTATCATCCTGCAGAACTGGCTGTGATTTCCCGCGGTGATAGCGAGCCCCTGATGCTTACCGATCTGAACGGTGATTTGCTGCCGAACCGGGAGCTGGGAGAAGCAGAAGAGATTTGGTACAACTCTACCGTTGACGGAAGGGAAATCCACGGATGGATTGTAAAACCACCGAATTTTGACGAAAATCGGCAGTACCCGCTTTTGGTTGAAAATCACGGCGGACCAATTACCAATTACGGCGACCGATTTTCACCTGAAATGCAACTCTATGCAGCTGACGGTTATGTCGTATTTTATCCGAATCCGAGGGGAAGCACCAGTTACGGTGAGGAGTTTGGGAACCTTCTTTATCACGACTATCCCGGGGATGACTACCAGGATGTCATGGACGGTGTGGATGTGATTCTGGATATAGGTTTTGTTCACAGCGACAGCCTTTTTGTAACGGGAGGCAGTGCCGGCGGGACAATGACATCATGGATTATCGGGAAAAACAACCGCTTCAGGGCGGCGGCGGTCATAAAACCTGTAATGAACTGGATAAGCAAAACCCTCACCGCCGATAACTACTACGGGTATGCTGAATACCGTTACCCGGGACAGCCATGGGAAAATTTTGAAGAGTACTGGAAGTATTCTCCAATCTCACTTGTCGGCAATATTGAAACTCCGACGCTTGTGATGGTGGGGACCGATGATTTGAGAACACCATTGTCTGAGGCAAGCCAGCTCTATCATGCGTTAAAACTCAGAAAAATTGAAACAGTCCTTGTAGAAATACCGGGATCTGCCCATTTCATATCAAATCGCCCCAGCCAGATGATGACCAAGGTGGATCACATTTTAGCGTGGTTCAGGATGTATAGAGATGGGGAATGAGCGAATTGTGAAATTGGCGGTCTTTACTGCATAATGATTTTAAAAGTGCCCGAGGGGGGACTCGAACCCCCACGCTGTTACCAGCATACGTCCCTGAAACGCACGCGTCTACCAATTCCGCCACCCGGGCATGGGTGAACCAATGTAAATCATTCAGTAAATCAAAAAAGCCTGTTGCCAGCCCGTCCCTGAATCCGTCAG
>CAYVBJ010000011.1:0-75236 GCA_964449075.1 uncultured Balneolaceae bacterium
CAAAAAGACCGCTGGGTGAAATATCTACACAAAGCATAAGGATCTGTTCACGCTCCTCCTCAAATACCTTGATAAATGGCTCATCACTCCGGGCTGTTACATTCCAGTCGATCTGACGTACGTCATCGCCAAAAGTGTATGCACGCACTTCAGTAAACTCCATGCCGCGGCCTTTAAAAGCAGACTGATATTCTCCGCCAAATATATTGTTGACGAGTCCCTTGGTGCGGATCTCGAGTTTACGTACTTTCTTTAGAATTTCTTTGGATATCATAAGTCATTGTTTTGATCGAATGAATGTAACGCCATTCAACGCATGAAATCAAAAATGAATTGTTAATAAGAGTGAAATAAGAAATTAAGCGGGGATATTTTACAAATCATTCTTTTGATGAAGCATGTAATCAGCTCGGTATTCATTAAATATATAATCAGCAGTGAAACTCTGCCGATATATGATAGATCCAAAGCCTGAGATAAAAAGTTAACAATAGCTTAACAATAGCTTAACGATTTGTTTAGCTGATATGGTGATTGTTCAATCTGATATTTTCACAAATAATTATCAAATGATTATTGGCAGTAATTTCAGTAAAAAATGTGATCAGGTACTTCTGGAAGCAGCAAAACAGTCGGGAAATAAGGTTGGTGTAAAGATATCGGTAAAATCTTTAAACCAGGTTTTTAAGTTTGATAGAACTGAGATCAAAAATATTCTTGAATTTATGCAGAACCGTGAACTGGTTGAACTTGAAACGATCGGCGGCCCACTTCTTTACGGTCATATCTCATTGACATCAAATGGGTTGAAGAGAATAGAGAAGATTAAAAATAATTAGTTCAAAAAGGACAAACCAGGGAGGTACCTCACATTGGTTTCGCACGAAATTTGTAAAAAGAAACTGCATGCGATGAGTTTGCAGCAGTTGATTGCATCACGCAAAACAAAATAATACTATTCAGAAGCGAATATCTCCAGTGCAAGACAAACTAACCATCAAAATCTCGCTGCATTCCCGGCATGCTTATCATCTTACCGCACTTTGCGTGAAATTCTTACAAAGATCCCGCTCCATCGCCTCACTTAAAATTCCCCGCAAAATACAGCAAGAAAAAATGTGTAAAAGAAGATAACCACCGGTCTGTCGGACCCATCTTTGAATGATCAAAAGAGGAAATCTCAGAAGGTCCGGCTGACCGGACTTAAGGGCAGTTACTGTTGTTCCGACGGCCCCGGTGCAGCATACAGCAGATACTGTCTCCTGTGGTTCCGTCAGCCCGGTAATGTCGATCTGAATAATGGGGGGGATTTGTGTAAATACGAGAATTTTACAGATGGATAACCTGATGCTTACCGGACAGACGGAGGTTCCCCCCGGTCTGTCGGACTCCACTTTGAATAAACAAAAGAGAAAATCACAGACAGTCCGGCTGACCGGACCCACTGGCAGGTACTGTTGTTTCGACGGCCGGGTGTCAGCGTACCGCGAAACGGCCTCCTGTTGTTCCGTCAGCCCGGTAATGAGGATTTAAGTAACGGGAGGAAATTGTGTAAATACAAGAATTTTACAGATGGGTAACCTGTTGCTTACCGGACAGACGGAGGTTCCCCCGGTCTGTCGGACTCCACTTTGAGTAAGCAAAAGAGAAAATCACAGAAAGTCCGGCTGACCGGACCCAGGGGCGGCGTAGCGCGAGACTGTCTCCTGTTGTTCCGTCAGCCCGGTAATGAGGATTTAAGTAATGGGGGGATTTGTGTAAATACGAGAATTTTACAGATGGGTAACCTGTTGCTTACCGGACAGACGGAGGTTCCCCCGGTCTGTCGGACTCCACTTTGAGTAAGCAAAAGAGAAAATCACAGAAAGTCCGGCTGACCGGACCCAGGGGCGGCGTAGCGCGAGACTGTCTCCTGTTGTTCCGTCAGCCCGGTAATGAGGATTTAAGTAATGGGGGGATTTGTGTAAATACGAGAATTTTACAGATGGGTAACCTGTTGCTTACCGGACAGACGGAAAAAAGGGTCACATCTCTTCAACTTGATCTTCATCTTCTTTGATAATCCCGCGGTGCCGGATGTTCACATGCTGGTTGACCCGATGACCGTTAAAATCGATTTGAAATTCAAGTCCTTTGAATTCCGGAAACTGTCGTATCACCTCATTTAGGTAATTGGGATTACCCGCTGTTTGAAGTGCATTCAGCAGGTAATTTCCCGTATCATATCCAATCCTTGCGAACTGGTTTGGTTCAACTCCGAATCTGAGTTCAAAATCTTCTTTAAACTGATTCAGTTCCAGGGAATCAGGTTCTGCGCCGAATGGTTCAGTAAAATAGATTTCGAATCTTTCAAGCTGTGCATCGGTCAGATTTGCCGCGCCCCACTCTGCAGAGCCAAGCAGTGTTACATCGGTACCCATTGCTTCGAGATCTGTTAAAAGCAGGTTGATGAGCGTAGGGGCAGCCTGACCTGTAAAAGGTGCATAGACACCCTGAACAGGAGTATATCCGAGCGAATCAATCAGAACTGAATCAGGTGTTAATACTTCAGTAAAGGGTTGTAAATCATAACCTGTGGAAGCGAAATCCTCTTCAAAATAGTAAGCAATGTGTGCGCCAAGCTTCTCTGCTTCGTAGCGGAATCCAAGTGCAGAAGAGGTACCAAGTGCATTTGTTTCAGTGATGATGGCAAGAGTATCCATGTTCAGCTCATTCACAGCGTAACGGGCAAGGTTTCGTCCATGAACCTCAAAGGTAGGATTTAATTGAAAGGTGTAATTGTAATCCATGTTAATGGAATCTGAATTTGCAAGCGGTGTCAGCATAGGAATCATGAACTCTTCAGCCAGTGAAGCCGTCTCCTCAGCCGCTTCCGAAAATAGGGGACCGACTACAGCGTCAGAATAATGTGTCCATTTTAAATCCGTGAAAGCCTCCCCGATACTAACAGAATCAGAAAGTGAATTTTTATAGTTTAAAAAAACCTTTACATCGGGGTTACTGCTGTTAAAATCTTCTGCTGCCAGCATTAAACCGAAGTACAAATTTCTGGATACTGTAAATTCAGGTTCATCCTCATCAAACGTTGGGAGTATAACCCCGATGTTATAAATCATCCCGTTTGGCGGATTCGGATAGCGAAAGCTGAAAGGAGCTGCCGAACTGTCAACTAATACGTCTTTGTAGGAAGCTATCTCAAGTGAATCGGTTAATGTGCTTATGTGTTGTTTTACCAGTACGCGGTATTCATCACGCGGCATCCGGCTTTTTGAGTTCTCCAGAAGATCCTCCTTTATAGATGCATTATTCAGCCGGGAGTAGACCCTGAATCGTTCGCTGCTGCTTAAAAAACGGAGTATTTGTCCATAAAGTCGCTGGGACTCAACTCTGAGCCCTGTTCTGTTGTTTGAGTTTAAAAGCTTGTGAAGCAGTTCGAGGCTTATATCATAATTTTTGGTTTTAAACCGGGTAAGTGCAAGAGTGAACCACGCCTCATGCTGAATGGCAACGGCTGATGTATCTTTCACAATATTCAAAAAACGAATCGCCTGAGGGTAATTACCGTCCGCAAAATAACTTTTTCCGGCAAACAACAGGGCACGGTCATCTTCCAGCTGTGAAAAAATTACTGCTGCAGAATCATAATTTTCACTTTGATACAATTCGTATCCCTCTTCAAAAGACTGAGAAAAACCGGGAGTTAAGATCAACAGAAAAACCGGTAAAAAAACTAAAATTTTATTCATGGTTATAGCAATTTCAAGTGACTATCAAATATATACGTTTTCATCCCAATTGTTCCCACTCAAATTTTTTCCGATTCCTGTAATTCCGATTCTCTGTGATAAAATTCACTATTGTTAAGAATCAAAACGATTCATCCTCCATAAATCTATTCCCACTCGATAGTAGAAGGCGGTTTTGAACTGATATCATATACAACACGATTGATTCCCCTCACATTGTTGATAATGTCATTACTTACCTCAGCCAGAAATGTGTATGGAAGATGAGCCCAGTCTGCCGTCATTCCGTCAACACTTGTTACTGCACGAAGTGCAATTGCATTTTCATATGTTCGTTCATCGCCCATAACACCAACCGATTGTATAGGAAGAAGCACAGCAAGAGCCTGCCATACCTTGTCATAGAGATTATGCCTGCGAAGTGCTTCAATAAAAATGGTATCAGCTTCCCTGAGCAGATCAAGCCTCTGTTTTGAGAGAGCGCCAAGTATACGGATGCTGAGACCCGGTCCGGGAAATGGGTGCCTTTTAATAAAAGATTCCGGAATCCCAAGCTCTCTTCCAACTTCCCGGACTTCATCTTTGAAGAGCTCTCTGACCGGTTCAATCAGTTCCATTTTCATGGTATCAGGCAATCCGCCCACATTGTGATGAGACTTTATTGTAGCAGAGGGTCCTTTAAATGAGATACTTTCAATCACATCGGGATACAGGGTTCCCTGTGCAAGGAAGCTGTAGTTATTCTCTTTCGTAATCGTTTTTTCGAATACATCAATAAATGTATTTCCGATAATTTTTCTCTTTTCTTCGGGATCTTCTACACCTGTTAATCTTTCAAGAAATAATTTTGACGCATCAACTCCTTCTACAGGCAGATGCAGATGATCTTTATAGGTTTTCAGAACGTCCAGGAATTCATTTTTCCTGAGCAGTCCATTATCCACAAAAATACATTGAAGCTGCTCACCGATTGCTTTATGAATAAGAGTTGCTACAACCGTTGAATCCACTCCGCCTGAAAGTGCACAGAGAACTTTTTTATCACCGACTTTTTCACGGATTGTCTCCAGTTCCGTTTCAATGAAAGACGCTGGTGTCCATGATCCTTCACAGCCGCATATTTCGTAAAGAAAGTTTTTGAAGATCTGCTGACCCTGGTCGGTATGAACAACTTCGGGATGAAACTGCAGTCCGAAAATATTCTTTTGTGTGTGACGCAGCGCGGCCACTTCAGCGTTTGCTGTATGTGCAATTACCTGGTATTCAACCGGCAGATCGTGAATATGGTCACCATGACTCATCCATACCGAAGAGTTATCATTTACCTGTTTCAGCAGATCAGAAGCATCATCTACTATAAGTTTTGCCCGGCCAAATTCACGTTTTTCAGCTTTATCAACGGAGCCGGGCTTTACAGCATGTGCCAACGCCTGCAGGCCATAACAGATTCCCAGAACAGGCACATTCCAGTCAAAATACCGTACATTCAGGACAGGAGCATCCGGGTCATAAACACTTTTCGGACCTCCCGAAAGAATAACTCCGTCAGGGATTTTATCTTTAAATATCTCCGGATCTGTATTGAAAGGGTGGATTTCACAATATACATTCGACTCCCTGATCCTGCGGGCAATTAGCTGTGTGTATTGGGATCCGAAATCCAGGATCAGGATCCACTCATCGTAATGATTTTGCATGTTCTGCGGATAAAAAAATTAAAATCTGGCCCTGGGACTACAATACCCCTGTGGTAACAGGCTGAGTGATTTGAACCAGGTACTTACTCGGCAATCTCTTTATATTCATCAGCACTCATCAGGCTATCGAGGGCAGCCGGATCAGATAACTTAAATTTAACCATCCAGCCTTGTCCGTACGGGTCACTGTTTACCAGTTCGGGGTCTTCTTCAAGATCTTCATTTATTTCTATGATTGTACCCGCTACAGGTGCAAACAGCTCGGAGACCGTTTTAACAGCTTCAACAGTTCCGAAAACTTCATCTTTGTCAAACTCTGAATCTTCCGGTTCAAGTTCCACAAATACGATATCACCGAGCTCACTTTGTGCAAAATCCGTTATTCCTATTGTTACGGTTCCGTCACCGTTATCGCGAACCCATTCATGTTCGCTGGTATATTTTAAATCTTCAGGATAGTTCATCTTTTTATTTTTTTAATGTGGTTAAAGGTATAGAAATCATCCATTATGTCAGGATGACATTTTTTACTCTTTTACAGGGATAAATTTAAATTTATCCTCAAGATATTTTGTATTAAAATTTCCGGTTTGAAAGCCCTCGTCGTTCATAAGCTGTATATGATATGGAATATTGGTTTTTATTCCTTCCACAACAAACTCTTCAAGAGAGCGTCTCATTCTGTTTATGGCTTCTTTCCGGGTTGGCGCACTCACGATTAGCTTTCCGATCATTGAGTCATAATGTGGCGGAATGCGATAGCCGGCATAAGCATGTGTATCCACTCTCACACTATGTCCGCCGGGGATATTGAAAGCTGAGATCAATCCTGCAGAGGGCCTGAAGTTGAATTCAGGGTCTTCTGCATTAATACGGCATTCAATAGAATGGCCTCTCATTTTAAGAGGCTTATTCTCCAGTTTCTCACCTGCAGCTACTTTAATCTGCTCAGCGATCAGATCGTAGTTGGTAACTTCTTCCGTTACAGGGTGCTCAACCTGTATTCTTGTGTTCATTTCCATGAAATAGAAATTGCGGTCTTTGTCAACGAGAAATTCTACGGTGCCGGCACCCTCATAGTTGATTGCTTTAGCCGCATTGATTGCTGCAGTTCCCATTTTCTCTCGCAGTTCCGGAGTCATAACAGGAGAGGGACACTCCTCGAGTACTTTCTGATGTCTGCGCTGTAGCGAGCACTCCCGTTCACCAAGATGGATTATATTACCATGCTGATCACCGAGAATTTGAATCTCAATATGGCGGGGATCTGCGACAAACTTTTCGATGTAGACAGCAGCGTTCCCAAAAGCAGATTCGGCCTCGTTACGACATGTGCTGAATGCGTGCTTAAACTTTTCTGAATTTTCAACCACGCGCATTCCCCTGCCGCCCCCACCTGCACTGGCTTTAATGATTACAGGATAACCGATATCATCCGCAATTTTTTTTCCTTCTTCGAAATCTTCAACAACACCGTCGGACCCCGGAACAACAGGAACATTATTTTTAATCATGGTTGCCTTAGCTGTGGCTTTGTCACCCATGGTTTCTATCATCTCAGGCGAAGGACCGATAAATTTTAGATTGTGTTCGGCACAAATTCGGCTGAACTCTGCATTTTCGGCGAGGAAACCATACCCGGGATGAATAGCTTCAGCATTGGTTATTTCAGCAGCAGACAGAATGGAAGTTGTTTTAAGATAGCTGTCGCGACTGGGGGGCGGACCTATGCAAACAGCTTCATTTGCAAATTTAACGTGAAGGCTGTCTTCATCTGCAGTTGAATAAACTGCAACGGTATCGATTCCCATTTCCTTACATGTCCGAATGATCCGCAGAGCAATTTCTCCGCGATTGGCTACAAGTATTTTTCTAAACATGAGAAGTAATTAATCTTTTTTGATGATGAAGAGAGGCTGATCATATTCCACGGGCTGAGCATCTTCAACCAGAATATCAGCAACGGTTCCGCTGAATTCGGATTCTATTTCATTCATTATTTTCATCGCTTCAATGATACAGAGTACCTGTCCTTTTTCAACCTTGTCTCCAACACTAACAAACGGGTCATCATCAGGTGAGGGAGACCGGTAGAATGTTCCCACAATCGGAGATTTTAGCATTTGTCCATCTGCAGCCGGTTTTTCTTTTTTCTCTTTTTCAGCAGAAGACGCTGTTTCGGTTTGTGGCTGTGCAGACTGTGGCTGGGCCTGCGGCTGTGCAGGTTGTTGCGGCAGCTGATATTGAACTGAAGGGGAGGCTGATGATTCAGATTGTT
Source organism: uncultured Balneolaceae bacterium (assembly GCA_964449075.1). Lineage (GTDB taxonomy): Bacteria > Bacteroidota > Rhodothermia > Balneolales > Balneolaceae > CAYVBJ01. The sequence continues at coordinate 7,722 of CAYVBJ010000011.1, forward strand.
TTTTTACTTTAATTTTAAAATCACCCTCCTCAATAGAGACTTCGTTTACATCGCTGTCTGAAATTAGTGTAAGCAGGTTTTTGATAAGTTTTAAATCCATGATTTATTTAATTTTTACTCGTTCTATGTAATCCCCGGTACGGGTATCAACTTTAATGGTGTCGCCTTCGTTAATAAACAGTGGTACGTTTACAGTAGTCCCGGATGCTATTGAAGCCGGTTTTGTCCCGCCTTGCGCTGTATCTCCTTTAAGGCCGGGATCGGTTTTTGTTACTTCAACTTCTATCTGGTCGGGTGGTTCTGCATATAGTATCTGATCGTTATCAACATCTATTACCAACGTGCAAATTTCACCTTCCACAATAAATTCCGGTTTTTCAACACGAGATTTTTCAAGAGGGGTCTGCTCGTAGGTCTCCTGGTGCATAAAATAAAACAAATTTCCGTCTGCATATAAAAACTGGTAAGGATGCCTTTCTACCCGTATCGATTCAACATTTTCACCGGCCCTGAAAGTTTTATCAATTGTTTTATCATTAACAACACCCTTAAGTTTTGTTCTCACAAAAGCACCGCCCTTGCCCGGCTTTACATGCTGAAACTCAACAATTGAATAGATTTCGCCATCAAGTAAAATGTTGAGACCGGTTCTGAATTCAGAAGTACTGATTTTTGCCATAAAATTAATTTATTGAAATATTCTTAAAAATAGTGTTGCAGGCGTATCATCACAAAAAAAGATTCTCATTTTTATCATCAAAATATAATAAGTAACAATTTGTCAAAAAACCTGCAGTGCAGATCTTCTGTTTACCCGGAACTTAAACCTAAGTTAGTTCTGGATAGCCCTCTGTTTCAGTCAGATCAGCCATTAAAAAACTGTATGAAATTGTAAATGAGAATAATCAGGATGATAATCGGGCAAATAATTTTAACAAACAGCGGCCATAAAACACTGAAAAAAGAATTTGCAATGGATTTATAACCGTGCTTCATCTCCTCGAGAGCATTATCTGTTTTCCAGACATACCCGATAAAGAGGCAGATAAATAATCCGCCAAGCGGCAATCCGATTACACTGAAGGTAAAGTCAATCAGGTCGATAAGTCCCAGGTAAAAAGAGATGATCATTGACAAAACAAGAACGCCTGAGCCGATGGCCAATACAGCATTTTTTCTGCGAATTCCAAATTCGTCAATAGCATAAGATACCGGAACCTCCAAAAGTGAAATAGAAGAGGTGAGAGCTGCTATACTGAGCAGAAGGAAAAAAGAGACTCCAAATAAAAGCCCGATAAGCCCTCCCATCTGCGAAAATAGTTCGGGGAGCAATTGGAAGATCAATGCAGTACCGGCAAGTAATTCACCGTCCGGCCCGAAGATCTCAACACCCTGTGCCTGTGCAATATACATAGTCGGTATCACCAGCAGGCCGGCGAGAAATGCAATTCCAACATCAGCAAAGGTAACATAGGCTGCCGCCTCGGGAATATTTTCTTTTTTACTCAGGTATGATCCGTAGGTAATCAGCGCCCCCATCCCAAGTGAGAGTGAAAAGAAAGCCTGTCCCATGGCGGCTAAAATTAAATTACCTGTTATTTTGGAAAAATCCGGTTTCAGATATACCATCAATCCCTCTTGTGCACCCGGCTGGAAAAGAGCATAAACAGTCATTACCAGCAGGATGATTATCAGCATCGGCATCATAAATTTGGTTGCCCGTTCAATTCCGTCACTGACGCCACCTGTTAAGATTGCAATAGTACAGATCATAAAGAGAATGGCAAAAATGGCATTTATATAGCCATTGCTTACGTCTGCAAAAAGTGTTGCCATGGAATCTAAGCCGGAATAGACAAAAAATTCTACAAATACATGGCTGAATGTCCACCCGGCTACAACGGCATAAAACGAGAGAACCATCACGCCGCAGAGCACTCCCCACATACCCACTAAAGGAAAAAATTTATTGGAACTCAGCGCTCTGAAAGCTCCTACAGGATTTTTCTTTGAACTGCGGCCGATACTTAACTCGGCAATCATTACCGGGAATCCCACCAAGAAGACGCATATGAGATAAATAATAAGGAATGCTGCTCCTCCATTGGCTGCAGCTTCAGTCGGAAAACGCCAGATGTTTCCCAGGCCAACGGCCGATCCTGCCGCAGCCAGGATAAATCCGAGTTTCGTATTCCATGTACCGCGATCTGTAATGGTTTCTATAGCCAAGTTAGCTCCTTTGGTTTATGTTATATCGGCCTAAAATATTTCAAGAAATTTAATGTCGCAACTTTCTGAGCAACAATCCGCAACGAGAATCTACTTTAATTTTGCCTGATAAAAAATCAAAAGCAGTTGGAGACGCTAAATTTTTGTTTACAAGAAGCTCCCAGGATCCGCTCGGTAAATATATATGTGAATCCTCGTAGGCATTGGCATTTATTACCACATAGTAGTCGTAAATGTCGTTTGTGCTTGTTCCTGAAATGTAAAAACTGACAACAAGAGGATCCCCATAGTGATCAAAACAGATATTTTCCTGGCTGCTCTTACGAAGAGCGGGCGATTCTTTTCTGATGGCAATCAGTCCGCGGTAATAGTTGAAGAGATCCTTGTTCAGCTTCCGGTCATCAAAATTTATCCAGTTGGTTTCATTATCTTTTTCGTAGCTGTTGTGATCCATTTTGCCGGCATCATCATCAAAATCTGTATCGGCAATAATTTTCGACCGCGCAAATTCCTGGCCGGCATTTATCATGGTAATTCCCTGTGCTGTAAAAAGTGATATGGCTGCAATTTTTGAAACAGCCATTTCATCTTGACTCAAACTGACATGATTCTCCCGGTCTACTACCGGTTTATCGGCTTTATCATGATTCAGGGTGATTCGAATAAAATCACCCAGTGTATACCCGTCGTGGCTTTCCAGGTAATTGACACTATGAGAGCTTTTTTTGAATAGCCCGTCATCAAAACCGCGTACAGTTCCCCTGAAAAAATTTTCAAGCTTGGTTCTGTCTGTCTCCCGCTGCCATTTGGAAAAGATAAAGCCGGCATCGTGCAAAGGATCGGACCCTTTTATACCATTTCTTATCCGGTCATTCCATGCAGCCCAGTCATGATCGGAAAATTGATAAGGTGCATATCGTCCGCCCCAGGGTTCTGCGATAAGAATAACATCCGGGTTAATTTTCCTGGCATGTTCCCTGATTTCATCCCACGTCTTTTCATCCAGGAGAGCAGCAAGGTCGAAACGGAAACCATCAATGTGATACTCTTTCATCCAGTATTCGATCGAATCAATGATTAATTTTCTTACGGTATCATGTTCTGACCTGATTTCATTGCCCGTACCGCTGCGGTTTATAAGGTCCCCCTTTTTTCCGCGCCTTAAGTAGACATTTGGAGCTAGATGTGTAAGCGGATTCTTATCAAAAAGTGACGCATGATTATAGACCACGTCCATAATCACAGTCATTTTATTACGATGAAGCTCTTTTACCAGTTTTTTAAGTTCTCGAACAGCCTTTGGCGATTTTCCAATAACGTCGTTTTCCCCGGGATTTTCCGGTGAATCTGATGCATAAATTGTTTCAGGGGCAAAAAAGAAAGAGGTCATGTATCCCCAGTAATTATAAGAGTAGGGATTCCAGGTATTTAAAAAACCCTCTTCTGTCTCTTCACAAAACGGCGGTTCAACCGTGGCAAACTTCTGTAATGGAAGAAACTCAACACAATTCACACCAAGTTTTTTCAGATGTGATATTCCGCCGCGCTGTTCAGGATCAATAAAACGGTTATAATCACCCGAAGAACCTGACTCAGAGGTGCTGTGAGCTGTGAGGTCTCTGACGTGGGTTTCGTATATAACCAGGTCTCTCGGATCACCAGGCGATTGGTAACTGTCATCCTCCCAATCGAAATCATCTTCAAAAATGTAACCCCTTGCCTCTTGCCTGTAGTTATGCCTCACGGTTACATGCCGGCTGTAAGGGTCTGCAAACTCTTCACTGATGTAAGGCGTATTTGGCTTCTTATCTTTTTTGAAATCAGCTTTATAAGTATACCAGGATCCGGTCAGATTTTCAGGTACTTCCACAGTCCAGTAACCATCAATATCCTTCTCCATTTTGTATGAGTGTTCCGGTGAATTTGATTCATAATCATTATAGATAAAGCATGTAACATCTTCAGCAAAAGGAAGATAGAATTTAAAATTAGTTTTATTCTCTGAAATGGAACAGCCTGTTTGCTGTTTCGTTTTTGTTTTCATAAACATCAGTTAACAGGGCTGCCGGGTTTCGATTCTGTTTTTACAAAATGGAGTTTTCCATCCGGTTCCTCACCCATCAGTATCATACCGTTACTTTCAATTCCCATCATCTTCCTGGGTTTGAGGTTGGCTACCACACAAACGTTTTTTCCAATGATCTCTTCCGGTGAGAAAAATTCGGCGATCCCCGATAAAATGACACGCTTCTCGAAACCAAGGTCAACTGTAATCTTGAGTAGCTTTTTTGATTTTTTTACTTTTTCAGCTTTTTCGATTTTTCCGCTGCGAATATCCAGCTTGGCAAAGTCATCAAATTCAATTTCTTCTTTTAACACGGGAAATGATGTTTCCTTACTCTCTTCAATCGTTTCACTTCTGGTTTTAAGTTTGTTGAGTTGTTCCTGAACAGTCTCATCTTCAATTTTTGAGAACAGGATCTCACCCTGCTGAATTTGATTTCCGGGTGAGAGCAGATATTTGCCTGCATCATCCCAGGAAAAATTTTCTGCAATGCCAAGCTGTTTTCTCAGCTTTGCCATCGAGTGAGGTAGTACCGGATCGAACAATATTGACAGAGCAGCTGAAATCTGAAGACAAACATGCAGTGTATTCGCGCACGTTTGAGGGTCCTCTTTCCTCGTTTTCCAGGGTTCAGTTTCTGTGAAGTATTTGTTGCCTGCACGCGCCAGGTTCATGATTTCTGCGATAGCTTCCCTGAAGCGGAACTTGTCAAAAGAGTTTTCGATCTTTTTTTTATGATCATCAATTGCTGAAAGTGCTGTAAGATCTTTTTCAGACGGAGATTTAAGCTCAGGGACTTTGGAATCAAAAAATCTTTCTGTAAAAGAGACAGACCGGAAAATAAAATTTCCCAGGATATCAGCAAGTTCACTGTTTACGCGGTTTTGAAAGTCTTTCCATGAAAAATCCGAATCTTTTGTTTCAGGCAGAGTTGTACCGAGAACATAGCGGAGCAGGTCGGGTTCGAACTCCTCGAGGTATTCAGCAAGCCAAACAGCCCATCCGCGGGAGGTTGACAATTTTTTGCCCTCCAGGTTGAGAAATTCATTTGCCGGTACATTATCAGGCAGAATAAAATCACCGTGCTGCATCAGCATTGCAGGGAACATAATGCAGTGAAAAACAATATTATCTTTTCCTATAAAATGGAGAAGTCTTGTTTCATCATCGTGCCAGTATTTTTTCCACAGTTCAGGATCATTTTTTTCAGCAGCCCACTCTTTGGTAGCTGAAATGTACCCGATCGGGGCGTCAAACCATACATAGAGAACTTTCCCTTCAGCTTCTTCAAGCGGTACGGGCACTCCCCACGACAAGTCTCTCGTTACGGCACGGTCTGATAAACCGCTGTTGATCCAGCTTTTACACTGTCCCATCACATTTGGTTTCCAGTCGGGTTTTGAATCCAGCCAGTTTTCAAGTTTATCCTGGAAATCACCAAGCGGCAGATACCAGTGCTTTGTTTTTTTCAGAATTGGCTTGTTACCGGTGATAGTACTTACAGGGTCAATTAATTCTGTGGGAGAGAGCGAGCTTCCGCATTTTTCACACTGATCTCCATAAGCTTCAGGGTAACCGCACTCAGGACATGTGCCTTTCACATAGCGGTCGGGCAGAAACATATCAGCTTCCTTATCATATAGCTGCTCTTCGGTTTTTTGTTTGAAAACTCCCTGATTATACAGCTTCTTGAAAAAATCACCTGACGTCTTTTTATGAACCTCGGAACTGGTGCGTCCGTAGTAATCAAAATGAATGCCAAAATTTTTAAATGCCGCTTTATTTTGCTCGTGATATCTGTCAACGATAACCTGCGGATCAACACCCTCTTTTTCTGCTGCAATCGTAATAGGCACACCATGTTCGTCCGAGCCGCAAATATGAATAATATCATCTCCCCTGAGCCGGTGATAGCGGGTAAAGAGATCAGAAGGCAGGTATGCACCTGCAAGATGCCCGAGGTGAAGCGGCCCGTTAGCGTACGGCAATGCAGAAGTAACTAAAATACGTTTTGGCATGTAATAATTATGTTGATGTTTAATCGGCAAAAATAACGTGTGTGCTTCAAAATTACCAATGAATAAGAGATTAACTTAAAAGAAAATTTTTGTGTTAGATATAAACAGTTATTTATCAAGGCAGGTTGTCAGGAATCTGATCACTGTAATTTTTCAAAAAAAGCATAAAGAGCAATACCGGCTGCTACTGAAACATTCAGGGAGTGTTTGGTTCCAAACTGGGGGATTTCGATCATTTCATCAATGTAAGGGAATAAACTTTCATCAATACCTGTTACTTCATTGCCCAGGATAAGGCAGATTTTTTGATCAGCAGGATTGTAATCGTTTATGAAAATACTCTCCTTAGTCTGTTCGAGTCCAAGAATGGTAAACGCCCGGGTTTTTAAAAGTGAGATTTCGTCTTCAACTTCTGATGTATCGATTTGCATCCATTTCACATCTTTCTCTGCACCCAGGGCGGTTTTTGAGATCTCAGCCCTTGGAGGTGCAGGAGTATAACCTGAGAGACGCAACTCATTGATACCGAATGCATCTGCTGATCGAAATGCTGCACCGACATTGTGAAGACTTCGAATATTATGCAGCCAAAGGATAAAATGGTCTTTGAGTGGTGATTGCCGCTGCCTGTTGTAAATAAGAATCTCTTTCGCAGTGAGCTTTCTATACATGAAATTTGGAGATCTTAAAATAATTTTAAGTCAATTCCCGCACAAACATTAGAAAAAATTCAGTTGGGAAACAGCTTATAACACACTATTTTTAGTGTTCGTAAAATAAATTATAGAGTAAATCTGAAATCAGCAGCTCAAAACTGCTTTTTCTGTTTTAAGAAGTGTAATGTATGAAGAAAAATTATTTATCCAAGGAAGGCTACGAAAGAATGGAAGCGGAACTTCGGGATCTGAAAACCAGGGGACGAAAAGAGATTGCAGAGGAGATTGCAGAAGCCCGTGCAAAAGGAGATTTAAGTGAAAATGCTGAATATGATGCAGCCAAAGAGGCACAAGGATATCTTGAAAAAAAGATTGCAGAGCTTGAGCATACACTTGCAACATCTGAAATCATTGACGAAAGAAACATTGATGATACAAAAGCTTTCCTTTTATCAACTGTTACGATTTTGAACAGAAAGACGAATAAGGAGATGAAATATACTCTTGTATCGAAAGATGAAGCGGATTTTAAAGAAAAAAAAATATCGGTTGATTCACCAATTGGCCAGGCAATACTTGGGAAAGAAGTTGGGGATATTGTGGATGTCAATGTACCGGCCGGTAAACTTAAACTCGAAATAAAAAAAATAGAAAGATAAAATGAATGTAACTGTAGTTGGAACCGGCTATGTGGGGCTCGTTAGCGGAACATGTTTTGCCGATAGCGGGAACGATGTAATCTGTGTAGACATAGATCAGCAAAAAATCGATCGATTGCGAAATGGAGAAGTGCCTATATATGAACCCGGACTGAACCATGTATTTGATCGTGCCCTGAGAGAAAAACGGCTAACTTTTACCACAAACCTCAGGGATGCAGTAAAACCTGCAGATGTTATTTTCCTCTGTCTGCCCACACCTCCGGGTGCGAATGGACAAGCGGATCTGTCTGCTGTCACTAAAGTGGCCGGAGAGCTTGGAAAAATGTTTAATGAGTTTGGCGATTACAAAGTGGTTGTTAATAAAAGCACTGTGCCTGTCGGTACGGCTGATGCAGTGAGAGAATCAATCGCTGCTCACACTGAGGCTGACTTTGATGTGGTTTCCAACCCCGAATTTTTACGTGAAGGTGCTGCTGTGGATGATTTTATGAAACCTGAGAGAGTTGTTGTCGGGACAAGAAGCAAGCGTGCTGCAGACGTCATGACATCACTTTATGAACCATTCGTCAGAAGCGGAAATCCTATTATAATTATGGATGAACGGAGTGCTGAAATTACAAAGTATGCGGCCAATGCAATGCTTGCAACCAAAATCACTTTTATGAACGAAGTGGCAAATGTTTGTGAAAGGGTGGGGGCAAACGTGGACCAGGTTCGGAAAGGCATAGGAACTGATTCAAGAATTGGTAAACGTTTTCTGTTCGCGGGAATCGGTTACGGAGGAAGCTGTTTTCCTAAAGATGTTCAGGCGATTCACTATACCTCTAACCATTTTGGCTATGATTTCCGGATTCTCGATTCAGTAATGAAAGTAAATGAGGCTCAAAAATTATCTATTGTTGAAAAAATTGATAAACACTATCAGGGCGATCTGAAAGGTAAAACCTTTGGCCTGTGGGGCCTTAGTTTTAAACCCGAAACGGATGATGTACGCGAAGCACCTTCTCTTTATATAACAAAAGAGCTGGCAAAACGCGGAGTTCAGATGAAAGCGTACGATCCTGAGGCTATCGAAACTTTTAAACGCGCGTCTGATAAAGATACACTCGCAAATATCACGTTTGTGAACGAAAGGGACTCGGTTCTGGATGATATTGATGCACTTATTATTTGTACGGAATGGAATGAATTCAGAAGGCCCGATATTGATACCTTCAAAGTAAGAATGAAGGCCCCGGTTGTTTTTGACGGAAGAAACCTATACGAACTTGAAGATGCAGAAAATGCCGGCCTTGTATATTATTCAGTCGGCCGCCCATCCGTTAATTTAAAAGCAAACTAAATGAGAACTAATAAACGACGAGTACTAATAACCGGAGGAGCCGGATTTTTGGGATCGCATTTATGTGATCTGTATCTTGCCAACGACTGGCGCGTAGTATGTATGGATAATCTTCTTACAGGCTCAACAGATAATATTGCTCATCTTGCCGGAAATCCGGATTTTGAATTTATTCAGCACGATGTCACTAATTTCATCTTCATAAAAGGTGACCTTGATCTGATTCTCCACTTTGCGTCACCGGCGTCACCGATCGACTATCTTGAAATGCCGATTCAAACTCTGAAAGTGGGATCATTAGGCACTCATAAAGCCCTTGGACTTGCAAAGGAAAAAAATGCCAGGTTTCTGCTTGCTTCAACAAGTGAAGTGTATGGTGATCCTCAGATTCATCCGCAAACAGAAGATTACTGGGGAAATGTGAATCCTATCGGATTTCGCGGTGTTTACGATGAAGCAAAGCGTTTTGCAGAAGCTATCACAATGGCTTATCACCGGTATCACGATCTTGAAACCAGGATTGTCCGTATTTTTAATACTTATGGTACCAGGATGAGACTGGATGACGGGCGGGCCCTTCCAACATTTATGAGCCAGGCCTTGAAAGATGAAGACATCACGGTATTTGGCGATGGTTCTCAAACAAGATCATTCACCTATGTAGATGATCTGATAAATGGGATATATCAGCTTTCCGAAAGTGATGAGGTGGAACCGGTGAATATCGGTAACCCCCAGGAAATTACAATACTTGAATTTGCACGCGAGATAATTGAATTGACCGGAAGTAAAAGTAAAGTTATTTTCAAGGAGTTGCCCAAAGACGATCCGCAGGTTCGTCAGCCAGATATTTCAAAAGCCAGAAGTGTACTTGGCTGGGAACCGAAGGTGGATCGCAGGGAGGGCTTAAAAAAAACGTTTCAGTATTTTCAGAATCAGGTGGCGAATGACCGGTAAAAAACTGATTGATGTCTATCCCTATAAAATCATTGAGGATTCCCCTCTTTTTCTGTTACTGAAACGCGCCGGAGGGAAGATATACCAAGGGCAGTGGAGGATGATTGGGGGAAAGGTCAAAGAGAACGAAACATATTGGCAGGCGGCCGGTCGTGAATTAAAAGAAGAAACTAATTTCAATCCTCATAAATTTTGGTCAGTACCTACCGTTAACCATTTTTATGAAGCTTCGAGTGACCAAATATTGATTATTCCTGCCTTTGGCGCTGAAGTTGAATCAGATAAAATACCCATTTTAGATGATGAACATATTGATTTTAAGTGGATAGCTGCAAAGGATGTAAAATCTCATATCATTTGGCCGGAACAAATTCGTATTATTCACCTAATTCACGATTTAATTGCTAACAGACAAATTCTGGACGAGTGGATCATTTCAACAGATTAAACGTCATTCTGGTTTTATTTTTTTTAATCTTTAGTGCTAGCCTGGCCCAGGCTCAGCAAAAAAAATCCTATGAAATTATTCCGGCTCCTGATCTTTGGTATAATGATGTAGATGGTATTCGGGTGGGAGTTCAGCTGAAAGGGCAAGTGCCCGGAACCTTTGAAGATGGCCCCCACAGGATAGATGCAGGTGTTTGGCTCGGAACATGGATACCAAGTGATCCGGTGTCTTACTATTTTAATTACACGCAGCCTATTGAGTCCATATCAGATTTTGGAAGTGAGGGTAATGTGCAGGTAACAACTCTTTTCCGGGCAGGATTTCACAGGCACGGTGTTTCTTTTACAAAACGCTGGCAGCAGGGTTTTAATGAACAGAACTATGTTGAAACGGGAATTTCATATCATTTAGAAAAAAGATTCAATCTTGAATACGCCCAATATCCCATATTATGGAGCGATGACTGGAATGGAATCTTGTCACCTTTCTTTTCATATCAAAACGAGAACGGTCTCGGCAGAATTAACCTTGATTTTAAAGGTTCCATTCAGACACTGGACAACCCGTTTACTTCAGCTGTTATTGCGGCCAGCCAAACTATTCCGCTTGGGGAAATCCTTGGTTTTAAAGTGAGATTCTATGCCGGTGCATCTTCAAATAGTGCTGATCCGGAATACCTCTTCTCAAGGAGTTCTTCACGTCAAATTGAATGGATGGACAGCGGCTTTACACGTGCCAAAGGAACAATACCGATGTCATTTTTAAACGGGGGTAAATTTAATATAGCCGGCGGGGCAAACCTGAGAGGTTATTCAGGAAGTGATTTTCAATCTTTCGACAGAGAAGAGCCATTTCTTATAAATTCTATAGGTGCACTTAACACAGAATTTGACTATCCAAGCCCTCTTGGAAGAATGTTTAATAATATTCCGTTTTTAGGAGAATTTCTCTCTTTTCGGTCATATATGTTTTTTGATGCGGGAACTCCTTTGGGAATTACTGAAAATGAGATAGATAATACATTTGCAGATGGAGGCGGCGGGTTTGCTATTTCATTTAATGTCCCCGATTCTTCAGGAAAACCCAGAGGATTTGTGTTCCGTTACGAGATTCCGTTTTGGTTATCTGACCCGGGAGCAGAACAATCATTCAGATACAGAAGCTTGTTTGGTTTCGGTGCTGTTATTGCATTTTAAAATATGATTAAAGCACTTTTCTTTAGCATTGGTTTGCTGATTCTTTTTTCCGCCTGCACAACTACAAAGTGGAGTGTAGCGGAAATGTACGGAATTGATGTAAATGCTGAACCGGAAATCACAGACCGGCGCAGATCATTACTGCTGGACAGAAAACCTACCATTCAGGATCCTTTCTTCAGACTTACTGCTGTTGATATTGTGGAAAAAACAATTCCACAACGTGTAAAAATGGAACGAACAGTACAAAAGTATCGACCTAAAATCGGTTTTATGATTTTCGCTGTTGCCGGATCTGCAATTACTTTTTATGCGGCTAATTCAGGTAATATTATAAATTCGCCAAGCTCAACGCAGAAAATTGGACTTAATTTGAGCGGCGGAATCCTGAGCATTCTTGCTTTTACTAACATGAAGCCGGTAGGTGAGCCAATCAGAACCGGTGAAGAAAAGTTTATGCGTGTAAGCGGGTCAGTGACTATTCCTGACACTGTGAGAACAGATGCTGCCGAGGATGAAGATATCACTCTGTCAATCTCTTATAATGATACAACGCTTGTTAAAGAGAGAACACTGACATTAAGCGGGTCTTCTGTTGAAGTTGACCTCTCAACAATATTTTCATCTCTGCAGATTTCCGGTTTGGATCCAGGCAATATGGATATAAAAGCTGATTTTCTGGATTCTGAATATTCATTTGACATACCACTGAGTGAATTTTTAGCCCCGTTTATCGTAGTGAGGGAGAGTATGGTAAATCTCAGAAGCAGTCCGGAATATAATGATCTCAATATTTTTACTGAACTTGCTGAAGGAAGTGCTCTTCCTTTCATTGAGAAGCTGGACGGTTGGTACAAGGTTCGTTTTGGCGGCACAAATACGTATGTAACGGAGCAAAGCACAGCCGTGGAGTGGCGTGCAGCATCCGAAGGCATCAGCGCTGATGTTGTAACTCTCGGTGAAATACCTTTCGGTGATATTGATGTTGAGAATGCAATTCCTGTTGTCAAAAGAAATAATCCGGACGACAGGGCATTTGTTTTGAGCAACCACCAAAATAATGAATTAGGCGACAGGCAGTATCACAACAGGGATATCAGGTTATTTGAATCATACATGATGAGCAGCCTTATGATGAACACCGGGCAAATAACAGAATTTGAAAACCGCAGTAGTGACGCTGTATTAACCGAATTAAATTCGTTTAAGAATGACAGCCTCAATACGGTTTGGACATTCATAACAGGCTACGGAAAAATTAATGAAGGCAGTGAGGGTAAAGTTATAGACCTGATTCATCGTGACCCCCGGGGTAAAGAGAGCAGAATCAATCTCAATCAATACCTGAATGAACTGGCATCCATTTCACATGAAAGACTGATTATTCTTGTTGATATAAATTTTGTAAACCCGGAGATTGAAACAGGAACACAGTCACGCGGGGATATTGATGCGATGGAAAAGCTTGCGGAGAATATACTCAGTATTCAGCCGGAATCTGTACTGATATTCAGTTCAAGGCCGAGTCAGACTTCCAGAGTCTATTCAGGAGGCGGGGATGATAATAAATATCATTCTGTATTTACCTATTATTGGGCTGAAGCGCTTCAGCAACGAAAAGTTCATGTATCTGAGCTCATCAGCCACATTCAGAATAATGTAGATTATACATCCCGCAGACTATTTGACAGGCCGCAGGAAATCCAGGTGTTTGGCAATTTGAGTATTGATCTCACAAGATAGTGCCGGGCTGGATATATATCGTTCTCAGTTCAGCTTGCTCGGTGCTTATTGCCCATCTGTTAAAAACTGTTGAATTCCGAAAGATCAATACACTTCGTGTGCTGACTGTAAATTATATTACAGCAACAGCTATAGCTTTTTATTCGGCATACGATAGTTTTGAAGTAATGTCTCCGGGTAAGATCTCAGCAGGATCAATCGGACTTGCTCTTATCGTTGGTATTTTTTTTATAACCAACTTTTTTATATACAGCAAATCGGTATATCGCAATGGGGTGGGGGTCAGTATTTCAGCTATGAGAATATCACTGATAATTCCCGTGCTTTTATCAACTGTCTGGTATCTTGAATTACTGGATTTTCGTCAATGGTTTGGGGTATTTTTAGTTTTTATAGCTCTCTTTCTTCTCTTGCCTCATAAAAGAAGTTTTTTAAAGAAGCCATTCAATGCATCCTGGTTACTCCTGCTGCTTTTTCTCTGTACAGGATTTGGTGATGCATCTTTGAAAATATTTGAGTCCGAGTTTAAAAACATAATGGCTAAAGAGACGTTTATGGGTATGGTCTTCCTTGCTGCGATGATTTCCGGTTTTGTAGTAATTTCAATAAAAAAAATGTGGAATTTTAGCGGACAGGAAATATTTTTTGGTATTGTTATCGGTATTCCAAATCTCTATTCATCCATTTTTTTAATTGACGCTTTACTGGTTATGAACGGAGCGGTGGTTTACACTGTGGTTAATATTCTTACAGTATTGGGAGGCACAGTATTAGGACTTTTAAGGTGGGGAGATGTGTTAACAAAAGCACAATGGACAGGTATATTTGTTACTTTACTTGCAATTATTTTACTGTTATAAAATTATTCAAAATAGATTACTGAGAATGAAAAAAATAGTCGAAAAAGCCAGGCAGCTACAGCGCAAGATTATATTTCCTGAATCAGATGATGCCAGGGTTTTAAAAGCTGCAGCCTATATCCGGGAAAATGAAATAGCTGATCCTGTGTTGATTGGTGATCCCAATATTATTAAAAGAAAGTCTGCAGAAAACAAGATTTTTCTTCCCGACACCATTGAGATTAAAAACTGGGAAAAAGAACAACTGAAAAACAAATTACTGAACATAATCAGTAAAAACCTCGCCCATAAAAATCTTAAAGATGATGAGCTGAAGTATCGTGCTTCTGATCCATTACATTATGCCGGGTTATTAACAGCAGCAGGAGTTGCTGATGGCGTTGTTGCAGGCTCTGTTGCCACTACTGCCTCCGTAATCCGTTCGGCAATTGCTACTATTGGCTTAGCCCCGTCTTCATCTATTGTTTCAAGTATTTTCCTGATGGAGCTTACGGATGGAAGGATCCTTACCTATGCTGACTGCGGAGTAGTTCCATATCCTGATTCAAACCAGCTTGCAACCATTGCCCTTGATTCCAGTGTTTCTCATAAAAAGCTGACAGGAGAGGAGCCTCGTGTAGCAATGCTGTCCTTTTCTACCAAAGGCAGCGCCAGACATGAACGAGTTGAATTGGTGCAAAATGCATGCGACATAACAGGGAAATTAAAACCTGACTTAATACTGGATGGTGAACTGCAATTTGACGCAGCATTTGTGCCTGAAATTGCTGAAAAGAAAGCTCCGGAGTCACCGCTGAAAGGCAGAGCAAATGTATTTATCTTTCCAAACCTGGATGCAGCAAATATCTCATACAAAATTACTGAGCGCCTCGCGGGGGCAAAAGCAACCGGACCAATTCTGCAGGGCCTTGCAAAACCTTATATGGACCTCTCCCGGGGATGCAATTGGATGGATATCGTGAACGCCGCCTGCGTTGCATCTTTGCTTTCAGAAAGTGATTGATTGAAATTCATCTATATGTTTATGATAAGGCAAGGCTATACCTTGAATAATAAATTTCAATTGGATGAATTTCTATAAATTAATGAAGTTTATACGAACAAAAGAAGCACATTAAAGACGGGGTACTCTTTAATTCGGAATCCCGAATCTATTGAAATCACTAAATTTCTTTTAAAAAAGCTTGTTAAGTAGTTATAAAGGCAGATTTAAACGAAATTTAAAACTCATATTCAGAGTTTTTAGTCGTTTTTCAGTCACTGTATTAATGCTTATATTAATTCATTCCAAATAAAAATAATTGAAAAAATCAATACGATTGGTTGAATTATTTTTATACCGGACACGTTCTCAAAATCAAAACAAATAATTTAAGGTAATCCTGACATGAGCGAGACTAAAGCACTTGAATCGATGATTGGTGAAGAGTACAAGTATGGCTTCACTACCGACGTCGAATATGAAGATTTTCCAAAAGGATTAAACGAAGAGATTATCCGTTTCCTCTCCAAAAAGAAAAAAGAACCGGAGTGGATGACTGAATTTCGTTTGAAGGCATATCGAGGCTGGAAAGAGATGGAAGAACCAAGCTGGTTCAATGCCACATACGAATCTCCTGATTTTGATAATGTTCAATACTACTCATCTCCCAAAGACAGGCCGGAAGTTGAGAGTCTTGATGATATCGATCCGAAAATTAAGGAGACATACGATAAACTGGGAATTCCGCTCGAAGAACAGAAAATGCTGTCGGGAGTTGCTGTTGATGCCGTATTCGACAGTGTATCCATATTTACGACTTTTAAGGAAAAACTGGCAGAAGCCGGTGTGATTTTTTGTTCAATATCAGAGGCAATTCAGAAGTATCCCGAGCTTGTAAAAAAATATATGGGCTCAGTTGTCCCCGCTCGTGATAATTTTTATGCAGCACTAAACTCTGCGGTATTTTCGGACGGTTCTTTTTGTTATGTTCCAAAAGATACCATCTGCCCGATGGAGCTTTCCACCTATTTCAGAATCAATAATATGGATTCCGGTCAGTTTGAAAGAACCCTCATTATTTGTGAAGAAAACAGCCATGTGAGTTATCTTGAAGGTTGTACTGCACCCATGTATGATAAAAACCAATTGCACGCTGCTGTGGTTGAACTCGTGGCTCTCGAAAATGCTGAAATTAAATATTCTACTATTCAGAACTGGTATTCCGGTGATGAAAATGGAAAAGGAGGCATTTTTAATTTTGTAACCAAACGGGGAATTTGTAAAGGGGATAATTCTAAAATTTCCTGGACTCAGCTTGAAACTGGCTCGGCTGTTACACTGAAATATCCAAGCGTTATCCTGAAAGGGGACAATTCTATCGGAGAATTTTTCTCCGTAGCGGTTACCGGCCAGATGCAGCAGGCTGATACAGGAACTAAGATGATTCATCTTGGGAAAAACACCAAAAGTACAATCATATCCAAAGGTATTTCTGCCGGAAGATCAAACAACAGCTATCGGGGGGAAGTGAAGATCAGCAAGAAAGCTGACAACGCACGCAATTACTCTCAGTGTGATTCAATGTTGATCGGGCAGACGTGCGGAGCACATACTTTTCCATATATAGAGTCTTCAAATCCGACTGGCAAGATAGAGCATGAAGCTACAACATCCAGGGTTGGGGAAGATCAGATATTCTATCTTCAGCAGCGTGGCATTAGTGAAGATGATGCAATTTCGCTTATTGTGAACGGCTTCTGTAAAGAGGTGCTTAAGGAGCTTCCGATGGAGTTTGCTGTTGAAGCAAATAAACTACTTGATATAAAACTTGAAGGCAGCGTAGGCTGATTAACCGAAATTTAAAAATAATTACATACTGTGTTAGAGATTAAAGATTTACATGTAACGGTAGAAGGTGAAGATATCACTATTTTGAAAGGCGTAAACCTCACTGTTAACAAGGGTGAAATCCATGCAATAATGGGCCCTAATGGAAGCGGCAAGAGTACGCTGTCTAAAGTGGTAGCCGGTCATCCTGAATACGAGGTTATCCAAGGCGATATACTGTACAACGGTGAAAGTATTCTTGAACTGGATCCTGATGAAAGGTCACATCTTGGAATTTTTCTCGCATTTCAATACCCGGTTGAAGTACCCGGTGTTACGAACAACACACTGTTGCGCGAATCGTACAACACGATAGCAAAGTCCAGGGGACGCGAAGAACTCGACCCGCTTGAATTTGACGATTACATCCAGGATAAACTGGAACTCGTTGAGATGTCTCCGACATTTCTTTCACGCAGTGTAAATACAGGTTTTTCCGGTGGTGAAAAAAAGAGAAATGAGATATTTCAGATGGCAGTATTACAGCCATCACTATCGTTTTTAGATGAAACAGACTCCGGCCTTGATATCGATGCACTGAAGATTGTGGCCAATGGTATTAATCAGCTGCACGGAAAGGATGACGCTGTTGTTCTTGTAACTCACTATCAGCGTATCCTGGACTATATTATTCCGGATTTTGTACACGTAATGATGGATGGAAAAATTATTAAATCGGGCGATAAAAGTCTTGCACTTGAGCTTGAGAAGCAGGGATATGAGTGGCTGGAAAACTATGCAACTGTAAATGGTGAGGCAAAGTAATGAAATCAGCTGTGGAAACATCAATTTTACACAAACTTGCAGATGATAATCTGGAATCAGTCCCGGGAATTTTAAATGAAATCCGTCAAAATTCATTTCGGACATTACAAACGTCCAGGTTCCCTACAAGACGGGATGAGGACTGGCGATTTACGGATTTGAAACCAATTACAAGGACGGACTTCACACATATTGAAGAAGCAGGTGTCAAATCACCGGGCGATTTGAGTGAATATTTCATCCCGGAATCAATAAACTCCAGGCTGGTTTTTGTGAATGGTGAATTCAGCAGCGAACACTCGTCGGTGGAGTCTCTTCCGGAGGGAGTAACCATTCAAAATCTTTATGATAATCTAAATGATGAAAGTGCAGCCCGGTATCTTAACCAGCTCGCAGACTATCCGGATGATATATTTGTTCCATTTAATGGTTTGCATTTTACGGATGGAGCCTACATACACATTGCCAAAGATGTGGATGCCGGTTCACCCATCCAGATTCTGAATATTTATACAGATGCGGAAAAACCTTTTATTGCAACCCCGAGAAGCTTAATTGTTGCTGAGCAAGGAGCAAAAGCAACTGTAATTGAAGAACACATCGGATTGGCGGATAACAGCTATATGACCATTCCGGTCGGTGAATTTAAACTGAAAAAGGGATCACATATCCACCACGTACGAATTGTTCGTGACAGCATCAATGCAGTGCATGTTTCAAGACCGGTGTCGTACCTGGAAAAGGAAGCCGAGTATCACTCCTACACCATTACACTGGGGGCAAGACTTTCAAGAAATGAGCCCAAGGTTATTATGGAAGATGAAGATGTCAAGTTTACGGTCGATGGACTCGTTTTAATTGATGGAGACCAAATCGCGGATACACATTCTACCCTCGATCACCGTTACTCTTTTGCCGAGAGCCATCAGCTGCATAAAGTAGTTGTTAACGGCAGTGCCCATTCTATTTTTAATGGCAAAATTTTTGTGCAAAGAGATGCACAAAAAATTGATTCATTCCAGGAGAACAGGAATCTGCTCTTATCAACCGAAGGATTGGTAAATACGAAACCGCAACTTGAAATTTTTGCTGACGATGTTCTCTGTTCTCATGGTGCTACTATCGGTCAGCTGGATCCAGAAGAGGTTTTCTATCTGCAGAGCCGTGGTATGACCGAACAGAAAGCAAAAGAGGTGTTAACCTACGCTTTTGCACTTGAAACTATTGAAAACATTGAAGTGGAATCCGTCCATAAATTACTGATTGAGGAAGTTAAGAAATACACAGAAGCTAATAATGTTCCAAAAGTGACTGCATGACAAACCCCGTAAATGACATATCAACTCAAACTGATTTTGAGCAAGTACGACTTGATTTCCCTGTTCTAAAACAGGAAATAAACGGTCATCCGCTTGTTTATCTTGATAATGCAGCATCAAGCCAGATGCCTTCGGTTGTAGCCGGCAGGCTCGATCATTATCACAGGTATGAGCACGCCAATGTCCATCGCGGAATTCATTCACTGAGCCAAAAAGCAACAGATGCTTTTGAACTGACACGGAAAAAAATTCAAAAGTTCATCAATGCCGGTTCAGAGCATGAGATTATTTATACAACAGGTACTACCGACTCGATTAATCTTGTAGCAAACAGTTACGGCAAAAGTAAGTTTTCTGAAGGAGATGAGATCATTCTTTCTGAGATGGAACACCATGCAAATATTGTTCCCTGGCAGATGATTGCTCAGCAAACAGGTGCCAAAATTAGAGTTATACCTGTGCTTGATGATGGAACACTCGATCTTGATGAATACAGAAAGCTGCTGAACACCAAAACAAAAATGGTGGCTGTTGTTCACATTTCAAATGCACTGGGAACGGTTAATCCTGTTAGGGAGATAACAGCTCTTGCACATGAGAATGATGCTGTGGTTTTGATTGACGGGGCACAGGCTGTTCCTCATGAAACCGTTGATGTACAGGAAATCGGGTGTGATTTCTATGCATTCTCAGCCCATAAAATGTGCGGACCAACAGGTTTTGGTATTCTATTTGGAAGACATGAACTTCTTGAAGAGATGCCGCCTTACAGGGGTGGAGGAGATATGATAGATAAGGTCTCATTTGAGGAGACAACTTACAATACCATTCCATTTAAATTTGAAGCAGGTACACCGCCTATAGCAGCCGGAATCGGGCTTGGAACAGCTGTTGACTACCTGAATTCCATAGGAATGGACAGAATCGCAGCAAGAGAAGATGAACTGGTGCGTTATGCTTTAAATCGATTGAGAGAAGTTGACGGTTTAAGGTTCATAGGAAATGCAGATAACCGTGCTTCAGTGATCTCATTTGTGTTTGATGATATCCACGCACACGATGTTGGAACAATTCTTGATAAAAAAGGAATTGCGATACGAACAGGTCATCACTGCGCACAGCCGATACTCAGAAGATTTAATGTTTCAGCAACAGCGCGGCTGTCTCTTTCGTTTTATAATAATGAAGATGATATAGACAGGTTTATAGATGGACTTTTCTATGTGAAAGATTTTTTTGATATGTAAGTTTCATCAATGAACCATATAAGAGTATTAAGTAAAATAAAGATTAGAAATTATGCCAAAAATTAAAGAAATCGAGCGAACCCCGAATCCGGATGCAATGCGCTTTGTGTTGAGTGAGCCTTTGACAAACGGAGTTACAAAATCATTTGAAAATAGTGTGGAAGCAGAAGGAGACGAGCTGGCTGAATCTCTCTTCTCGATCGATCATGTAATTAATGTCTATTATGTGGACAGGTATATCACAGTCACTCAGGATGGAAATGCCGTTTGGTCTGATCTTCTTCGAAAACTTGCACCTCCAATCCGTGAAGCTAAACCAAATCTGAATCTCGAAGCGGATGATGAAGTACATGCTACCAAAGAAGTGATGGAATCAACAGATCCAAGGCTTCAGCAAATTAACCAGATGCTTGACGAACAGGTTCGCCCTTACCTGCTTGCCGATGGCGGCGGATTAAAAATTTTGGGTCTTGATGGCAACAGGCTTAAAGTTCATTACCAGGGAGCATGCGGTACTTGCCCTACTGCAACATCCGGTACTCTGTATGCAATTGAAAGTATGGTAAAACGTATTGACCCGGAAATCCAGGTAATATCAGTTTAAAGATCAAAGGATATAGCAATGTCTATTTCAATAAGCGACAAAGCGGCAAAACAGATCGAGGTTATACGCGATAAACAGGGTATGAGTAAAGACGCTCCCCTGAGAGTCTCGGTTGTAAGCGGTGGCTGTTCCGGACTCACCTACGATCTGTCATTCGACAAAAAACCTGAATCAGATGAAGAAGATAAATTGTTTGAAGACAGGGGTATTAAACTGATCATTGATATGCGCAGTTTTCTATACCTTGCCGGAACGCGTTTGGATTATTCCGACGGACTGACCGGGCAGGGTTTCCATTTTTATAACCCGAATGCCGCGCGTACATGTTCATGCGGTGAATCTTTCTCTCTTTGACCTATCAGTTTCGGATCACTCGTATATCTTCAGTTCACAGAACAAAAAAATTAATCACGACTTCTCATGGCTGAAATTGTAAATAAAGTGAAACAGTCAAAACTAGAGACTGTTGATCTGGAAAAAATTGTCAGTGGTTTCGATCTCTATGAATTTGATCTGAAAGATTTTCTTTTCCAGGGTCTGATTCTGAAAGAAAAAGATTTTCGTGAAAAGATGGATGCTCATGATTGGAAAAAATATGACGGAGCTTATCTTACAGTTTTTTGCTCAACCGACGCAATTATTCCAACGTGGGCATTTATGCTTGTAACGCAATATGCTGCAACATTTGCGGTGGATATTCTTTATGGCACCCGGAGAGAGGCAGAAATACAGATATTCAAAGATAAAATCGAAGCAGTTAACTGGTCTGAATTCGATGGGAAATTTGTATTACTGAAAGGCTGCAGCAAAATTAAATTAACTCCTGAAATTTATATGCATGCCACTAAATTAATCCTGCCTCACGTAAAAAAACTGATGTATGGCGAAGCATGCTCCAATGTACCGGTCTACAGGAAATGAGAAAAAAACATGCACTGGTTACAGGAGGATCAAGAGGAATCGGGTTGTCGATCGTACGCCAGTTGTTAAATAAGGGGTTTCATGTAACAGCCACGACACGAAATACTCCTTTTCAGGATGAATTTACCGGGAACAAATCATTTGCCGGAGTAACTTGTGACCAGGAAAATCAGGAACAGGTATTACTTAAACTAAAACCACTTTTCGAGGATAATAACTCCCCGGATATACTGATAAATAATGCAGCCATTTTTGTGGATGCACCGGTTTCACAAGACGATAGCAATTGGCTGGAAGCCTGGGATCGTACAATGCAGATTAACCTGAGATCATCGTCACTGCTGACAAAGTGGGCGCTCAACAGTTGGGCAAAAAAAGGGACAGAAGGTATTATCATTAATATATCATCGCGGGCTGCTTACAGGGGAGATACTGGCGAATATGCGGCATATGCGGCATCCAAAGCAGGCATGGTGGCATTTACAAAGAGTATTGCCCGCAGTATGGGTAATAAAGGGATTACAGCGTTTTCAATTGCACCGGGATTTGTGAACACAGATATGGCTTCCAATTCAATTTCAGTTTATGGTGAAGAGTATCTCACGCAAGATTCGGTGTTTGGTGATATCACTCCTCCCGAAGAGATCGCAGAATTGGTTGTTTTTCTTGCATCCGGATCACTGAAACACGCAAGCGGCAGTACCTTTCATATCAATGGTGGTTCATACATGATCTGAAGAAACAGAATATACAGGTGATTAAAAAATCTGTCAGAAAGAGTAGCTGGAGCTGAAATAAACACGGGAAATTTCATCTGATTTTCCAAGTTCAATCCTGGCTATGAAATCAGGTGAAAAAGCTGAAAATGCCACTCCGCCTCCGAATGTTTTTTTCCAGTCTTCAAATATTTTATTTGGGTCATTATTTGAATAAATTCGCCCTGCATCAAGGAATAGCTGACTTCCAATCTTCAGGTCCACACCAAAAACATCGACATCAAAAAGCCATGCCCGCAATTCATTAATCGTAGAGATTGAAGAATCACCAATAAACCTGTCTTCAATGAACCCACGCAGACTTTCATCATTTCCTAGATCAGCAAGCTCCCAAAAGGGAGCATCTCCCGTAACATGTTCAATTTGCAAGCGCTGAGCAAATACAAGATTTGGTACAATGCCTTTAAAACTTCTTATATCAATTTCAAATAAACCAAAATTAAAATCACTTCCAAAAAATCCGTCAGCAAGAGAGGTCTCAGCCTGAATAAAATATCCAGTTGTTGGATTGAACTCGCTGTCCCTGGAATCGACAATAAAACCAAGACCAAGCCAATTTATCCATCCTCCTTCAGCACCCGGTGGTTGTCTCTGGGCAAAAACAGTTTCAGGTTTCAAACTTTTTGGATCCGAAAAAGCGATTTGAGCAGATCCGAAAACATCTACAAAACCTCTTTCACCCAATTGGGTGAACCTTTTTCGTGCAAGATACTTGAGCTGTATTCTTCTTTCATCAAAGAAAAATATATCATCATCAAATTCTGTTCTTGTAAAGGATGTGTTGTTACCAATCCCCGTGAAAACCCCTTCGTCAAATTTAAGTGCCTCAAAAAAGAACTGACTTCGAATATCTGAATTAAATGTTTTGGTGACATCGAAATCAATTTTCAGAATGAATCTGCCTTTCGTGGAAAAAAGAGACCTGATTTTAGTAAAATTATTAAATGGTTCTGTGGTCCCATCACCGTAATCGGCCCTTTGCACTAAGCCGCCAACTGAAACACCCGAATCGGAGTTGAAACCAATAGCGGGAACAAATGCTACGGATGTACCAACTCTTTCATCCTCGGAGCTTGTCGTATCAGATTCACTATCCATTATTTGAGCCTGCGCAGTGCCGAAAGAACTCATCAGCAGAAAACAACAGAGAGCAAAAAGGTAAGCCTGATCATTTAGCAATTTTTTGTATCCTGAAATTTTAAATTGCCGGTTATCCGGATAGTGAGTCAGTGAATTTTTATTCAAAATATTCAAAGTTGAGAGTTTCTGAAAATCTGACACATAAATTAACATCTTAAATCTAACATGTGAAGCACAATCCGGTTTTTTTTCAATAAAATATTATTTTCGAATTAAAGAATTTCATAGCTAATTAAATAGCAATAAATTAAAAATATTTGAGATGCTTTTAATAACTGAAATACGTAGCACCATTGATTTTACGCTTTATGTAAACAATCTTTCAGTTTTCAAGAATGGAAAACAATCGTCTGTTCAACTCTTTTTTTTCAAAATGTACAGCTTTCATTACGGTTTTCTCTTCACCATCCTGCACCCTGTTTACTTCAAGCGGAAGATGATTATCGGGCAGATTTACCCCGGCCCAAACCGGAACACTGCCCGCTGTAACCGAATTGATTGGTAAAATAAAATCAGCTGTCTCCGGCATAAAACAGTAGTGATATATATTACTCTCAATAGTGGCTTTCCAAACCTCACAGGTGTTCCCATCTACTGTTCTAGTCTCACCGGTATTTTCAAAATCGGGCTCTTCATCCATAAAATTAAGCTGAACATCATCTGGGGGAACTTCAACATGGCCACCCAGCATGCCGATACTGATAAACATCATCTCTGTTTCTGTTTCATAAAGTATGGATGTAGATCTTGATTTACCGGATTCGTATTCAATTCGTATCATATTTCCCTTTATCATATAATCAAGCTGATCTGTGCCGATCTTATCCTGAAGTTCAGGTATTTCATATTGAATGATTCCCTCAAAATTCTGTGATGTAACCATTTCCGGAATGCTTAAAAACAGAATAAATAGAGGAATCAGGAAAAGAGGTTTTATTTTTTGTCTGAATAGCATAATTCTGATTAATTTAAAGTGTTATCAAAAAATATCATATGAGAATAAACACCCAATGAAAAATTTTGTTGCCTGTTATAAATCTTAGCTTTCGTTTCTCATAATATTAAGGAAACTGGAAATTGATTACACCAGGTAAAAAAGCAAATATACATTCGAATACATATCGTTTTTTTATAAATTAACGGTTCTTACAGATACTTGCATATGAAGAATTTATCACTACTGATTTTCTTGTTTTTATTCAGCTGTATATCGCTTTCAAGATTTACAAAACCGGAATTGATGTATAATGAGATGGAAGGACGTGAACCTGAATTAAATGTTGAATCAGTAGCTGAGAAAGGCGATGTGATATATACGGAATATCGTTACAAAATTAATCCGGCTGTCAGATTAACTGAAGATCTTGAAACGGAGTATACAAATATCTCTTCAAAAATTAGACTTTCCAAAATGATGAAAGATAAGAGGGTGGTATATGGCACGATATCAATTTCGGATGAATCCATAACCTACCTGTATGATGAAGATAATGACGGGAAATTTGAACAATTTATGATTCAGGCCCGCAAAAATGCAGTAAGTTGGAAAGATCTGAAACCGGAAGCTGCATATAAGCAGGCGCCTGGAATCAGGTCGGAATCAGATGGATTTGAAATTGAACTTATGTATGATGGTTTTGGGGGCAAAAGCATTGAAATTGTATACAATGAGTACAGAGATGATCTGACACAAGTTTCTTTTTCTGAATCAATTGACTTTGAACTGACTGAGAATAGCGATAACATAATCTCACACAAAGGCATTAGACTTGAGATTCTTGACGCCACTGATGAACAGTTGACATACAGAGTACTCAGCGGAAGTAACGAAGTAATTGAAAGCTGAACCTGAACCTTGTAAATTATCTGATCTTAATTTTGACTTTACACCAGCAGATAAAACCCAAGTTGGAATTTTCAATTTTGGTCATCTGATCAGACCGGGATATCATATTGCCATTTATCCAGGTATTTTTTCCATCTGTTCTGAACCGTTTCAATATCCTTCTTTTTCAGATCATACTTGTTTTTCTTGTAATCTGAAATCTGGTTGAGATAATTTTGGGTAGGATACTTTGCTGTATTCCAATCCGACAGTTCCAGCAATGAATAGATGCGTTGCAGTTCCGGGATGGGATTTGCCTCAAGATCCTCAAAACGGACTTCAGTAAACTGGTTTTTCGGCAATCCGGATGCATCATCATATAACTGATCAAGCATTCGCAGATACGATGCTACAACGACAGGTTCAATTTCTGCGGGATCATAAGGCTGAAGTGCCAGTTTTGATAACATCTTCTGAAAGTATTGCTTTGCAGACGGAAACACCCTGTATGGATTACGATATATGTGTATAAAACGGGCATCCGGCCACATCTCCAGAATATATTTCATCCTCGTGGTGTATACGGGATTCTTAATAATCAGGGGTTGTTTGTCCTGGTGGATAACAATTTTT
Organism: uncultured Balneolaceae bacterium; assembly: GCA_964449075.1. Taxonomy (GTDB): domain Bacteria; phylum Bacteroidota; class Rhodothermia; order Balneolales; family Balneolaceae; genus CAYVBJ01. The sequence continues at coordinate 33,997 of CAYVBJ010000011.1, forward strand.
TTCAGAAAAAATTGAACCTGTTCTTTCCACTCTTCAATTTGTTTTGGCGACACATTATCAAAAAAAACACCCTGGTTAAAATTTTTTCGAAAACATCCGGGAAAATAGAGTGCATGAAAAACTGAGAGCAGTTGAAGGTTGGCAACCGGAATTTCGTCTTCCTGGGGCGATTTCGGTGTAACAGCTACGCGGTCGATTTCCCTGGTTTCAGGAAGTGCTTTTTTTAAAAGTGGTTCAAGCCAGGTACCGAGCGTTAGTAACTCCCCGGGCAGACCACTGGCAAGTGGCGTTATGATTCCCGACCCGGGTGCTCTTCCCAATAGATTATGCAGATGAGTTGTTCCGGAACGCCAGAAACCTACAATGAATACCGGTTTAATTAGTGCAATTTCTGAATACCTCTTTTTTTTTAATAACTGTTGCTCAATCAGTCTGAATGGAGTGCGGGATATGGCTGAACCAAGCAAGAGCGCAAAATGTGGCAAAAAATGAAAGGAAGGGCCGTTGTATAATTTGAATGTCTTCAGTAAGGTAGAAAATTTAGCCCCCATTAACGGATGCTGCAAAATAGAAGGGGATGGTTTCTGCATTTTTATCTGGTCGGATGTTCTTTACTTTAGAATGGAATCTGCTAATTGAAACTATTTATTGAATATGCTGATTTATTAAGTGTATGTTAGTTACCTGATATCACAAACTGCCATCATTTGTGTTATAATTGCAGATAACTTAATCAATTTATTATGAAGAATTTGAAATTCAGAGTAAATTTAAAGATCATACATAAGATCCAATTATCAAATCGAAATTTGGGATTACAAAAAAAGTGAATTTAAATAAAGAAGACGGGTTTAATCTGAAGCAGCTCTTATCAGAGAAGAGATCACAAAGCTCTGATCTCTATAGCCAATATGTTAATCCAAAATTTGCGAAGGCAATGCAGATTATCGGGTTTAACAGGAACTATGTAAAGGGAGAAGGAAACTATCTGTGGGATGAGAAAGGTGAAAAGTATCTTGATTTTGTCAGCGGTTTCGGGATGTTTAATATGGGCCGGAATCATCCTGTGATAAAGGATACGATCAAACAGTATATGGAACTGAACGATCCCTGGAAAACATCCATGTCTGCTCTGGATCTTCCAGGTTTGCTGGCCGAATCACTTCTGAAAGAAGTACCTCATCTTGACAAAGTTTTTTTTACTAATTCAGGCACTGAGTGTGTGGAAGCTGCATTGAAATTTATGAGGGCAACAACCGGCAGAGAAGCCATTGCCTACTGCAACAAAGCTTTTCATGGTCTTACATATGGATCTCTTTCCATCAACGGGTCAGATCATTTTCGTGAAGGGTTCTCCAGTTTGTTACCTGGTCCTGTAAAAATCCCTTTAAACGACATTGATGCACTGCATAATCTTTTTAATACCAGCTCACTGGCAGGTGTGATTATAGAGCCTGTACAGGGCAAAGGAGTTTATCCGGCAGATCCTGAATATCTTCTGGAAATCCAGAAACTTTGTCGCAAACACAACACTCTCATGATTGTTGATGAAGTTCAGACAGGGATGGGCCGCACCGGGAAAATGTTTTCTTATCAGCATGTGCCGGGTCTTGAGCCGGATATGGTGCTGGTTTCCAAATCGCTTTCTGGCGGTATGGTCCCGGTAGGAGCTGTATTGATGCGTGAGAATATATATCAAAAGGTATTTTCGAGTATGGACAGATGTGTGGTGCACTCTTCAACTTTTGGAAGCGGCGGACTTCCGATGGCTTGCGGCCTGGCAAGCCTTCACATTTTGAAGAGTGAAAATCTTACTGAAAATGCATCAATTCTTGGAAATTATATTCTTGATAACCTTAAAAAAATGGTTCCTGAATTTGAGCTGCTGAAAGAGGTTCGCGGCCAGGGACTAATGATCGGGATTGAATTCGGAAAACCGAAATCACTGGGATTGCGGGCAGCATGGAAGATGATACATGCACTTGATAAGAATCTGTTTCCACAGGCGATAACCATGCCTTTGCTTGATAAACACCACATACTTACACAAGTAACCGGCCATAATCAGGATATCATCAAATTACTGCCGACACTCACGATCGATAAAACAGATGCTGACTGGTTCCTGGAGGCTTTCCGGGATACATTAATTGATTTGCACAAAACAGGCGGACCAATTTGGTCAACAGCCAAACACTTGTCACCATTTGCAGGAAAGAAGAAAGCTGTACAGTAGGCTTTCTGTAGTTGCAGCAAACAATTATGAAACATAGTGAAGGGTCAGCGAATAGTGATTCCTCAACAGAGAGGAGAAAAAAGCAATTAGCGTGGGCAGGTTTTCTGCTTGGCATTCTTGCTCTTGGAATAATTATGTTGTGGACCGGAATTCAGGATGTGAAGGAAGCATTTGTGGCCGGCGGACCTGCTCTGTTACTTCTCGTTTTTTTATACCCGGTTGAACTTATTCCGCGAGCAGCAGCATGGGGTATACTCTATCCTGGGCAAACTTCACTGAAAAACACTGTTTTTATCTACGGTATCTGGATTGGTCAATCCTTAAACCGGCTGATACCAACAGCCACGATTGGTGGAGATATTGTGCGAGGCCGCTTATTGATGCAAAAGGGAGCTGATGAATCGGGAATAATCTCATCTCTGATTGCTGACAAAACTGCCCATGCAGTCTCAATCCTGATGTTGCTGATGCTCGGCATACTTCTGATTATTACAAGGGCTCAGGATGTGAGAATAATCGCCGGACTTTTGATTGCCGTATTGTTACTGGGAACTGGAATTGTCTTATTTATCAGGCTTCAGCGTTCTTCCAGTATCTCTGCCCGGCTTGATAAATGGTCATCGGACGGTAAAATGAGCTTTTTATCAACATCGGCTGATGCTGCAAGGAATATTGAAAATCAGCTTGAAGATCTTTATTCTAATCCGGGAAAATTTCTGATATCGATATTTATCAGGGTCGTTTTTCAAATTGCCCTGGCTGCTGAAATATGGTTTGCGGCTTGGCTGATGGGTTTTGAGGTTTCTGTTCTTGAGGCTGTTACCTTGCGCGTGGTGAGCTTCGGTGTCAGAAGCCTCGCGTTTGTCGTTTGGGGAGGGCTCGGTGTTCAGGAGGGCGTTTATGCACTTCTGTCTGCCTTTGTTGGCCTGCCGCCCGGCACATTAATAGCAATCTCTCTTGCTACGCGGGTTCGGGAAATCGTAGCGGCAATTCCGGGTGTAATTATTTGGGTTACCGGAGAGGGGGTGCGATTCGTTCGCATGAAGAGTGAAAAAAGTATTAGTGAAGATATTATCGATAAATAATTTTATAACAAGAAGTTAAAAAAGTGTCTGAAGATTCAACTAAAAAAAATAAAAACTCACACTCTTTACAATTGTGGTTTGCCCGATGGATCTTCACACCCATGGCGGGTGTAACTTTTGGCAACTGGCTGCGGCTGCTTAAAAAGCACGGTTTCAGTATTCAACCCCGATACTGGGCGCGTAATCTTTTCACCATGGGCATGGCTCTGATGAATTCCGGGGTTGCCCGCATTGAAAAAGCGCGTTACGGAAAAGAAATCGATACAGTAAAAATTAAATCGCCGGTATTTGTGGTGGGACATCACAGAAGCGGAACAACCCATCTGTGGAATATTCTTACCCGTGATGAAAGGTTCGCCTATCCGACTGTGCTGCAATCCGTATTTCCTCACACGTTTCTCGTTTTTGAGAATGCAGTGCGTGGTCTTGCAAAGAAGTTTGCACCGTCTAAAAGACCACAGGACAATGTAGAATTCAACCCCGACAGCCCGATGGAAGCAGAACGGGCGATCTCTGCAGCCACTTTTTTATCTATACAGATGGCACGGCACTTTCCCGGAAAAAGAGATCTGTTTAAAAAATACCTGACAATGCGTGAAGCAGATGAAGCAGAAAAAAGCGCCTGGAAATCTGCGGTAAAGGAATTTGCGCAAAAACTGCTAATCAGGCATGGACGAGATTCAATTCTTCTGTTTAAAGGGCCGGATCAAACCGCAAAAATCAGGCTTTTGCTTGAACTGTTTCCGGATGCACGATTCATTCATATTCACAGAGACCCGTATAAGGTTTTCAGATCAACAATGAATATGGAGAGAAAAACCATTCCACTGTATGCATATCAAAAAACCGATTTCGAGTATCTTGAGGATTTTGTTTTGTGGCGTTACAGTGCAATGTATGATGCCTTTCTTGAGGATGTTAAACTGATACCCGAGGGTCAGTTTACTCAAATATCGTTTGAGCAACTGGAAAAGAATCCATTGAAAACGATCGAGAAAATTTATGATGATGTGCAGCTTCCTTCTTTTGATCAAGCCAGAAACAAAGTGAAAGAGTATCTCGGTTCAATAGCAGATTACAAAAAAAATCGTTATTCCGAACTGCCGGATGATCAGAAAATGAAAATTCGGCTCTCATGGGAACGATACCTGGAAGTGTTCGGGTATGATAGGAGTGTGGCTAACCTTAGTTCAGATGATTCAAAAAATGATTTATGAGTAATAAAAAAATGAAATCAGAATGGAGAGCAAGTAAAGAGAGCTTTCGTTTTGATCTCGCAAAATGGCTCTTTACACCGCTGGCTGGTGTAACTCTGGGGCGCTGGCTAAAAGTTCTGAAAAAACACGGAACTACAATTCCCATTAGATATTGGCCAAGAAATGCTTTCACCATTTTTATGGGTGCGGTGAACACACTAATGTCACTGCGTGAACCGGATTTGCGGAAAGATGAAAAATACAAGCCAAAATCTCCCATATTCATCATTGGTCACCACAGAAGCGGAACCACCCACCTTTGGAAATTGCTATCTGTTGATAAAAGATTCATCTATCCCACTGTAACTGAGACCATTTTTCCATTTACTATGCTCTCGATGGAAACTATCACAAACAAGCTGGCCCGAATATTCATCCCTCGTAAAAGGCCACAGGATAATGTATCCAGTTCGTCTGAGTCCCCAATGGGAGAGGAGTGGGCGTTATGTACCAGTACATTTCTCTCCACGCATATGGCCAGGCATTTTCCAAATAATCGGGATGAATATAAAAAATATCTTACGATGAAAGAAGCAAATGAAGACGAGAAAACGCTCTGGAAAAGCGCTCTTGACATGTTTGCAAGAAAAATATTATTCCATTACGGTACTGATGACATACTCCTTTTTAAAGCTCCGCCGAATACCGCGAAGATAAAATTGATTTTAGAACTTTATCCGGATGCAAGGTTTATTCATATCTACAGGAATCCGCTCCATGTTTTTCGATCGGTTTTACATATGGAAAGACACTCTCTGCCGCTTTGTACTTACCAGCTGGCGGGTGAAGAAGGCCTGAAAGATTTTATTATCTGGAGATATAAAGCGATGTACGATTCATTTCTTGAGGATATAAAATATGTGCCAGAAGAACAGTTTACCGAACTGTCATTTGAAGAACTTGAAAAAGACCGTGTAGCAGCAATCGAAAAAATTTATAAAGACCTGCAAATGGAGGGTTTTGAAAGTATCCGGCCTGAACTTAAAAAATACGTGGATTCAATTTCAGATTATCAGAAAAACAGCTACAATTTGGACGAAGAGGATTCTGAGTTAGTTAAAAAGGAGTGGAGAATATTTATTGATCGCTGGGGATATCACACAGAATAAAAAAACTGGAAATCACAGCCCATTGAGAGATGGTTTACTGAACCTGACACAATTCGCCGGATGACTGAGGCCTGAATTGCACCAAAAGCGTTGTTTGTACGAGACGACATCCTCAAAAATTATGCATAGTACCGGCAAATGAGTGGAAGCAAAATTCTCACTATTGCCTTTTTGTGTTTTCACTTCTCCACTCCATTACTGCCTGATGGCAATACCCGAAAGTATCGACTTAACTTTTTCAAGAATTCCATCCGGCCCGATACCAACTTCATCATGAAGCTCTCTTTGTGTTCCGTGTTCCACGATTCTGTCCGGCACTCCCATTATAGATAGGGGAATGTGAAAAGGTTTGTCGGCCAAATATTCGGCAACAGCACTGCCGAATCCGCCAAGGCGGGTGCCATCTTCAATGGTTATGATATGTTCATAATTATTAGCTACTTCACTGATCAATTCCGTATCAATCGGTTTTGCAAATCTCATATCAAAATGGCCTGCATATATACCATCTTTCCGGAGTTCATCCAAAACTTCGATTACATAGTTTCCAATCGGGCCGAAACTCAGGATTGCAATATCTTCACCTTCTCTCAGGCACCGGCCTTTACCAGGTTCTATATTTTGAAAATTGAATGTTTCTATTCCTGTACCTCGTCCTCTCGGGTAACGGATAGCCCATGCAGAATTCTCATATTTTGAGGCAGAATACATCATGTTACGCAATTCCTGCTCATCAAGGGGTGAGGAGATGATCATATTCGGAGCAGCGCGGAGGTAGCTTATATCGTATAGTCCGTGATGGGTAGGACCATCAGCACCCACAACCCCTGCTCTGTCTATACAAAAAACTACAGGTAATTTCTGAATGGCAACATCATGGATTACCTGGTCGTACGCCCGTTGTAAAAAGCTTGAATAAATAGCAGCAAAAGGTTTTTTCCCTTCTGCTGCAAGTCCGGCTGCAAAACAGATGGAATGTTGCTCCGCAATGCCTACATCAAACGCGCGATCGGGAAATCTCTTCATCAGGGGCCAGAGGCTTGAACCGCTTGGCATCGCAGGAGTAATTCCCACAATTCGCTCGTCTTGTTCTGCCAGTTCAACAATGGCTTCCCCGAATACATCCTGGTATTTGGGAGGCTGCAAACTCTTTGAGGGTTTTAAGAGAGGTTTACCGGTGATTTTATCAAACGGGCTGCTTTGAGCGTGCCACTTGGTTTGTTCTCTTTCAGCCGGTGCAAATCCTTTACCTTTTACCGTTACGATATGTAATAATTTTGGGCCTTTTATATCTTTAAGATCCGATAGCTGTCGCTGCAAGCCGCGTACATCGTGCCCGTCGGAAGGCCCGTAATATTTAAATCCAAGAGCCTGAAAGAGCGCACCGGGAGTAATAGCTGCTGTTACGGCTTTCTCAAGTCTTGAGGCGGTTTTACGCATCTTTTCTCCGGCTGACTTAAAGTGGCCCAACATATCATAAATCTCATTTCGAAGTTTATTAAATGCTTTGCTGGTAGTAATATCTGTCAGGTACTCCTTTAAAGCACCTACATTCGGGTCAATCGACATGCAGTTGTCATTTAAAATCACAAGGATGTCCTTGTTCATTGCCCCGGCATTGTTCATTGCTTCAAAAGCAAGGCCTGCAGTCATTGCGCCATCTCCGATTACCGCTACAACCTTTTTTTCATCATTGCTTAAATCCCGTGAAACCGCCATCCCCAGGGCTGCTGATATGGATGTGCTTGAGTGTCCTACTCCAAAAGAGTCATATTCACTTTCTGTGCGTTTAGGAAAGCCTGAAATACCTTTGTATTTACGGTTTGTATGAAAGTTTTCCCGTCGCCCTGTTAATATTTTGTGCCCGTATGCCTGATGCCCGACATCCCACACAATCAGGTCTTTTGGTGTATCGTAAACATAATGAAGTGCAACGGTGAGCTCAACTACACCAAGACTTGCCCCAAAGTGTCCTCCATAATTGGAAACCGCGTCGATAATATAATTTCGCAGTTCATCAGACACGTCTACAAGATCTTCGCGCTTTAGTTTTCTGAGATCGGAAGGAGTATCTATTTTGGAGAGTAGAGAACCGGGGATTAATTTATCTTGTGAATCCATTTTAAATTTTTTTGATGGTTGTCGAGAAATTAACTATCACGATGTATCAGTTTCTTAGAAAAATCATTTAACTTTTCTTTTCGTTCAGTTTCACATTTAACCTGGTCGAGGTATTGGAATCCTGAATTAAAAAATTCATCCATTTTCGATTCTGTTAATTCTTTAATTCCAATTTCATTATAAATTTTAGTGACTTCTTTTACTTTTTCATCTGCTGGTTCATCTTTTTGAAGCCAGTATTGAAGTCTTTCGCGTTGTGAACTGTTCGATAAATTGAGTGCCTGTATTAATAAATATGTTTTTTTATTTGCGATTATATCGCCACCGACTCTTTTCCCGAATTTATGAGCTTCACCGTAAACGTCTAATAAATCATCTTTCAGCTGAAAACCTATTCCAAGTGACAATCCAAAATTTCTGAGGTTCTCAGCGTCCGCATCAGTTGCCCCCCCAATTAATGCACCCAGTTTCAAAGAAAATCCAAGCAGGGAGGCAGTTTTAGCGCGAATCATTGAAATATATTCCTCTTCACTTACATTTGAACGGGTTTCAAAATTCATATCATGCTGCTGGCCTTCACAAACTTCAACAGCGCAATCATTAAACGACGATATAATTTTAAAGATCAGATCTTTATCTACCTGTATCAAATAATCGTAGGCCTTAAAAAGCATGGTATCACCGGAAAGAATAGCAATATTTTGATCCCATTTCTCATGTACAGTTTTGCTTCCACGCCGGATTGGGGCTTTATCCATAATATCATCATGCACCAGGGTAAAATTGTGAAAGATTTCGATACCAATTCCAGGCTTTAGTGCCTTTGCAATATCATCGGTAAACAGGTAGCATCCAAAAAGGGTAAGAAGGGGGCGCAGTCGTTTACCACTATTTTTCAAAAAGTACCGGATTGGTTCATACAACTCAGCAGGATCTTTCTGAAAACCGGAATTGTTAATCTGCTTATTTATTAAAGCTATCTGTTTTTCGATGTCCATGTTTATAGAATCCGCGCTTTGCAGAGAGTTCAGGTTATTAATTTCAAAATTGATATTAATTATTATCTAAAGCACCTTCTTTCGTATCCAATTCCTTTATTAATCCGGGAAATAACTTATCTGACGCCAGTTTGAGTGATTTTTTAGCTTTTCCAAAACCGCGCGACAACTTATAGATCGTTTTCCATTGGCGCGGATTTAAAAGTGCTGATCGTATAAACTGAAATATATCAATATCACCGCTTACAGTCATATTTTTTGTAAGTACAGGTGGTAAAATCATTTCAGGTGAATCTGAAACAGTACGAATAACCACAAAAGGTATATCATATTTTTTGGAAAGCTCTGCAACGGCACCGCTTTCCATATCTGCGGCAATAGCACGATTTTGCAAACCGAGGTTAACTTTTTGCTTATAATCCCGCAACAATTCAGATGTTTCACATAACTTGCAGTGAATTTCTGCATTTTCATGAAGCAGTAACTCACTGATGATTTTATGAGCAGATGGGTCTGTATCAATTTCAGTATTATCCTCAAGTATCACAGATTCAGGAATTATGATCGTTCCGGGAGCAATCTTTACATCCAAAGATGCAGCGGTACCCCAACTGATGAGAATATCTGCTCCCTCTTCGATAAGTTTTGCAGCAGCTTTTAAAGCTGATGTTTTACCAATGCCTGAAAGACACACAAAGACATTATCAAAAATTTCCAGGCAATCGCCTCTCTCCAAAGGCCTGCTGGTCAGTGTTTTCAGTTCCTGAGGTAGTGCGACAACAATTCCTGCTCTTTTTGTCAATTAAAATAAATATTTAATTATTGATCCATTTCATTACGATATCTTGAAAGAGCCCAGGTCGGGAAATACTTATCATAGCCATGATACTTTAAATAGAAAACCCTTGGGAATCCCGGAGATGTAAATTCAGGTCCGTACCACAGACCGTCATCATATTGATTATTTAGAAGATAATTGATCCCTTTTTCTACTTCAGGAGACTCTGTTTCTCCTGCAGCCATCAAACCTAACAGTGCCCAGGCGGTTTGAAAAGCATTGCTGGTATCAGCCTGTCCGCGTGTTTCCGGGTCATGATACGACCAGTTATCTTCGCCCCAGCCTCCGTCCCGGCGCTGTGCGCTTTTCAGCCATTCAATCGCTTTTCGAACGGCGGGATCATCATTTGGTACACCGGCTGCTTCAAATGCAACCAGTACCGACCATGTTCCATAAATATAATTTGTTCCCCAGCGGCCAAACCATGAACCGTCACTTTCCTGTTCATTCATCAGGTACTGAACAGAGGATTCCATTGGTTTTCGGAATTCGGGGTAATCGTCAGCAAGCAATCCAAAAAGCATTACACAGCGTGCGCTCACATCAGCAGAAGGGGGATCCAGTAAAGCACCGTGATCTGCAAATGGAATTTCATTCAGGTAGTAATAGGTATTGTCAGCATCAAATGCAGCAAACCCGCCGTTTCTCGACTGCATACCTTTCAGCCAGTTTGCGGCTCTTAGAATATTTTTTTTGTATTTGACAGGGTCAATTTTGTGCAGTATGTAGGCAGCAAACGCTGTATCATCCAGGTCAGGATAGTAATCATTGCGATATTGAAATGGCCAGCCGCCGCCTTTCAGTTTTGGTTTGTACTGTTTCCAATCGGCAGGCTCCTCATCCAGCTGGTTATCAATAAGCCATTTTGCTGCAGAGGTAACGGACTCCCCGGAATTACCTGATCTGTATTCGTGAAGGGCGCAAGCTGCCAAAAGAGTATCCCACACCGGAGATACACATGGCTGGCAATAGGCTTCATCATCCCGGATTACCAAAAGTTTTTTAAGGGCTTTTTTGGCAGTTACACGATCCGGGTGGTCCTCAGCATATCCAAGATGGTCAAGCGCTTCGTATGCATTCACCATTGCGGGGAAAATAGCTCCAAGTCCATCTTCTCCGTTCAGCCTGTCCACAAACCACTTCTCAGCTTTTTTTGTAGCATGGGATCTTAATCTCCTGGGAATAAAGCCTTCAATGTGGTAACCGATTCTCTCCAGGTAATAGATCAACCGGTTCAATCCAGATGTAAACCGGAAATAGTTTTTTTCTTTTTCCGGCGGAGTTACAAAAAGTTCACGAACATGAACATTGCGGGGGTTCCTGGCTTTCACTTTATAACTGCATAGAATAAATAAAGGAACCATTACAGTGCGTGACCAGTAAGCCACTTTCATTAAATGAAATGGAAACCATTTTGGAAACAGCATGGTCTCTACAGGAATAAACGGAACACCGCGCCATGGAATCTGGCCAAACATGGCCAGCATAATTCTTGTAAATACATTACTTCTTGCGGCCCCGCCATTTTCCAGGATAGCTTCTCTTGCCTTAACCATATGGGGAGCAGCGGAATCGTCACCGGCCATCTTTAATGCATAGTAAGCTTTCACACTGCAGCTCATATCCATCTCTGTGCCATAAAAAAGAGGCCAGCCGCCTTCTTCATTCTGGTTGCGGCGAAGATATGCAGCCAGTTTTTGCTGAAGCTCTTCATCAATTTCATCCATATAGTGCATCATGATGATGTACTCAGCTGGAATTGTACAATCGGCTTCGAGTTCAAAGCACCAATGACCGTCTTTAGCTTGTTTTTGGATTAGTGAGCTAACAGCACTATCAAGGGCCAATTCTATTTTTGAAGAGCTTGATGTGCGTGATTCGGGAGATTTTAATGTGAAGTTTTCAGTTTGCATAAGGAATAATCAAAAAAAATTTAGTTGATTAGTATCAGATACTCAGGGTTTATAATACGGAATTCCTGATCTGGCCATATCAAAAAAGGACCGGATTAAAAAGTCATTTTTTACAGTAAGGTTTGATAAAAGGATTGTTGCCTTTACACTGTTTCGAGTAATTTTGACATCTTCTCCTTCTGTGAAATCAATATTTTTATAAATTTTCCGGATAGTTAAAACGGCCATTCCAATTGCCCAAAGGCAAAACCGGCGAATTCCTTTTTCTTCTGCCGGAATCAGCAATGTATATTTTAAAGCATTTTCAAGATGCATGTTTGTAATGCCAATTAAATATATTAATCCTTCCTGGAAACCGGGAGTTGAAACTTTATTTCTGAGATCTTTAAGCTCAAACCCGTGTTGCTTAAAAACTGTTTGAGGCAGCCAGCACGCAGAACGTTCGTGGTCTTCCCAGAGATCTTTCAGAATATTTGTCATTTGAAGTCCCTGTCCAAATGACACTGAAAGATCCATTAACTTGCTTTTATTTTTTGAGATTTCTTTCGAATGCAGACAAAACAATTCTGTAAGCATTTCACCAACAACGCCGGCAACGTGATAACAATATTTGTTGAGCTCATCCATGTTTTTCAGTCCATCAGGTGATGCATTTTCCTGGAATGAGATCATCCCTTCAGACATGATTCTAACACAGCGTTCAAGAGCTTTTTTATGAGGTTCTGGAAAATTGTGGGTTATCCGGATTACTCTTTCTGTAAGCTCAATCAATTCATGTTCGGCGGGAGAGGTGTTGTGTGACAGAGATGCAGACAAATTTCTGGAAAAAAGTTCAGCCGATTCCCGGCCTTGTACTACTCCGCAGAATTGATTGCAATACTTACGCTTTTCCGAGGGGGTAAGTTGAGGTTCGTCTTCTATTGTATCCACAATTCTGCACAAGAGATAAGCATTTGAAACGGTTTCGTCTAAACCATCCGGAAGTTCGGGAATCGTTAGGGCAAATGTTCTCGATACACCCTCAAGAAGATAGTCCTGCAAATCAGAATCAGGATAAGAATCAAATCTGTCGTGTGACTTATTCACATGCGCCTGTTTCCCATTTGATGTATTCTTGCGATTATCTGGTTGTTTAGTTGACAGTTTGACGCCGGTATCAGGTTCTTTCATGTTTTATTAATTTTCGTCAAGAAGATTAATCATTCCAAATGCAATTCCCTCTCTTTAAAATATACAATATATGAAATGGAAGGAAATCATTATTTGTTGATTTTTATAGTACTTTTGTAAGAATCACTTTTATTCTACAATTCTGGTTTTTTAATCGTACCAATTTTTAATTTTAAAATTAATAAATAAATAAGCAAGATCGTTTATATTTACCATAACAATAATACTACGATTCTGTAACATTTTATTTTGATTACTTACATCTTGTTCATAGGTTTCTTATTATTATGAAAACTAATTAAACTGATTAATAAAACAAATAGAGAACAATGGCTGTACCATTAAGACAACAGATCAAAGTCGCATCATATATAATGAAGCAAAAGCTAAAGGGAAATGACAAATACCCACTTGTGCTTATGCTGGAGCCTCTCTTTCAATGCAACCTGGCATGTTCAGGTTGTGGTAAAATCGCCTATCCTGATGAGATACTGAGAAAACGTATGAGTGTTGAAGATGCACTAGCTGCTGTTGATGAATGTGATCCGCCTATTGTCTCAATCCCCGGTGGCGAGCCACTGATCCATAAAGAGATTAACCAGATTGTAGATGGTATTATTGAAAGAAAAAAATATGTCTATCTCTGTACGAATGCTGTGTTAATGCAAAAAAAGTTAGACTCCTTTACGCCATCGCATTATCTTACATTTTCTGTTCATCTTGACGGACTCAGGGAGCGCCATGACAAGTCTGTTGAGAAAGAAGGTGTTTTTGATAAAGCTGTCGCAGCAATCAAGGAAGCCCAGGACAGAGGATTCAGGGTTACAGTCAATTGCACACTTTTTGATGGCGAAGATCCTGAAGAAGTTGCCGACTATTTTGATTACGCTTCAAATGAACTGGGAATTGAAGGTATAACTGTGTCTCCCGGATACAACTATGAATTTGCACCAAAAAAGAACGTATTCCTCGGTAAAAAGAAAAGTAAAGATCTCTTCCGTGGTATCTTTAGCGAAGGAAAGAAACGTGGTTCAAAGTGGGAACTGAACCAGTCGAGCCTGTTCCTTGACTTTCTTGCCGGTAACCAAACCTACCAATGTACTCCGTGGAGTAATCCAACGTACAATATTTTTGGATGGCAAAGACCTTGTTATCTGTTGGTTAATGAAGGCTATGCACAAAGCTACCAGGAACTTATAGAAGAAACTAACTGGGATAATTATGGAGCCGGCAGAAATCCAAAATGCGATAATTGCATGGCACATTGCGGATATGAAGGAACTGCAGTTGAAGATGCTTTCAAGAATCCGCTTAAAGCCTTGAAAGTAGCCTTGAGAGGTCCGAAGACTGAAGGTGAAATGGCTCCCGATATTCCAAGATCTTATGATATTAAGGACTTTATTAAAGAGTCAGACCCATTGACACCAAACAAATATAAAGAGGCTCTTAAGGAAAAAGGAGAAGAAGTAGACGCTTAAGTCTCTAATTATTTTTTCCGGATATATTCCTAATAGTTATTTTTTAAACAGACTGACAGGCTCTGGCTGTCGGTCTGTTTTTTTTTACAAAATCATATTGATGTATCGATTTTGGTTTGATCAGTTCCCGGATCAATATCTCTTTCTATCTGCAAATAATTTCAGATTTTATGTTATATGTGTTGCTGATATCATCTCTGGTCATTTGGCTGCTCATCCTTTTTTTACCCTGGCAGCCTTACAGAACGAAAGAGAGATGGGATGTGCATTATCCCGGAAAAAGAGAAGATGATCTCGGCGATGTAACGGTTTTAATTCCTGCCAGAAATGAGGAAGAGGTACTCAGACGCACTCTAAAGGCGGTACAATCACAGGGTAAAGATCTGCGTATAATTGTCATAGATGATCAATCAACCGACAGGACACACGAAGTAGCTAAAAATGTGTTGAATGAATCAGGAGGGGGAGAAATTATAGCAGGCAGTGAGCATCCGCCGGGCTGGAGCGGCAAGCTTTGGGCCCTTGAGCAGGGCAGAAGATTGGTGGATTCGCCGATGGTTATGTTGTTAGATGCCGACATAGAATTAAAACCGGGCGTAATTTTGGGCTTAAAGAACCGCTTGATTTCGGAAGAATACTCATTCCTGTCTCTGATGGCAAAACCTCCTTTAAAAAGTTTTTGGGAGAAACTTCTGATGCCTGCTTTCATCTACTATTTTAAATTGTTATATCCGTTTAGAATTTCAAACTCGGATAGCAATTTGGTGGCTGCGGCAGCCGGCGGATGTGTATTAACAAAAACTGAAGTACTTTCATCGATCGGCGGATTTGAATCACTGAAAGAAGCTATTATTGATGATTGCACCCTCGCCCGAAAAGTTAAAGAGAAAGGTTACCGGACCTGGACAGGCTTAACCCGTTCGGCGATCAGCATCCGCCCATATAAAGATTTAAATGAAATTTGGAACATGGTTGCGAGAACAGCGTTCACACAGCTGCGGTACTCTTCTCTTCTTCTGATATTGTGTACAGGTATCATGTTATTGGCATACTGGATTCCGGTGGCCGGGTTACTGGCTGGTGTATTTTCTGCTGACACTGATATTTTTAATATCTCACTGATAGTGTACGGAATTCTTTCCATCACATATTTACCGGTATTGAGATTCTACCAAGTCTCCTCAGGGTATGCATTGACACTCCCTTTTATTGGAACGCTCTATCTTTTAATGACGTGGACATCCGCTATCCGTTACTGGAGCGGTGAACGATTGAGATGGAGGGGAAGGGTAGAGTTTAAAGCAGATCGAGCCTGAATTAAGCTAAAATGACTGCTCGCAGTCTATTCTTCTGCACCATTTTAAAATGAATATTTCACAAGTTCAGATAGCAGCCGTAACTGAGAATTTGGGTTTACTGCAAAACCTGTAAATTCGCGGCTCTCAGCATCAGGGTTTTACGGCCTCTGTTCTTAAAAAAGACAACGACCTTTGAATCATGACCATTGCCGGTTCTGGAAAGAATTTTACCCTTTCCAAATTTGGGGTGCATCACTTTTGCACCTGTCTGGAAAGGATCATTGTCGTACTCGTATGTATAGTCTGAAGTAGCAGAAGAGGCTTTTTTGTTGCCTGATACAGGTGATCTCCAGTCGTACTCAATTTTTGTTGAATCATCAGAATCGTCTGTATCACTAAACCGGTCTTTATTTTGTGATATGGTAGCTCCTGCTTCCGTCCTCACAACTCCCGGATCAACCTCGTCCAGAAACCTGGATCTTGCCTGCCGAGTCTCTTCACCAAAACGATAACGCAGCCTGCAGGTGCTGAAAAAGAGCTTCTTTTCTGCGCGGGTAATGGCTACATAAAACAGACGTCTCTCTTCTTCAATATCAGGTTCTTCTCCATTTCGTCCGCCTACCGGGAACAGGTTCTCTTCAAGGCCAACCACAAATACAACCGGAAATTCCAGGCCTTTTGAACCGTGAACAGTCATCATGGTTACAGCAGGTTTGGTTTCGTCGTATTTATCTGTATCTGTAATGAGACTGATTTCCTGCAAAAATGTAGACAGGGTTGGCTTTTTAGAACTTTTTTCATAGTAAGCGATAGCATTTTGCAACTCTACAATATTATCTCTGCGGGAGAGTGATTGAGCTGAATGTTCTTCGATCAGGGCTTTTACATAGCCGCTTCTTTCAAGCAACGACCGTGTAACCTGCAAAATGGATGTTCCGCTTTTAAGATCATCTCTCAGTGAATTGATCATCTCCACAAACTGACCGATTTTTGCTTTAGCCGGTTTGTAGAGATCCGCCCCCTGTACATTTTGTATGATACTCCATACAGATTTATGCTCAGCTCTAGATTTTTTCAGGAGATCCCCAAGTGTTTTGTTGCCAATCCCACGAGAGGGTTCATTAATAATCCGAAGCAAACTCTGTTCATCTTCCGGATTAACAAGCAGTGTAAGATACGCCAATACGTCTTTAATCTCCTTGCGCTGGTAGAATGATAATCCGCCTACAAGCTGGTAAGCGATTCCTTTACGCCGGAATGCTTCTTCAAAAACCCTGCTTTGATAGTTGGTTCTGTAGAGCACTGCAAAGTTATTGTAATCATAGCCGTTTTTCATTTTCTGATACTGGATCAGGTTAGCCACACGGTCGGCCTCCTCACGCTCGTTAAAATTTTCGAGCAGGGTAACACTTTCTCCCTCTTCGTTGGAGGTCCAAAGTGTTTTTTGCAACTGTTTTTTATTCTGTTTGATAATCGAGTCTGCACATTGAAGGATAAACTTGGTAGACCGGTAATTCTGCTCCAGGGGTACCTCATCAGCTTCAGGATAGTCTTCCTTGAAATTCAAAATATTCGTGATATCGGCTCCCCGGAATGAATAGATACTTTGTGCATCATCACCCACAACACAGATATTCTGATATTTTTGAGCCAGCATTTTTGTCACTTTATATTGTGCATGGTTGGTATCCTGGTATTCGTCAATTAAGATATATTTGAATCGATCCTGGTATTTATCCAGCAAGTCGGGGTGCTTTGTGAACAGCTCAACCGGGCGGACAATCAGGTCGTCAAAATCCATTGAATTGGCTTGTTTGAGTCGCACCTGGTAAACACTGTAAACTCTGGATGTAATATCGTCCAATGTACTTCCCACAAACCTGGATTTGTAGGTGTCCGGATTGATCAGCTGATTTTTGGCATCACTGATTTTCCGGTGAATGGTTCTGGGCTGAATTTCCCGCGGATCAAAGTTTAGCTCGCGTAATATCAATTTGATCGCCTGTTCCGAATCACTTGAATCGTAGATACTGAAATTGCTGTTAAACCCGATTTTATCTGCTTCAAATCGAAGTATTTTTGCAAAAATCGAATGAAATGTACCCATCCATAGCTTCGACGCACGCTCATCAATCAACTTGGTGATTCGTTCCTGCATCTCTCTTGCGGCCTTATTAGTAAAAGTGAGAGCGAGAATCTCTTGCGGAACAGCTTTATGCTGCTGAAGCAGGTAAGCAATCCGGTAGGTCAGCACCCTTGTTTTCCCGCTTCCTGCACCGGCTACAATTAACAACGGGCCATTCGTATGAGTTACCGCCTTGTGTTGCTGTTCATTCAGAACTTTCAGAAAATCCGGTCCTGAAGCAGGAGAGGGGCTTTCGCTTTGCAAGTGAAATGTGCGCATGAACCAAAGTGGGTGTTTGAATACAGTTTGAATAGGTTACCTGATAACGGCTGAAAGATAGGGGTATTGGCAGGAAGGGGAAAGTAGAATGTTGGAATACAGTTTTTTAAAATAAAAAAGAACCTTTTGGTTGATCAAAAGGTTCTTTAAACTGATTAAATTTAATCGTCATCATCACACTCTGTAAGAGCATCAACATGTACTCCGTAATAATTGTTTTGAGGAACTTCAATTTCAAATGTTTTTCCCGATGCGTTTCCTTTGTGGTCAAATGAACCCGGGGCGGGATTACCTGATGGGGCAAATTCATAATCTTGAATTTTCACATTCTCACTCACATTCTGAAAACCACCTTCATCATTCAGTTGGATTGTAATAGTAACTTTGCCATCTGAGGGTGCGGAGAATGTAACAGTACCAATGTTATTAGTTTGGCCTGCAAATAAAGTAACAGTCTTTTCCTGGCCATCATATGCAACATAAGTAGCCCAATTTCCAGGTTCTACATATCTAAGTTCACCTGGAACATCACCATTTGCGGCCCATGCTGTATCCTCACATTCTAATGTAATTACAGTCTGCTTGTCATTGTCAGTATCATGCAATACGGCGATTGGTTTGTTCCATTTGTATTCATAAGAATCAGCTTCGTTTATAACTTTATTAACCATTGCAAGCACTTTTTTCTTGCTGAAATCGGGTACGCCGTCGCTTGTTTTCAATCGTGCAGGCAACTCTTCGTTGGTAAGTTTGTTGAGATCAAATTTTGGTTCGGCAACCAGTGACCATATCGTTGCCTGTATTTCCCTGAAAGAAAGTGAAGGATCTTCAGCTTTCAGCTGGTCTTTGATACTCAAAAAGTAATTAAGTGGCTTCCATTTTTCTTTTCCAAAGGTTGAGTATGACATTTTACTCTGATGAATGGTGCCGTCACTTTGAATCGGTTTATTCCACTCTACACACCACCCCTCAACAACGCCGTTCTCTACAAGACCATTTGGCTGCATTTCATCAATTTCAAAAACAAACCAGCTATCTACGCCGAGATCTGTACCTTTATTTATTTTTATTTTTGAGTTTTCGGTACCTGAAACAGGTTCTAATCCAATCACCATATCAATTGAAGATTCAAAAGACGGTGCTGTGCTGTTGTTATCGCATGCTGTGTAGAAGAGACCAGCAACTATAAATATTAAAAAAGCTGAAAGTATTCCCTTATTCATGATTATCTCCGGAACATTTATTTTATTTTTTGTTTTATTTCACCCCAAAGTCAGAGATTAACTAACTATAAGTATTTTACAATCTATTCTTAGTCTCTAAAATTAAAATATTTTAACGAACTTATAATCGAAACATTCTAGTAGTTCAGATATAATATTTTATCTGACAACCGGGGCCATAAGGTTTTGTTTGTCGTCGCCGGTTTCCAGTAAAATCGCATATCGGTCACCTTCTTCTATAGTAAAGCCGGAAGAATTTTCTTTTACAGAGCCTACAATCTCATTTACTTTTTCTCTGCTGAAAGCTGCAATCCCGTTTGCATCAAGCAATCTTGTTGGCAAATCAGCATCTGATAATTCATCAAGGTTAAATTCTGGAATACCAATTAGCGACCAAATAACAGCCTGCATGTCCCTGAATGTAAGCTCCGAATCTGCTTCTTGCAGTTCATCCATGATATTCAGAAAATAGTTCAGATCTTTCCATTTTTCATTATTTAGGGTAGATAGGGCATTGATATTTGTGTGATCCGTATTATTTGCCTGAATAGGTTTATTCCACTCCACGCACCAGCCTTTCATTTCTCCGTTTGGCAAAATAGCATCCTCTTCAATATTTCTGAAGTTGAACACAAACCAGGAATCAATTCCAACATTTTCGCCTCTTCTAAGATTTACAATCAGGTTGCTGGTTCCTTCAACTGGTTCAAGGTCGGTAAACACCTGTAGTTCTTCGTTGAATTCAAGGCTGCCTGTAGTGTTATCACTGCATGCAACCAGGTAAACAATCATTGTGGTAATTGTTGATAAAAAGAGTAAAGCTTTTTTTCTCATAACTTTGCGCTTACATAATTTGAGTTATAATTTTATGTTAGAATAGTTATAAAAGATATGAGCGCCAATTAAAAACGTTTAATGTTGTCGTGCATTTAAGTCTGGCATAGACTTGGTAAGAAAGGAAATGAGTCTTTGTCAGAAATTATATATTAACTAAAAAAGGTAATACACATTAAATGTTATAGCCAGGTCTAAAGGATTGAAACTTATCCTTTCTGTATCACCTGTACTCAGTGCGCCAAAAATGCCTCTTAGCTCAATTCCTATTTTGTTATCCAAGCCGTGTTCAAGTCCTCCTCCTAAAATAAATCCTGCTCCATAATCTTTGTATTGATTGGATACATCCTCGGAGAATTCCCCTTCAAATGCTACGCCTAATGGAAAACCTGAGTTTACACCCTCAAAGGTAGCATCTAGTAGATAACTCCCATATAAACCCGCCGTAACGTGATAGGTAGTTATTGCCCATGGTTTGGGAAATTCAAGTCTGTCGGGTGGTGTAGTTGTAAGCTGAACCAAAAGCGGCATATAAGCATACCAAAGCTTCGTTTTGCTGTCAGTTGTTATTTCAAATCCGCCAAAGTCTCTTGGAGCAATAGTTTCATTATAGCTGGCACCCAACCGTATAATTCCAGGTTCTACCTGAATTCTTAAATTATCAGTAAGAATTTTTCTGTAAATAAGGCTGGCATCAAAGTTCTCTGTAAAAGATGGGCTTAGTTTAATCTGATTATTCGTGACAATAAATTTAAAGTCGTTTAAATGTGTACTTGTTCCACCGCCGACACGAAGACCGATACCCAGATCCTGAGATTTTACATTATTTCCCAATGCATGAACAATCAAAATATTGATCAAAAAAAGAAGAACGAATTTTACTTGTGCAGACATATCTAAATTTTCAATGGTTTAAAGAATGTATAATGTAATTAAATTTTAGAAACGATATGTACAAATACATAAATGTTAAGAAGGATTAACAGATCACACATGTAATTCATTCTGTTGCTAAACAACATGCAGAAACTAATTATTAATTTAAAAACTGTTTTCTTTTGTTAAATAATATTAACAAGATCTAATTCAAAAAACCTTCCAGGCCTGATATAGGTATTTTTAATTAAGCGAATTATTATGTAATCTTATCTCACTAAGTATTTATCAAGGATTGCGCGAATTTGTAGGTTTTAACTGGTTTAGCATGTATATCAAGATTCAAACAAATGGAGAATTTTATTCTCTTTAGAGTGACAGGGGTGTCGTCATGATTATAAATGAACATTTATTAATAATACCTGCTCTGATTACAGCCATCCTTATCAGCTATCTTTTGATGCCAATAATGATTAAAGCTTCTGTAATTAAAAAGCTGATTGAAGATCAGGAATTTAATTGGAGTATAAAAAGAAATATTATACCAGCTATTGGCGGAATTGGTGTTCTAACTGCGTTTATAGTTTCTTTTTATATTTGGGGTAACATTAATTCTCTTGTCTCTTATCCCTATTTAATAGCTGGCCTGTTTATTCTGCTTCTACTTAGCTTGTCCGATGGTGTATTTTTAAACCCTACAAAAAAGTATGCCATTCAAACAATAGCAGCAGGTGAAATGGTGATAGGCGGTAACCTCGTTATCGAAAATTTGCATGGTTTATTTGGGCTCTATCTGATTCCCTGGCCACTGGGTGCAGCTGTTGCTGTGGCTTTGGTCGTGTGGCTAATAAATGCATTTAAGTCCATTGATGGTATTGACGGACTAGCCGGCGGCATAGGTACTATTGCATCAACAATACTCGGTATATGGTTTTGGAGTTCCGGTTTTGGTATTCTTGCAGTATTTTCCTTTGTACTTACAGGAGCCCTGATCGGGTTTTTAATATTTAATATTCACCCGGCTAAAATATTTATGGGAAAAACAGGAGCAATGGCTTTGGGATATATTCTCGCATTTCTTACTCTCAATTTTATCGTTATTAACAGCAGATTGGAGAATGGTTTTTTTACCCAAAATGCTCATCTTTTTTCTCTTGCCATATTGATTGTTCCGATTATTGACACGATACGGTCTTTGCTTTATAGAATTATAAAACGTACAGGCGTTATTTTATCTGATTATTATCATACGCATGATGAATTAATTCAGGAGGGGACACCAGAACATTTTATCTCTTTTTACCTTTGGATTGGAAATTTGCTGATAATTGCTTTTGCTTTTCTCTTTATAGAATTGGAAACTAATCTTTACGCTATTCTTATTTTTGGTTCGGGAATAGTTATGCTTCCTGTTATTGTATATTTACATCGTTCAATTCACAGAAGTCAGAAAAAGATATTTAATAAAGTGAAAAAAACGTTATACGAATGATTTGAATAATCTCAGTTATATTGTCTTTAGCCGGGATGACTGACTTAAACTTTTACTGAAAATCTACTTTAAATTATTTGCAGGGATGTTCAGTTGAGAGATTAGCTATCTACTTCCACACCTTTTATAAGATTACTATTCGAAACTCTCTGGTCAAGAGAGTAAATCTTACGAAAACCAGGTAATATTGAAGTAAATCTTGTAAAAGAAAGAGATTAACCGGCGTTACTATTTTTGGCTGCACCGTCAAACGCTGAGAACAGATTTAAATAAGTAAAATCTCTTTTCTCAATTATGTTGGTATAAACATATTTGGAGCCAGCCATCAACTGAATATAGATACTAACAGCCAGTGGAATTTCTGCCATTTCAGGCCAGCTCAGAATGTGTGTTATCATCAGAACAATTGTCAGCATTACGAATGCAGACAGTATATAGTAGGTAATTGCTTTTTTATTCATTTTGTACGCATCTGAGAGATTAAGGGTCACTTAGGTTAGTGATGCATTTAGAATTTTATAACAAGAGCATTTAAAAGTTTTATTGTTACAGATATAATGAAAATTTTTATCAGTTATATAACAGAAAGTTCCTATTTATTCGAATCTGCGGTAATATTAGTGAATTCTAATGAATATTAAAAATATATAATGCGGAGATTTTAAATTTAATGTTGGAGGGGACTAAATCAGAGCTTTTTTACGAAAAACACTCATCTTCTCCCTAAAGAAATTTTAACCGTACCTGCTTTCATGCCAAATAATTGAACTTCGTAAAATATTTACTGAGAGAAGTCTTCCAAATTTACAGTTTCTCCGTGAAC
Organism: uncultured Balneolaceae bacterium; assembly: GCA_964449075.1. GTDB lineage: Bacteria > Bacteroidota > Rhodothermia > Balneolales > Balneolaceae > CAYVBJ01. Next base: position 57,151 of record CAYVBJ010000011.1, read on the forward strand.
TCAATTTTCATTGATTTCTGTAATTTTTGCAGAAATTATTTTAACTCTAAATTTAGATAAGAGCATTAAGAATAGATTGCATAAAGAATTGATGCAATTACCGTAAAATTGATAATGCTTAAGGGCAAAAGTTTACTCCATCCCAATTTCATTACCTGGTTGTACTTGAATCTTGGGATTGTCCACCGAACCCAAATGAACAGGAATACAAAGAAACAGGTTTTGCCGGTGAAGACAGTAATATCAAGTATCGCTTTAGCAATTTCAGGCATTTCGGGCAGCCAGTAGCCGGCAAAAGGAAGATGGTAACTCCCAAAGAAGAATGTTGTCATTAACATTGAATTGATAACCACATGCATATACTCGGCCAGGAAAAACATCCCGAATTTCATGGAACTGTATTCGGTATGAAACCCGCCAACAAGCTCCTGTTCAGCTTCAACAAGATCAAAGGGTGTTCGGTTAGATTCGGCAAAAGCAGCTATTATAAATATAATGGCGCCCAGAGGATTTAAAAATACAAACCACCAATGTTCCTGTGCGGCAGCAACATCAACAACACTTAATGAACCCACGAAAATAATTACGGATGCAACAGCCATTCCAAGCGGCAACTCGTAGCTTATCATCTGGGCAGCTGCCCGTAAGCCTCCCAGGAGCGAGTATTTACTATTTGAAGACCATCCGGCCAAGGTAACTCCGTAGACTCCAAGAGAAGCAATCGCTAACAAATAGAGAACACCTGCATTAATATCCGTTACATAAATTCCTTCACCAAAGGGGATTACAGCCACTGTCATCAGTGCTGTTACAACCGGTATCATTGGAGCAACGGTATGAATGAACCGATAACCCTGTATAGGAGTCACATCTTCTTTTAGAAGCAATTTCAGAACATCGGCTATTGGTTGTAGGAGCCCGAATGGACCTACTCTGTTTGGGCCAACACGATTCTGAATAAAACTTGCTACCCGCCGTTCTGCATAGACAGCAATAGCTGCCGAGTTTAACAACATAAAGAGTGAAACTCCGAGAATAATATATGAAGTAACTGTAACTTCAGCCATGAAAGCTCTTATTTCGTTTTTACTTGTTTGGTTTCTTTTGTCAATTGTATACCCGATAAATCATCCATTTTTTCATAAGAAACACCTTTAAAAGATGGAAGTGTATCTGATATTTCACTCATAATTTCCCTTCCGGATCCGTAGGGTAAGTTGAGGCCAAGCCGTTCACCAATGTCATGAAAAATATTCCATAATGGCATACAGTCAACTTTATTATCTTCAGTTACCCAGTTATCAAAACTTGTTCCATAGCGATCAAGCCTGCCTTCGCTCATTTCAAGATTCAGACGACGGTTCGCGTACTTGGTCTCTTTAGCAGGAAAGGTCCTCTGAATTCGTCCGTCAACATTTACGTAGCTTGCAGCATGTTCGGCAGCAACCGTAACAGGAATAACCAGGTCTGCTGTCTCTGAAGTGTGTCCGCGGTTTGTTCCAAAAAATACAGTATAAACTTTATCCAGATCGTCTTCCGTAAGAATTTTACGATCTGCAAGATTATCATTTAGAAGAATAACAACTTTTGCATTGTCAAATTTTGACCGCAGTGCTTCTGCATCCGTTTCCTGCAGTCCCAAAAGCCGGCAGCCGCTGGTATTTGGAGCCTGATCGTCAGCAAGCAGAAATCCATCACCTGAACCTTCAATAATGTGTGGAACAAAAAGGGGAGTTGCAGCACCCAGCAAATTGGCCATTTTTGAAATCAAATAATTTTCTTCTACAGATGCATGAGCACTTCCTACAAAAAGCAACTCATCGGATGCAGATGATTCGATTTGTTCGGCAAATGTTTCAAGAGCATTATTCCAGGAAGATTTTACTGTTTCGCCGTCCAGTTTAATTTGCGGTTTAGAAATTCTGTTTTCATTGAAGATTTTGTACGCTTCGCGTCCCACGTCTGGCATCCAGTGGTCATTTACGTATTCATTGTACCGCGGAGTAATTCTCAGCACAATATTATCCCGCGTCCAAAGATCAATATTGCATCCTTTTCCATTACTAATGTCAATGCTTGGTGTTTGATTCATTTCCCAAACTCTTGCCTTAAATCTGAAATCAGCCGAAGTTAAAGCTCCAACCGGACATATATCAACAGTATTTAAAGAGTAGGGATCATTAAATTCCCGCCCGGGTGCGGTGATGGGATAGTTTTTATCTCCGCGTGAAACAATTGTGAGCTGATGAGTCTGACTGATTTCATCAGTGAAGCGAACACATCTTGTACAATTGATACATCTTTCAGCATCAAGAGTTACACGGGGGCCAAGTTTAACTCGTTTGGGTTTATGAACTTTTTTAACCTCAAAGCGGCTGCCTTCCGGTCCATATTTGTAAGTTTGAATTTGCAAAGGACATTCACCTGCCTGGTCACAAATCGGACAATCCAGGGGATGGTTTGCCAGGATGAATTCAAGTGTATCTTTTTGAGCACGCTTTACCAGTTCATCGGTCTCCTGGGTAAGAACAACCATTCCTTCACTCATATCCGTATTGCACGAGGTCTGTAGCTTTGGAAACCAGCGTATAACACGTTCACCGTTTTCATCCAGCTCATACTCTCCGGTTTCCCTGTCTTTGACAGGCAGTCCCACTTTAACCATACACTGCCGGCAGTTTGCAGGAATAGACATGGATGGATGGTAACAGAAAAAAGGCACCTCGAGTCCATTATCAAGCATAAACTGAAGCAGTTTTGGTTTGCCTTCAAACTCAAATTCTTTTCCGTCTATATAAACTTCAGGCATTATGATTCAATTTAAAATTGAAAATTATCAGTATAATTAAGATTGATTCAATGAGATTCCAATTTATGCGGCATGAATCGATTTCTTACATCTTGCTTCAAATTCATCTCTGAACCTGGTAATTGTATGCCGTACCGGCCAGGCTGCCGCATCTGCAAGTGCGCATATTGTTCTTCCTTCCATTTGGGTGGTAATATCTAATAGCAGGTCAAGATCCTTGATTTCACCTTCGCCATTTTTAATTCGGAGCATAATTTTTTCAAGCCATCCGGTTCCATCACGACAGGGTGTACACTGCCCGCATGATTCATGATGGTAAAAATGCGTGATACGCCAGAGCATGTCTACCATATCTGTATCCTCATCCATTACCACCATTCCGGCTGTACCCAGCATAGATCCAACTTCTCTCAAAGAGTCACTGTCCATGGTTACACCGTCAAGTTGATCCGCGCGAAGAACAGGAACAGATGAACCGCCGGGTATAACAGCTTTCAATTTCTTTCCATTGCGAATTCCTCCTGCTACTTCATTAATAAGATCCAGTATTGGTACACCCGATGGAAGTTCATAAACTCCGGGACGGTTTACATGTCCGGAAATGCCATACAGAATTGGTCCCGGATGATTTTTTGCCCCAACATTTTTAAACCAATCAGCCCCTTTATTTATTACACTGACAACATGAGACAACGTTTCAATATTATTAATTGTGGTCGGTCGTCCCCACAATCCTTTCTGGGCCGGAAAAGGTGGTTTTACCCGGGGATAACCCCGCTTGCCTTCAAGTGATTCGAGCATAGAGGTTTCTTCGCCACAGATGTAAGCCCCCGCTCCTGAATGCACATAAAAATCAACACTATAGTCTGAGTCAAAAATGTTTTTGCCGATGTAACCTTTTTTATAAGCATCATCAATCGCTTTCTCCATCATTTTTATGTAATCGCCGTATTCACCGCGAATATATACATAGATGGTCGTAATTTGCATTGCATAAGCGGCTATCAGTGCGCCCTCAATAAATACATGCGGATTGTATTCAAATATTTTCCGGTCTTTAAATGTTCCCGGTTCCGATTCATCTCCGTTGCAGGCCAGATACCGTGGTTTTCCGTCAGCCGGCGGCATGAAAGACCATTTTAAGCCGGCATTAAATCCTGCTCCTCCGCGCCCCCTGATGTTAGCTTCCTTTACTTCATTAACAACACTTTTTGGTTCCGGCCAGCTTTTCTTATCTGTCAGCACTTTTTTGAACGCCTGATAACCGCCGTGCTTTTCATACACGTCAATTTTATGTAAATCCGGTATATTCGGAATTAATACAGGTTCGTAATTTTTCCAGTCTACTGCCATATCAGATGTCATTTTCATTAAGTAAAGGCATTTTCATACGCTCATAATTCAGCTCTTTATTCTCACGCAGGGCATCAATTACCTGATCAACTTTTTCCGGTGTCAGATGGTTTACATATTTATCATTGGTTACCTGCATCATAGGCGCATATCCACAGGCTCCCAGGCATTCAACTTCCTGAATTGAAAACATTCCGTCTTCGGTAGTTTCACCTGTTTTAATACCCAGTTTTTCTTCCAGATAATGGAGAATATCATATCCGCCACAGAGCTGACAGCTAAGACAGGTGCAAACATCGAGCACATGTTTTCCCATTTCCTTCTTATAATACTGGGTGTAAAATGATGCAACTCCGTGAACATGTGCCTCCGGGAGGTCCAGAGTATGAGCTACCAGGCGCTGAACATCTTCGTTAACATGGCCAAATTTATTCTGTGCCAGCCAGAGCACAGGAAGTGTTGCAGGTAATACCTCGGGGTATTTGCCTTTGATTTGTTCAATTTGTTCGAGTTCTTCTTTGGTAAATTCGTATTTCATAGCTGTTATTTGTCTGCTTCTCCAAGTACAGGATCCATTCCTCCTATTATTACCACAGTATCTGCGACCATCTCACCGTCCAGAATATTTTCGAGTACCTGCAAATTGCAGAATGACGGAGCTTTAATTTTAAGTCTCCAGGGATGGCCGGTGCCATCACTCTGGATATAATATCCCAGTTCACCTTTAGGCGCTTCAACTGCGTGATATGCCTCGGCACCTGCGGGCGGACAAATTCCGGTGTCTGTCATCATGAAATCATGAATCATACCTTCCATTGAGTAGTAAACTTCATCCTTTGATGGATATGCCTGTTTCGCATTATCGGTTCGGACAGGCCCTTTTGGTAATTTTTCAAGACATTGATAAATAATTTTTATACTCTCATGCATCTCCTCCATGCGCACAAAATATCGTGCAAGGTTATCACCTTCGAGCCGCGTTGGAACTTCAAAATCGATTTCATCGTATCTGGCGTAAGGTGCGAACTTCCTGATATCGTAAGCATAACCGGTAGCACGCAGAACAGGGCCAGTAGCGCCAATGGCCAGAGCCTTTTCGGTGGGTACATTTCCTACATTTTCATTTCTGTCTATAAATATGCGGTTCCGGTCAAGAAATTTATGCCATCCTTTTAATTCCTTTGGAAAAGTCTGCGCAAATTCTTTAATCAGTCCCATCGCGCTGTCCGTGATGTCATTTGCAACACCACCAATTCGGGCATGTGAAACTGTAAAGCGATGACCGGTCAAATGATCCATGATGTCGTAGATCTTTTCTCGTTCCCTGAATGTCCATATAAAAAACGATACTGCGCCTGCATCCATCACCAACGTGCCCAGCCATAGCAAATGTGAAGAGATACGTGCAAGCTCACATCCAATCATTCGAATGTAATGTGCACGTTCAGGAACTTCAACGTTCGCAATTTTTTCAACAGCTGTGCAAAGAGCAACATTATTACTGTAAGGAGAGAGGTAATCCATGCGGTCTGTATAAGGCATGAATTCCTGGTAGGTTTTGTTTTCAGCAATCTTTTCAACACCCCTGTGAAGATAGCCTATATCGAGTTTGGCTTTTTCAATTGTTTCACCGTTGAGCTGCAGAACCATCCGCAATACTCCGTGAGTAGCCGGATGCTGAGGCCCCATGTTGAGAACCATTTTTGCATTAAGAGGATCACCATCATCCATCTCTTCGATAGTCGTATGTTTATCTTCGAGACTTTTATATAAACTATTTTGATGTTCCTTAAAAAAAGTGGGATTAACTTTTGAACGTATATCTTCTAATTTCATAAATGAAAGCGGTTAATCGGGATCTGGAGTTGTACTTGGCAGTTCAATTGATCCGGGAATACCGAGGAGCGGAAATTCCTTTCGCAGGGGAAAATATTTGTAGTCTTCCGGCATATATATTCTGCGGTGATCCGGATGATTCCGGAATCTGATACCAAACATATCATAGACTTCTCTTTCAAACCAATTAGCAGATGGCCAAAGACTATAAACAGAATCCACTTTGGGATTCTCTTCTTCGCATCTGATCTTAAGAAAGAGGCGGGTTCGGTCACGCAGCGAAACTAAGTTGTAGACAACTTCAAAACGCTCTTCATTGGTATAACGATCAATACCAAAAATGTCACACAGATAAACAAAACCTTGTTCATCACGAAGATATTTGCAAAGGTCGAGAGTTGCATCAGCTTCAAAGCGAACAAAAGTATCACCCGAAGATTGATAAATTTCGATTATTTTATCGAAAAATTCATCAGTAAGTGCATCTATCACTTTTTGCAGTGGATCTGAAAGCTGTAATTCTTTGCTCATATTACGTATCCAATAAAACGGAATGTTCAGTTTTAATTTTATCCTGAATTTTCATGAGTGCATGAATAACTGCGTCAGGCCGTGGCGGACAACCTGAAATATATGCATCAACGGGAAGGAAATTGTCAACTCCCTGAACAACACCATAACAGCGATGCATACCCCCGGTAGAAGCACAGGCCCCCATTGCAATACACCATTTAGGGTCGGGCATCTGATCCCAGATTCTGCGAATTGCGTGCGACATTTTGTAGGAACACCATCCCGCTACAATCATTACATCACTCTGCCGTGGTGAAAATCGAAAAACTTCAGATCCAAACCGGGATACGTCATATCGGGGACCGGCAAATGCCATCATTTCGATAGCACAGCAGGCTAATCCCATTGGCATCGGCCATGCTGCATTAGCTCTTGCCCAGTTAGTGATTGTGTCGAGTTTTGTGGTGAGATAACCCTCACCCATAGCACTTTCAATTCCCATATATCAGATTTCATTTGAAGATTTTAGCTCTTTAAAATCCCAGTCGAGTGTACCTTTTTTCAAGGTATAAAAGAGCCCTATGAATAATATTACAATAAATACAATCATCGCAAAAAACGTTCCTATGTCATGTTCAAGAAAACGAACAGCCCAGGGATATATGAAAACGACTTCCAGGTCAAAAACAATGAATTCCATTGCTACCAGGTAAAAAGCAACTGAATATCTTGAACGGGCTTCACCAACAGGATCCATTCCGCTTTCATATGGATTAAGTTTAATTCGATTTGGCCTGTGGGGACCGAGGATTCTTGATAGAGTCATCAATAGAAGGGCTACAATCAGTGTAACGCCAATCAAAACCAATATGGGTACGTAATTTTCAAGCATATAAAACTGTTTATCTTACAGAAAATAAAATTATCTTCTCAGTAATCGAAAGTCAATCAAAAATCTGATCGAATATACCGCTTCTGAATGGTAATTTGCATCTTTATTCACAAAAAAAATTATTTAGACTGATTTTAAAATAAAGACTCCAGCATGCATTTGAAAATGGATTCAGATTTAATGATCCGGAACATTACCGGTTCAGACCTGTTAATATTCCGGTACAGAAAGATTCAATAATCTTTCCGGAATTTTCTAACTGTAATTCTTGCAAATATTTATATCAAAATTCGGAAACGATTTACGCTTGAAAATTTTTCTACATGATAATTTATACTCAAATTTCAGTTATAATGACATTCATAATCTCCCTTTATTTAACTCTGGTTGGCGTAGCTGATTTAAAAGCAAATTCGGGTGCATCGGAGTATTACGATGAACAGCTCATGAAAGGGATTGAATCTTTTTATCAAACAGACTGGGCAGATGCCCGGAAGCATTTTAGAAAGCTAAAAGATGAGTTCCCGAATGATCCTAGAGCTTATTTCTTCGAATCTATGATTCCTTTCTGGAAATATTTTTTTGTAGAGCAAAATCATGAATATTCCGAGAGCTTTTTTGAATTATCTGAAGTTGCTATTGAGAAAAGTGAGAAAATGCTTAAAAATTCACCTGCAGATACAACCACGGTCATGCTTTTAAGCGGACTCTATGGTTACAGAAGCCTGGTTGCTGCGGGTGAGAAAGAGTACAGGGAAGCAATTAAAAGTGCCTTGCAGGGTTTTGGTTACACCCGTAAACTCCTGTCGTTAGATGAAGTTCGTCCCGATGCATACATAGGAAGGGGAATGTTTCAATATATGGTTGGGAATGTACCACGAGAATTAAAATGGATGACAAATATATTCGGATTAAAAGGTGACAGGGAACTCGGATTAAATGAGCTTAAAAAAGCAGCTTCTTCAGATTCTTATGTAAGTGTGGATGCAAGAATGATTCTTGCTTATCTCTATCGAAAGGAGTTGGATTATAAAACAGCTCTCTCTTACCTGGATTCCCTGATTAGTGAATATCCGGCAAATTCCATATTTCAATTTACAAGAGCTGAAATTTTAGAGGAGATGAACAGGCCCGGACCTGCGGTAGATGCTTATCAAACAGTGATAAATCTTGATAATGAAAATGTGGAACCGCTGTTGGAGAAAAGCAGAAATCGGATCAATAAACTCAGCGGCCTGGGCTATTCCGAAAATAATTATTAGGATTTCACTTACCCGATGTTTTTTACAAAAAATTTTTATTACTTACTTCTATAAGTAATCCGCGATTAAAAATCGCTTATGATAATAGAGCTACGAGTAAAATTTTTTTTTATTGGTATTTGTCTGGCTTTTTTGTCTGTTTCCGTCCCGGAAGCAGCATCCGGCCAGATTAAGTTAACGGGTGATCAGACTACTGCTATCATTTTTTCTGCTTCAGAAGAGATTGATGCGGGGAATGTCAAACAGATCAACCCGGTGAACTCTGAGATCTTTGCAGGATCCATTGCCCTTGGAAAAGAATATCCAATAAAAAATAATTTTTTACCTGAACCCGTTCTGAACTCACCTTTTTATACTTTTGAAGCCCTAAATGAAGTTATGTCCCTGGGTTTTGAAACCTCTTCCATGGAGAATGGTACCTTTGCAACGTTTTCATTTCAAAACAGTTCAGAGTCTCCGATTGGTGAATTGAATCTTGCATTCGACTGGATTGTTCGTTCTGACCAGGTGCCTGAACTCAAAATGCAGTACAGAGTGAATGAATCCGGCTGGAATGATGCACATGAAGGATATTTTATTCCACCTTCCGTAACTACGGACGATGAGTTCATCTCTGTAAGCATGCAGTATTCGCTGGATCAGATTTATGTTAAAAAAGATGATAAAATTGATATCAGGTGGATCTGGAGAATGCAAGAAGGAAATAGTTTTTTTGCTTTGCAAAGCATTGAAGCGAGAACCGAAACCATTGAAAAACAGGAAAAACTTTATCCGGGATCTTTAATTATAACTGAAATATTACCGTCGGTTGAAACTTCCGACGGAAGTTTTGAGTATTTTGAAGTCTATAATGCTACAAACAAACCAATTTCTCTAATTGGAGTGGAGATATGGATTAATGATAAATATGAAGTAATTCAGGAAGATATAAATATAAATCCGCATGAATTTTCTGTCTTCTCCAATATAGAAAGCGAAACCTCATACTATAACAGCAATTATAGCTACAATTCACTATCCATAGATCAGAACGGCGGTTCAATAAAGCTCGTCTACAATTCGGTTGACGTATCAAAAGCTACATATGATGAAATATTCTCCGGGAGGTCATGGGAGTTAAGTAATACCGGGGATGCACATGACGGATACGCAAGCATGGAATCTTTTGCAGCTTCTGAGTCTTCTATTGGCAATCAGATAAAAGGATCTCCCGGAAGGGATGGGTCCACAATAAGAGTATTTTCAAAGTTTTTTGAAACTTCCGGCTGGCACCTGATAGGGATGCCGGGAATTGCTGTAACTGAATTGAATCGGAATTTTCCCGGCGTATTAATAGTAAATGATTCTCGTAATGACGGTAGTAAGCTCTGGAATAAATCAGCTTTGACTGATCTGAGCCCGGGTTCTGCAGGGCTTTTGAAAATCGAACCTGAAGAAAGCGGTTTGCAGAAAATCATGGCAACTGAGATTCCATCAGTTCAATCTTTTAAGATTGACTCAGAAAACCCGGGGTTGGTAAATTTAGCCGGAAATCCATTTCCAAAGCCAATAACATTAAAACATATTGTTAATCCTGCAGGCGAACCTGCTGTATTTGCTGTTCAAAGCTGGGATCCGGTTGAAAAGTCGTTCAGGTTAATAAATCATTTTGAAACTGAAATTCCTTACTGGAAAGGATTTATTCTACCTGACTTACTTGAAAAGAACATTGAAATCAGGGAAGAACCTGTTCAGGTTCCGGTTTCTAAAAACCCGGTAATTCAATTTGAGTTTATAGTTCAATCCAATAATGATATGCGCTATTACGATAGTGCAGCTGCAATCAAACTTATTCAGGGTGATGAGCTTGATAAAATAAAGCACCAAGTGTCAAAATTCTGGCCGATTCGAATGAGTGAAGAAGAATCCTACAGCGCGGCACTCATCTATTTTACCAATTCACCAGGCACAAAAAAAGCTTTGGCGCAGATATCAGAACCGGTTGATGATTCCAACCAGATAGCTTTTTATCTGACACCTTTGATTGTCAGAAATTCCGGCATGGCAACTCTAAACTGGACATTTGATGAATGGCTGCCTGACCATTGGCAGATAACGCTTACCGACTTGAAAACCGGAGTTCAAATTGATATGCGTGAAGAAGAAATCTTTCAGTTCCAGGCATCTGAATCCGATATAAGGATGGATCAGTTGCCTGCAGAACCCGGACTGTTTCCGGTGCCTGAACTTGAACTTGAACCAAGATTAAAAATAAATATTAATCCTGAACCGGGTGCATTTAATACGGCTATTGAAACAGATTCTGAAACGCCCGATGCAATTGCATTAAATCAAAATTATCCCAACCCGTTTAATCCGACTACCAATATTGAGTTTTACCTGCCGGAACAACAGGCAGTGAAAGTTGAAATTTTTAATGTTGTTGGTCAGCGGGTTGCAATACTTTTAGAAAATGTTTTGCAGGCCGGTGAGCATTCAATTGTCTGGGACGCTAGTGAAATGCCAAGCGGTATTTACATTATACAGATGGATGCGGGTAACAGGGTTCTCACAAGAAAAATGACGCTTGTTAAATAGTAAATTTCACATAAACTTTATAGATTTAAATAGTGCTAACTTATATTTATACTATACGTTTGAAATTGGCTGATTATTTAAACAAATATAAAATAAACTCTAAATTAATTCTTACATACTTATTTATTCATGCAGCATAAAATTATTCAATATGTTTCTGTTCCTGAAATAGGTCTTGGCACTTACAAACTGCTAAGCAAAGAGTGTAAAAAAACTGTTCTTGAAGCTTTGGAGATAGGTTACCGGCATATCGATACAGCTCAGATGTACAAAAATGAAAGAGAGATAGGAGAGGCGATCAGGGTCTCTTCTGTGGACAGGGATAATATTTTTCTATCCACGAAAATCTGGCATACAAACCTGGAACACGATGAAGTTCTTCACTCAGTGGAGAGCAGTTTAAAAGAGCTTCAAACCTCATATGTGGACTTACTTATGATTCACTGGCCAAATCCGCATGTCCCGTTAGACAAAACGCTTGAAGCCATGCTGTCCTTAAGAGACCAGGGAAAAGCGATGAATATCGGGGTATGTAACTTTCCCTTGTCACTGGTGAGACAGATTATAGAAGAGTACAGAATTCCAATATTTACAAACCAGGTAGAATTTCATCCCTTTCTGGATCAGTTCGATTTGCTTGATTATTCCTATGAAAATGATTTTTTGATTACTGCTTACAGCCCGCTGGCCCAGGGTAAAGTAATGGAAAATCCTCTGTTAAATGAGATCGCGGAAAAGTATGAAAAATCACCGGCACAAATTTCTCTGCGCTGGCTGATTGAACAGGAAAACGTAGTAGCTATTCCGAAAGCATCCAGTAAAAAACACCTCGAAGAGAATATCGATATATTCGATTTTGCTCTTTCCGATGAGGATTTTGAAGCTATAGATCAGCTAGATAAATCCCACAGACTAGTGAATCCGAGCTTTGCCCCGGACTGGTAAAAAGAAAACATCCGGTCTCATTAATTTATCTCTTTTTTAAAGCATTAAAAATGCCTTTAGGAAAGTCTCATTTAATCCTGTTAGCTTTATGTAAACTTTACACACAGTTTTAAGGGCTGATGGAACGATATTCACTCCTTATTCTTTTGTTATGAAAACAACATTAATAATTGACTGAATATGTTAAAAACATCTGATTACTTTATACTTAGTGCTGCTATTATATCAATGGCCCTATCAATTATACTCTGGTTCACAATAGATCGTGAAAGCGGTGTATTTGTAGGCCTTTGGGTGCCATCAATACTTGGATTTGGCGCTTATTTTAAGCTCTTAAACAGAAGGAACTGAAAATGGATACATCATTTCTTTTTACTGCAGGTATGTTTGTTTCATTATTACTTATAATTGGCCTGATTTATACCCTGAAAGAGTTTAAAAGGATGGAGGAAAATCCAAATGAGTATAGAAGAGACGAAGATTACCCCCGAGTAAAAAATAAGTAACTACACTTTTCATAGCAGCCATTCACTGTAATATTTATTCAAATTTTTTAGGATTAGAATTTGATTGTCAGCTTTAGTAAACTTCTCTGAGGTGAAAGAATTTCTAATCATGATTTTTATTGCATTCTAAACTAAACATTATGAATACATATTCAGCTTTTACGGGTATTTTGAAGTATATCTTCGGTTATATTCTGCTGGCATCTCTTATTTCCTGCAATACTGAGCAAAATACCAGGGTACAATCCCCGGATAACAACATGGTGCTTAACTTTTATGTTTCGGAAACGGGAGAGGCAAACTACGAAATTTCATATAAGGATGAACTTATTATTGAAAGGTCAAAGCTGGGTTACTTATTTAAGAATCAGCCGTCCCTGACTGATGGTTTCGAAATTGCTGGTATAACCCGTTCATCGGTACAGGAAAACTGGGAACCAGTTTGGGGTGATAAGAGTGATATTCACAACCACTATAATGAAATGCATATCGAACTGAGAGAAAATGAAGAGCCGGGTAGGGAGTTACATCTTAGATTCAGAGCTTTTGATGACGGCATCGGGTTCAGGTACGAATTTCAGGAGCAGGCCGGAGTTGACAGCCTTTTTGTGATGGACGAAATTACCGAATTCAATTTAACCGGCGATCACACAGCCTGGTGGATTCCTGCCGATTACGATAGTTATGAATACCTGTATGAGACTACGAAGATCAGCGAAATTGATGCCTCAAAATATGAAGCCGAGAATGAGAGGGCAGACCGGTGGATTAATAACTTTAAAGCAGTTAATACACCGGTTACTATGAAATCGGATAACGGTCTCTACATGAGTTTTCATGAAGCCAATCTCACTGATTACCCCGGAATGACTCTTGCTGTACAGGATGGGCAGATTCTGAAATCGGAACTTGTGCCCTGGGCAGACGGCACAAAAGTAAAAACGGGTAACTCGTTTGTATCTCCCTGGAGAACAGTACAGGTAACGGAAAGTGCAGGAGATCTGCTCACATCAGATTTAATTGTAAACCTGAACGAACCAAACAAACTGGAAGACACCTCCTGGATTGAACCCATGAAATACACAGGTATCTGGTGGGAAATGCACCTGGGGAAAACTTCCTGGGGATTGGAAGAATTGGCTGAGGACTCCTATACTGCGGGTCTGGGACGTGAAGGAGCTCATGGCGCTACTACTGAAAATGCGATGCGTTATATTGATTTTAATGCCGAAGCAGGAATTGCAGGTTTACTGATTGAAGGCTGGAACACTGGATGGGAGTATTGGGGCACCGATAGTCTAGGGTTTTTTGATTTCACAACATCCTATCCCGATTTTGACCTTGAAAAAGTTGTTGATTATGCCAATCAACATGAAGTACAGATAATCGGGCATCACGAAACATCTGGACAGGCAGCTCCATATGAAGAGAGACTTGAACCGGCATTTGAACTATACAACAGTCTTGGCATTCGGGCAGTTAAAACAGGATATGCCGGTGCGATCGTACCATCGGGTGAAGCTCACCACGGGCAATTCATGGTCAGGCATTATCGCAAAGTTGTTGAAACTGCAGCACGCTATAAAATTGCGATAAATGCACACGAGCCGATTAAGGCAACCGGGATTCGAAGAACCTATCCCAATATGATGACCCGGGAAGGTGTGAGAGGCATGGAGTACAATGCATGGAGTGATGGGAATCCTCCAGAGCATACAACCATCTTACCGTTTTCACGGGGCCTTTCCGGACCGACTGATTACACCCCGGGAATATTTGATTTACTATTTGACGAATATCGTGAGGATGAACGGGTTCATTCAACACTCGCTAACCAGCTGGCACTCTATGTAGTAATTTACAGTCCCCACCAAATGGCTGCAGATCTGCCGGAAAACTACAAAACAGATGGTGATTTTCATCCTGCATTTCAATTTATCAGGGATGTGGCGGTAGACTGGGACGAAACTATCGTTCCGGATGCAGAAATTGGTGACTATGCAGTTGTTGCACGAAAAGAGAGGGGAGAAGACCGCTGGTTTGTCGGTGCGGTTACTGATGAAAATGAGAGAGATATCACTCTTGCACTGGATTTTCTGGAAGATGGTACTGCATACCGAGCAATTATATACAGGGATGGTGAGGATGCACACTGGGAATCAAATCCTTATTCTTTCGGGATAGATGAGATAAAAGTTGACAGGAACTCTTCAATTAATCTTAATTTAGCTGCAGGTGGCGGTGCAGCTATACATATTGAACCGGCGGAATAATAACAGCTAACTAAAAGTAGTATCTATGAATAATAAAGCCGAACAGGCCTGGTATGTAAAGTACACAGTAATATTAACTGGCCTGGTTCTAACGGTTTTTGCCATGATTGTAGCAAAGCCGCTGCTGGTGCCGCTGCTTTTTGCTATACTGCTCTCAATACTCTTATCACCTGTATGCACAAAGCTGGAAAATTTCAAGATTCCCAGACTATTCTCGGTAATCATTACAATTCTTGTCAGTTTCTTAATTATTGGCGGCTTGATATTTCTTTTCTACAATCAACTTACGGCTTTTGCTGAGGATATTGAACTTGTTGAAAGTCGGTTACAGGAATTGCTTATCAGTTTTAATGCCTTTCTTGAGAACTGGTTTGGGATTGATACAGCTTTTGATATTGAATCTCTGAAAGAATCACTTTTTGCCTTCGTGCGCGCAAATATTTCTGCTTTAACAACAGGTATTGCCGGGGCCGCGTCTGTGCTTACCGCAGCATTTCTTGTTCCAATCTATGTGTTTCTGATTCTGCTCTTAAGGGATTTTTTACATGAATTTGTATTAAAACTATTTGCCAGCGATAAAAAGCCTGAAAGACAAACCGTAGGTGATATTATTGACGGTATTAAAAATGTAGTTCAGTATTACATTTCAGGGGTGACAATCGTTATTCTGATCCTGGCTGTTCTCTATTCGGCGATTCTGATGATTATAGGCGTAAAACATGCAGTGTTTTTCGGAGTATTTGCAGCCTTTTTGAATATTATACCGTTTATCGGGCCGATTTTCGGGTCTGTTTTCCCCATACTTTTTTCACTGCTTACCATGGATTCGCTTATCTATCCGTTGTTGATTTTAGTCAGTTTTTACGTAGTCCAAATGGTTGAAGGTAATTTGCTGACACCTATGATTGTGGGTAACCAGGTGAGCATGAATGCTTTTGTCGCAATCATTTTATTATTTGCCGGTGCCCAGATCTGGGGACTTGCAGGTATGATACTGTTTATTCCGCTTGGCGCAATGGCAAAAATTGTATTTGATGAAGTTAACTCGTTAAAACCATTCGGCTTTCTTTTTGGAAAAGTACCCGATTCCATGAATCGGAAAAAAGGACCCATTGCTAAAAAAATGAGTGAGATGACGAAAAATTCCGGCGGATCTGAAACACCGGGTAAAGATAATGAAGATAAAACGCAGTGATTTTGTCGGGCGGATTTAAGAGGATTCCAGACTTTTCATTGATTTCCATACTGAGTTGGCTTCCGCGTGGCACGAAGAGCTATCTTCAGAAAATAGTTTATGGGTATAGGCAGAATCATCCAGTCCGCCAAGGCAGGATTTGATCCGGTTTCCATACGTAGCTTCAGATTTAAATTTGATTATTAACTCTTTGCAGTATCCTGCCTCTGCTGTTTTTACAGGCAGAGAGTCGAGAATCCACCGCACGTAAACAGTGTTGTTCAAATGGTTGTTCAAATCCAAATCAGAATAATGTACTTCGAACCGGTTCCTTACTTTTAAATCCTTTTCAGAACTTGTTACGATATCACTGTCAACAGGCAGTACATGTTCTTCAATATCTGCTCCCAATTTAAGAATACTATTCGAAATACGGACGGGGCGCTTTTTTATGAGATCAAAAATGATCCAGTGGCTGACCGCCAAACCCAGCAGTTCATTTTGTTGATTGAGAATTCGGAAATCACGATAGGCGAGCAGCCGGTTACCGCTTGAAGGCCATGTCTCAATTGTAATTGTATCACGCCATCGAGGATATCCGTTCATTTTAAAATGAAGTTTGTGAAGAATCCATGTGCAATTTTTTTCCTGAAGATCTGCGATGTCAAATTGCAGTTTTTCGGCATGGTTGCCAGCTGTTTCCTGAAGAAGGCCGGTAAGTGCATCCGGCCTGAGGAAACCTTTTGTGTCGGCTTCATTCATCCGGATTTTAAAGGATTCTCTGTAGCTGTAAGTCATGGTTCAGTTTCTTAACATCTTGGTAATGCTTAGATATTCTTTTCGTTACAATCCATCCTTAAAATTGAGAAGTTTATTTCACCACAGATAAAAAAATTATTTTGGTGAAAAAATTGTTCAATAACTAACATGATGCACTTTTGAAAATAAATCCGCATCTATAATATAGGGTCAGGATAGCATTTTTCAGGGTAACTAAATTCAAAATCTTCGATCACAGGTAATACTTATGGAATTAAATATTTTAATAATTATATCGGTAATATTGGTCTCCTGGTTTACAATACTTGTATTCATGTGTTTTGATCTTGAGCAAATTCCGGATAAAAATTTAATTCAAAATGAGAGACGTAATTTGTATAAAGTCAGAAATTAGCATCTCAGTCAGTACATCAGCAGATCCTTCAGTAGACCGCTAAGTCTTGAACTTGCCAGGTACTCATTTTCCAGGTTTTTATTAAAAGGAACAGGCATATTCAGAGATGAGCACCGCATAATGGGAGCATCGAGATATTCAAAATAATTTTCTGAAATTCCTGCTGATATTTCACTCATCGGCCCCATAATTTCAGACGGTTCCTGTAAAAGCAGCACTTTTCCGGTCTTTTTTAAACTCTTTGAAATGGAGAGCCAGTCAATCGGGGCAAGAGATCTCAGGTCAAGTACTTCTATCGAGTAATCTTTCTCTGCAGAAAATAATTCTGCGGTTTTCAGCGCCCAGTGAACTCCCATTCCGTAGGTAATAATAACGGCATCGCTTCCTTTTTTTTGAATTTTTGCACTTTCCAGATCTACAATTCTGCATTTTTCCGGAACTGTATCCCTGATGCTTCTGTATAATTTTTTGTGCTCAAAGAAGAGGACGGGATTTTCGTCAAAGAGTGAGGTGTAAAGCATATTTTGAGCGTCTTCCACAGTTGCAGGAACAAGAATCCGCAGCCCCGGGTGTTGCATAAACCAGCCCTCCGGAGATTGAGAGTGGAATGGACCGGAGCCAATTCCCGCACCATGCGGTGCTCTGATCGTGAGGTTTAATGACGGCATCCATCTGTATACAGATTTTGAGACATTATTAGCTATCTGATTGTATGCACATGATATAAAATCGGCAAACTGCATTTCCAGAACCGGTTTATACCCGCCCAGTG
>CAYVBJ010000011.1:75336-86838 GCA_964449075.1 uncultured Balneolaceae bacterium
ATCCTTCAGATACTTTAAAAACCCCGCCATATTCTGCTATGTCCTGGCCCATCAGCACAAACGAGGGATCTTCTTCAAAAGCCTGGAAAAGTGCCGTCTGAATACCATCAATAAACCGCCGTTCACATTTTTCTTGTGAGTCAACATCCGCCTTCCGTTTGGAAGCAGCCGCGGAATTGATGAACCACGCGTCACCAACTTCCTTCTCTCTGTCAAATTCAGGTTCAGGAGATTTGAGAGCCTTTTTTAAAGGTGCCTCAAATTCATTTTTTACCTCTTTTCTGATCTCTTCAAATTCATCCGGTTTTTCAAAATGCCCCTGATCGAGCATCCACTTTTCAAACCGGGCTACAGGATCTTTCTCGGCCCAGTTCTCGAAAAGAAGATCTGGTACATAAAATGTTCCGGAGGACTCTTCATGTCCGCGCATCCGGAATGTTTTGGCTTCTATCAATACAGGTTTTCCTGTCAGAGCAAGACTCCGGGCTTTCTCAATTGCACTCATTACATCAAAAATATCATTACCGTCTATGATCATTGATTCCATGCCATAACCTGCAGCACGGTCTGCAAGATCATCACATGCATACTGCTCGGATACCGGTGTTGAGAGTCCGTATCCATTGTTTTCAATCACAAAAACAACAGGCAATTCCCAAACACCGGCAAGGTTCAGTGCTTCATGAAAATCACCTTCACTTGTAGCCCCGTCTCCGCAAAAACTGAATGCGACATTGTTCTTCTTACTTAACGTAAGTGCAAGTGCCAAACCATCAGCAACAGGCATTGTAGCTGCAAGGTGTGATATCATACCAACGATTTTTTTATCAGGGAGGCCAAAATGAAACGAGCGATCCCTTCCGCCTGTAAAACCGTCCGCTTTACCAAATAGCTGGCAAAACAGTGGATAGAGGGAAACCTCCCTGGTTGTAAAGACTCCAAGATTGCGATGCATCGGCAGGATATAATCATCTTTATCAACGGACAGCGTTAAACCAACAGAGATCGCCTCCTGGCCGATGCCGGAAAACCATTTGGTAATTTTGCTTTGCCGGAGCAGTGAAAGCATTTTCTCTTCAATAAGTCTTGGCTTAAGTAAAGCCCGGTAGATATGAAGGGCAGAATTTTTTGAAATTTTTTTTCCGGGATCTGTCATTAATTAAAAAATTCTGTGTAATTTAATTTTTTGTAACTGCAATGAATTTTCTATTTCTTAAAAACCTTAAACAACACAAATATGTTGCGAATTAAAAATAAATTTGTAAATCAATATTTATCTGAAACATAATTAAACCGTCACTAAATACAGAGAAAGAATTTTATAAAATGGAAGCACTTGGAAAACAAATTCTGGTTGAATATTACGACTGCGAAGACTCAAAAATAAACGATGTATCCTTTATTGAATCAGCACTTCTCAAAGCTACAAAGGCATCAAGAGCAACAATCATCTCACACAATTTCCACAAATTCAGTCCTTATGGAGTAAGCGGTGTTGTAGTTATAGCTGAATCTCATGTTGCAATTCACACCTGGCCTGAATACAATTACGCTGCAGTTGATATTTTTACATGCGGTGACACAATTGATCCCTGGGTTATACAGGAACAGCTTAAAGAAGACTTTAATTCTCAAAATGTTTCAAGTATGGAGATGAAGCGGGGTCTGTTTAAAGTACCGCAAGGGCAGAAACTTCTTTTTAAGCCAACAGCAGCTATTTCAGGTGAAAGCTATCATAACTGATGATCCTTTCAGATGTAAAACCCGAATTGAAAATCTTACTTTTTCCCAAACACTATGATGGTACAAACTCCAAATATTTTTTGCCTGGTAAAAGGTGCTGCTGAGGGCAATACGAGACTGAATGCTTTCGACAACGCGCTGCTTGAAGCGGGTGTTGGCGATACGAATTTAATGAGAATGAGCAGCATCCTGCCTCCGGGTGCCGAACAGGTATCTGTTCAGGATATTCAGCTGCCAAAGGGAGCATTGATTCCCCTGGCATATGCAACAATTGATGGTGTAACTCCGGGTCGTCATATTTCATCAGCTATTGCAGTAGGTATCCCCGAGAATCAGGAAGAGGCTGGTGTGATTATGGAATTTGAGGACCACGCTGCACTGGATACAGTAGAGGGTATTGTTCGCCAAATGGTAATTGATGCTTTTGATTACAGAAATCGCAAACTTAAGGAAATAAAATCCATTGGTATTGAGCATAAAGTTATTCGCACCGGAGCTACATTTGCGGCAGCCGTTCTTTGGTACAAGTAAATTCAGTTTACTTACGGAACTCAGTCGGAGCTGAAAGGATGAAACCGCTGAGCAAGGTATCAAAACGAAGAATTTTGTAAACATCTGCTGCATTCAAGATTTGTGTGGAGCCGTATTGCTGCTTAGTTATTTGCAGCGGAAAATGATTTTAAAACAGCATATTTTTATGTCTTTACAATACAACGAGTTTTATCACGAGCGAACAGGGCTGACAATAGGTCTTAAAAAACTTCTGTATTCCAAACAGTCAGAATACCAGCTCACCGAGGTGTATGAGACCGACACCTGGGGCAATCTGATGATCATCGACGGCATGGTGATGCTATCTGAAAAAGATGAATTTGTCTATCATGAAATGATTGCCCATACGGCACTCTTCAGTCACCCGAATCCCGAGCGTGTATTAATCATTGGTGGCGGAGACGGCGGGACCGCAAGGGAAGTTATGAAGCATCCGGCGGTTCAACATTTGGATATGGTTGAAATCGACAGAAATGTTGTAGAGGCTTCCCGTCTGCATTTTCCGGATGTCGGTGATTTTGAGAATCCTAAGATTAATCTTCTTTTTGAAGATGGTATTGCATTCGTGAAAAATGTAACTGAACCGTATGATGTCATTATTATTGACGGTTCCGACCCTGTTGGACCTGCCGAGGGTTTGTTTAAAAAGGAGTTTTACCAATCCTGCTATGAGGCACTAAATGAAGATGGAATACTGACCTCTCAAACTGAGAGCCCATGGGTAAAATCTTATCACCAGAGTATTCAGGCCGTTTTCAGGAACTTAAAAGAGCTGTTCCCGGTCTCTTCGATGTATCTCTGCTTTATCCCGCTCTATCCGGCAGGCATGTGGTCGATGGCGTTTGCATCAAAAAAATATGAAGCATGTGACAGTGTTGTTGAAGAGAGAATAAAAAGCTCAACATTTGCAGGTAATCTGCGTTATTATAATTCTGAAATACATTATGCATCCTTTGCACTCCCGAATTTTGTCAAAGATATAGTTAGATAAAATCAACATGAAATGGATCAGCCGGCTGTCTCTTTTTATCCTGCCTGGTTTTATTATGATCATTCCCATTGTCAGCAATGCTCAGAAGGGAACAGAAATTATTGTTCAAAACGAAACGGAGCTGGAAGAAGAAATCCCCGGATCCCTAAAAGTTTTTGTCCGGGAAAAGAACAGGACGGATGCATCTGTTGAAATCATCACCTGGTTTTCGAATAATGCTTGGCTTGATGCAGAAATTGATTCCGTTGTTACAGGTGCAACAAGTGAGAAATGGTATGTAAACAGCGGATGTCGCTACACGGTTGAATCCGCAGATGAAATTGTTATTCCAGACACACTCAATTTTTCCGGTTCAGTTTTTGAGTCGGTAATTGAAGGTCAGTTTTTCACAAAAGAAAATGTTGAGGTGTATATCCGTCAAAAGTTGAGGCAATTTGAAGATAGGGGATATCTGCTGGCCGGTATTGAGGTGACCAGGGTTGAGAGGATAGAGTCGTCATGCAGTGCAAATATTGAGATTCAAATAACAGCAAACGAGCGTTATAGCTTATCCGGAATTCTCTTCAGCGGTGCCGAGCGAAACAATCCGCTGTTTCTTGAGAGAGTTGCCAGGGTTTCGGAGGGTTCAATGATTACACCCCGGCTTATGGAACAGGCCCGGCAGAATCTTTTGAATTCAGATCTACTGATATCTGCAGAAGAGGCTGACCTTGTGTTTCAGGATGAAAAAGCTTTTCTCCGGTTCCGGGTTGAGGAGCAGCAGCTCAACTTTTTTGACGGAATCATAGGGTTTGTCCCTGATGCAGATGGCACACCACAGATTGCAGGTAATGCAGATCTCAGGCTTCGCAATATGATTACTGACGGCACAAACCTGCAGATCAAATTTGAGCAGCTGAGACCGCTGGTTACAAAACTGTTTATCGAAGGAGAGCAACAGTTCATAGCAGGTCTGCCACTCAGGGCAAGTGCCTCACTTCATTTTACGCAACAGGATTCAGCTTACCTCGAACGAAACTTTCAATTCGGCGCAGGTTTTATGATACTGCCGGGATTTGAACTTCTGGGCAGTATCAGGGCAGAAACTTCATCTGTAAGCGACCAGACTCTCCGGGATGCAGTGAACCTTGATTCACGTGCAACATTTCTCGGTTTTGGATTTCACCTGCGGAATGTGGACCGACTGCTGGTACCCACTTCGGGGTATCAATTCCGGGCACTGTTAGAAAGCGGGCGAAGATTTATAACCGATGATCGCCTTGATGAAACCAAAGAAGATAATTTTTCTCAAACAATACTTACAACAGAAGGAAGAGCCTTCTTCAAAATAGGACCCAGACAGGTCTTGACACCCGGTTTTGAGGGCTATTTCATAGACAGCCCGTCATTTATCATCACAGATCTTCACAGGTTTGGCGGCACGGAATCCATCCGGGGTTTCAGGGAAGACCAATTTCGTGCTTCAGCTGCACTCTGGAGTGATCTTGAATTCAGGCAGCTGCTGAGTCCCGATTCATATATTTTCGGATTTGGAACCTTCGGACGATTTAAGCGTCCGCAGTTAATCAACGAAGATACGGACCAGTTTGAAGTGACAGATAGTATTCAATCTTTTGGATTCGGTATTGCTTTTCAGACGGCTCTCGGTTTCCTGAAAGTATCCTATGCAGTATCGGCGGAAGATGAGATCAGTAATGGTAAAGTTCATGTAGGTATTTCTACAGGTTTGTAGAAAATTTTCAGTTCCGGTAAAAAAGTGTCATTTTTTCTGAAACCTGGATGGTGATAGTTCAGCAGGCAGCGGTGTTTGATTTATAATATGATCTGCAAGAAGATCTGCACAGTGTTGCCCGTACAACAATCCTTTGGAACCCAAACCTGTAAAGACGAATAGGTTTTTTATCTGCGGATGTTCTCCTATTACCGGCAGATAGTTTGAACTGCTGACTCGCACACCGCTCCATTGCTCTGATCCTCTGATTTTGTTGCTGAATCCCGGAAGAATCATCCGAAATTTTTTTAATAAGTAATCTTTTCCCTCACTGTCGGGATCGGCGTGATTAAAACTGTGCTCGTACGTACTGCCAATCACAAGCATTTTGGGATAATCGGGAAGTTGTGCAATATAACCCATTGCCGATAATGAGCACTGAAATGGAATATCATCATGAAAATAGAGGGTCAGAGTCTGCCCTTTTACGAGTTCAAGGTTCAGAAAATCCCATTCAATAAAATTCGCAATGCTTTGACCTGCAGCATGTAACAGGTATGATGAAGAAAAATTATAATCATCGTTTTTTATAATCCACCTCTTTTCAGATTTCGCTACTACGGGATTTGTATTCCTGATGAAACGGATACCTGTTTCTTGCAAATCTATAACGGATGCTTTTATATAATTCGGCAGATGGACAGTAGCAGCCGGGGAAATTTTCAAACCGCCTTCATGGCAAGCTGCACCCGGAATGATAGTTTTTATTTGGTCCTTATCAAGCCATTCAACCCAAGTGTCCGGCCAGTTATATTTTTCGGGAGATTCTCTGAAATTTTTAGCAAGATCTTTAACAATGGCCGGTCGTAATACACTGTTTTGAGCGAATACCGGTTTACTGATTTTTTTCTGCAGATCTTTGAGTACGTCCGTTGTTTTTTTTAAGCACTTTTCAGCTTGCCAGGCTTTTTTTGCGCGGCGGCCGGTCGCCGGATTCAATAGTGCAAGCGGAGCGCCGGATGCACCGGATCCGGGATCAGATTTATCCAGTAACAGGACTTTTAATCCCTTTTGGGATAGACTGCGTGCAGCTGACAGCCCCGCGATGCCGGCACCAAGTATTGTTACATCAAAGTCTGAATCTACTCTCACAGAATTTGATCGCTTTTTACAACCGCTGCCCCGGCTTCTTTCATCTCTTGCCATGCAGCATCCACAGATCCGTCCATATCAATGCCAAGCACTGCATCTTCTATCACATATAAATTGAAACCATCCTTTATGCCATCTAAAACGGACCATTTAACACAAAAATCAGTTGCAAGTCCTGCAACATAGAGTGTATCTATGCCCCGGGTATTCAAATACCCGGTAAGTCCGGTTTTCGTTTTTTTGTCATTTTCATAAAAAGCGGAATATGAATCAATCTCTTTTTGGAATCCTTTCCGGATGATTACCTGCGTTTTTAAAGTCTCCAGGTCAGGATGAAATTGTGCTCCTTCTGAACCCTGAACACAGTGATCAGGCCATAAAACCTGGTTTCCATAATCCATTTTAATAGTGTCGAACGGTTGTTTTTGGTCATGAGAAGACGCAAATGAGTAATGACCTGCCGGGTGCCAGTCTTGTGTTTGTATCACGGCATCAAAATGCGGGATCAATGAATTTATGACGGGTATAACCTTATCTCCATCGGGCACTTCAAGAGCTCCTCCCGGGCAGAAGTCGTTCTGTACATCTACAATCAGAAGTGCTTTCATAGTTTCTCTTTTCTGTTATTTTTATTTATTCTGTCAATTATCAATGAATCTTGTATACCAGGTAACTATTTGCTCATTACTGCTTTTCACGAGAGCACATTTTAAAAACATTTATATTCATCCCCAAGTTTCAAAAACCTGTTTTTGTGATAATAAGTTACGTTTTAAAATAGTGAAGGATATCAGTCAGCATTTTTATTCTTATTGAAATGTAACTCTTATAAGTCAATTTTTGTACTCCTTAAAGAAATTGACATATCCGGCTGCCGGTTAAGCAGATTAGATAGTGTTTAAAATTCTTGGTGAATAACCGGTGTTAAGCTTATATTCAGTTCAAATTTTCAACTCGTTTCTATATGCTGCATTTAGCCAGAGCCGGACTATATTTACTGCTATTGATTTTGTTTGGATCTTGTGCCACTCCTGTCTCGCCAACCGGCGGTGAACCCGACAGAACCGGACCGAAAATTATTAAAACGTCACCCGAGAACGGTGCTGTCAATTTTGCTGAAAATGAAATTGAAATTGAGTTCAATAAATTTATTAATCGTTCTACCTTGCAAAGAGCTCTGAGTATTGAGCCTGATCTGAATCTCCAGGTTGACATCAATCACGGCCGTAAAAAGGCAACCATAGAGTTCGATTCCGAACTGCCCGATAATACTACCATAATCATCAGAATTGGTACTGAGTTAACAGACACACGAAGCAATAAACTTGAAAATCCGTTTCAGCTTGCACTTTCTACCGGTCCGATCATCGACCGTGGAAAAGTGACGGCAAGAGTGAGGCTGCATGAAGACGGTTCAGCAGAGTCGGGGTTAAAAGTATTTTTGATACGGGAACCGAGAGGTATTTATGATCCTGCCAATTATGTTGCTGAAACCGATACTGCCGGGTTGGTTGAGTTCTCATTTCTTGGCGAAGGAACCTACAGGCCGCTTTGGGTTGCCGACCGGAACAACAACAGAATATGGGAACCTGAGCGGGAGGCAGCACAGCCTTTCTATTCAGAGAAATTTGATCTCAAACGGGGAGATGAAATTGACATCGGAACTATGTACCTGGCAGAATTGGATACAACAGCTCCTGTGCTGGAGGGGGTTGGACTGCTGACAGAAAACCGTCTCCGGCTCAGGTTTGACGAAGAGGTATTCTGGGAAGAGGATTCCAGGATTGAAGTAACAGACACCCTGATGAATCCATATACAACGGCCTTCCCGATTTTTGTGCCTCCCGAAGATCCACTGGTTTTGCTTGCTCAATCGGAACGCGGACTGACCCCCGAACAGAACTTTTTGATTGAGATGGTCTATATAAAGGACGAAGCCGGTAATGAAGCAGTAGCCGATATCGAACCGTTTCCCGGATCAGCTGTTGAAGATACTGTCAGTTTGAAATTGCTTGGAAGCAAATCGGTTGACGGGGTATTTCCGGACGAGCCGGTTGTGATCACTTACAACAAATTTATCGATGATCCGCTGGTAACGGATTCACTTATTGTGATAGAAGGAGACAGGCCTGTGCGTGGCTGGGATTCACTGAATGTAGACAAACACCGGCTCTATATTTATCCCCGGGATGTTTGGCAGGCGGGAATTACTTATGAATTCCGGGTTTGGGATCCGTTTGATCTGCGTCACGAAAATATTCGTCCGGTTGTTTGGCAGCGGAACCAGCTCGGGGAGATTGGAATTGCCGTTGCAGATGCGGATACCAACGGTTTACACGAAGTGAGGATCAATGATAAAGATGAAAATGTGTCTGTTTCCAGGAGTTTTGATAGGGAGATTGAAATTGATGACCTTCCGCCACTTGAGTATACCGTTAAGGTTTTCAGAGACCTTAACGGGAACGGCAGCTGGGACAGCGGCGACCTCGATCCATATCATGCTCCCGAACCATATTTTGTTCAGAGAAATGTGCCGGTGAGAGAAGGGTTTACGTCTGAAATCAATGTTGAATTTAAAACGGAAATTCGCGTCTTAGAAAATGATTCAGAAGATGCAGAAGAGAATGATATCGATCAGAAACCGGATAATAATGAGAGTGAAAATTAGCATACTTACAAATCACATTCTATTGCATTTCAGATTTATGTTAAAGCTTAGTATTATTTCGCAATCAGTTTTTTACAGACAATCGTAACGGAAGCAATGGAAAAGTTTATAGAATATTTTTCAAATATTGAGCAAGCAGTAACAGTGGTGGCAATTCTGGCAGGCACCATTCTTCTTGCTATAATCGTGAAGAGAGCTTTTTCAGGATTCATAAAGAGATCATCCGGGGAGCTGGATAATGACCCTACAAACTATAAATTTCTGCAGCATGCATTGGTTGCAGTTATCTATCTTTCAGGTTTCAGTTTTGCATTCTGGAACATTCCGCTTCTGCAGCATATTGCACAGACAGCCCTGGCTGGAGCCGGAATCCTGGCAATTGCGGTTGGATTTGCCTCACAGCAGGCACTTGGAAATGTGATCAGCGGAATTTTTATCGTCATGTTTAAACCCTACCGGATTAATGACAGAATATTAGTGAGAACCGATCTGCGGGGCATTGTTGAAGATATTAATTTGCGTCATACAGTTATCCGCAATTTTGAAAACCAGCGTATTATAATTCCGAACTCGGTGATCAGTAACGAAGTATTGGTTAATTCAAATTTTGAGGATGACAAAATTTGCAAATTTGTGGATATCGGAATCAGTTACAGTTCTGATATAGATCTTGCCCGGAAAATCATTACTGAAGAAGCTGAAGCCCATCCGCATTGCATAGATAACCGTGCACCGGAGGACATAAAAAACGGCATTCCAAAAGTGACAGTCAGAGTAGTAATGTTCGCTGAATCTTCAGTAAACCTGAGGGCATGGGTTTGGGCTGCTGATCCTCAATCGGCATTTGTAATGGGATGTGATCTGAATGAAGCCATCAAAAAGCGGTTTGATGCCGAGGGAATTGTAATTCCATTTCCTCAAAGAACGATTAGTTACCTGGAAAAAGAGAAATAATCATATAAAAATCGCCTCATTTTGAAACTGAAAATACCACACACTCTTGTTCTTCTTTTTTTTCTGATGGCAGCCGCACTGGTTCTTACCTGGCTTATCCCGTCTGGTGAATTTTCAACAGAGGTTAACGAAAAAGGTATTGAAGTGGTGGTGCCGGGTTCGTATAGTGAAACTGAGAACAAGGAGTATCTCTCCCCGTTGTCACTTTTTACGGCTGTTCCAAGAGCGATGGCAGATACTCAGGGAATCATCTTTTTTATTCTGATAATCGGCGGGGCCCTGGCCGTGGTAAGAGAGACCGGAGCGATTGATGCACTGCTTGGCAAGATGGTCCGGAAATTCGGCCACCAACCGTACGCACTCTTATTTGCGGCAATGCTGGCTTTTACGGTTGCATCAGCTACGCTGGGAATGGCGGAAGAGTATATTCCTTTTGCGATTATTCTGATCTCGGTATGCATTGCCCTGAAGCTGGATTCGGTTACTGCAATCGGTACGATGGTAATCGGATACGGTATCGGCTATGCGGTTGCATTTACGAACCCTTTTACACTGTTAATTGCACAGGATATTGCCGGTCTGCAACCTACATCCGGTATCGAATACCGGCTGCTTCTGGCTCTGCCGCTGCTGGCCGTAGGATTTCACCATGTCTGGTCGTATGCAAAGAAGGTCAGGATTGATCCGAAAAAAAGCCTGGTCTACGGGGTGGAAACCTCACCGGCAGCTGAACTCCGGGAGTACTCTGACATCACTTCAAAACACACAGGAGTGCTTGCCGTGACACTAATTGTACTGATAAGCATGGTGGGCGGCATATATTATTATGGCTGGTATCTCGTAGAACTGGGAGCCATATTTGTGGCACTTACGATTGCAGCCGGACTCATTTCGGGTATCGGTATCAATAAAACCGCGACTGTATTCGCAAACGGCGCTGCTGAGCTGACAACTACAGCACTTCTAATCGGGTTTGCCCGCGGTATTGGGCTTCTTCTTGAAGATGGTGAAGTGCTTCATACGGTAGTTAATGCACTGGCCACACCGCTGTCTTACGCCGGTTCGGAATTTGCAGCAGTAGGTATGTTATTTATTCAGAGCATATTAAATTTTTTCATTCCCTCCGGAAGCGGCCAGGCATTTGTGACCATGCCGCTCATGGCACCGATCGGCGATCTTGTGGGCGTTTCGCGGCAGATTTCTGTTCTGGCTTACCAGTTTGGCGACGGCCTGATGAACATGATTGTGCCTACAAATGCTGTATTAATGGGTATCCTCGGACTGTCCGGCATCTCTTATGACCGCTGGTTTCGTTTTATCTATCCTGTAATCCTGAAACTTTTAACCGTTTGTGCAGTGGCTCTTGTGGCGGCTGTCTGGTTCGGATATTCCTGAAACTTAATAAAAGTGATAACAGACCATGCCCCGATTTAAAAAGCTTAACGAGTTTATTCCAGTCTTGTTTGGTTTAATTTTTCTTGGGATACAATTTTCTTTTATCCAGGATCTTCCGGACCGGCGTGTTTCTGCCGAAGCAAATGAACCCATCCGGATTGGACTCCTTGTATCAAATGACCCCGCTAAAGACTCTCTTTCACTCGAAGCTATACATGCAGTGAAGCTTGCCGTTAAAAAAATAAACGAAGAGGGAGGAGTAAGCGGCCGAAGCGTTGAATTGATCACGAAGTCGAGTGAAGCTGACTGGGGTGCAGGTGCAAAAAAATCCGTTGA
>CAYVBJ010000012.1:0-78708 GCA_964449075.1 uncultured Balneolaceae bacterium
GGAAGGATTAAAACGCGTGAAAGAACAACTTGGATTGAGTTCATCTCCGGAAACCGCTTCAGAAAAGGAGTAAGAATTTTGCTCTGACAATTCCAACCTCAATTTGTTTCCATCATTTTGTCCATATTATCTTCACTTCCCACCAATAAAAAATGATCTCCTTTTTTAACCCTGGTAGTTCCGGTCACAATCCCCAATACCTCATAAATTTTTTCATCAGCGTCACTTTTTTCATTTGATTTCAGCCTTTTGATGGTTATAACATTCAGTTGGTACCGTTCACGAATTTTTAGCTCTTCGAGCGTATAACCAATCATCGATTCGGGTACTTCGGTTTCAAAAATTGACAATTCGTCGCTTATGTCATATATATCCGAAACTCCTCTCCTCATCAATGAAATTCCCATCCGTTCACCGACCTGGCGTTCCGGGTGGATAACATCCGTAATACCTATTTTTTTAAGGATTTGTTCCTGGATATAACTTTCTGCCCGGCCATAAACCTCTTTTACACCTGAACCCAGCAAGTGCATAGCAATTAGAGCGACCGGTTCAAATGCCTCACCGATTGAAATAATTGCGACATCCACTTCCGATATGCCATGACTTTCAAGAAGCTCTGTATCTGTTGCATCAAAACAGATCGCGTCTGTAACAAACTCTTTTATCTGGTTAATGTGATCCATGTTATTGTCGATGGCAATCACATAGGCACCCTCTTCAGACAATTTTTTGGCTAAAGCGCTGCCAAAAGCACCAATTCCAATAATCGCAAATTGAAGATCCTTTCTTTTTTCCATCTTTTTTTCCTGATTTTTTGGTTAAGATACCATGATTGATTCTTCGGGATATTTGTATTTGTGTGTATCTATTTTTTTTGCAAATGCAATCATAAACGTTAAAATTCCTACTCTTCCCAGGAACATGGAAACAACAATTATAAATTTTCCCGGAGAGGTCAGGTCACTGGTGATACCTCGTGAAAGCCCAACGGTTGCAAATGCAGATACTTCTTCAAAAAGAAGATCTGTAAAGCTATGGCTTTCAACAAGGCTCAGTAAAATAGTACTCACACTAATGCAGAAAGATGCGAGCAGTGCCACGGTCATAGCACGGAAAATAACTGAATTTGGCACCGTTCGATTGAATACTTCCATTCGGTTGTAGCCGCGAATGGTCATTACCACAGAGCGCATCACAACCGCAAACGTAGTGGTCTTTATACCACCCGCCGTGGATGCGGGTGACCCGCCAATAAACATAAGTACAAGTATGATGAGTGTTGCAGACATCCCGATAGCCCCGGTCTCTATCGTGTTGAAACCTGCTGTTCGGGTGGTTATACTTTGAAAAAGAGAAATAAGCACTTTATTTCCCAACGAATAGCCTGAAAGAGTTTGATTCCACTCCATTGCAAGAATCAACAAAGCGCCAATAACGATCAGGACAACCGTACTGAGTAAAACTGTACGTGTATGAATAGTGAGTCGCCTTCGCCATTTTGAACGAGCTGTTTTAAGACGAATTATTTCCCAAATTGTAGTAAACCCGAGGCCTCCTAATACAATTAAAATCATTGTAGTGAAGTTGACTCCGAGATTAGTTGCATTTTCTGCATTTGCAAAACTGTTTGTAAAAAGAGAAAAACCTGCATTGCAAAATGCAGAAACAGCATGGAATATGGAGAAAAGTATTTTTTGTTCATGACTCGAAAAGCTTATATCCCAGCTAAGGTAGAATGCAACTGCGCCGATTGCTTCAACAAGAAGTGTAAATCCTACAATCATCTTCAGCGTGGAAATCAGAAGCACTGAATTTTTTTCACCCACCATTCCTTTCAGCGTATTCATCTGTCCGAGTCCCAGCCCCCCGTGAAGATAGAGAAACAGGAATGTTGCAAATGTGACAATACCTATTCCGCCGAGCTGGATAAGAGACAGAATCACAAGCTCTCCGAAAAGTGTAAAGTGGGTTGCAGTATCAACCACAATGAGGCCCGTAACACATACAGCGCTTGTTGAAGTAAACAGGGCATCGATAAAACTAAGCCCCTCACCGTCTTGTGTTGCCTCGGGCAGCATCAGCAGAACTGTTCCTGATGCAATAAGCGATAGAAAACTGTAAACCAGGAAACGGGCAGAATTTTTCTGTTTTTCAAGGAGTTCAGGCAGGTACTGTAAAAATTTAATCGCCACGATCAGCAGCAGGTACCCCTTTAAAAACCGCAACAGCACCCTTTCGGTACTCCCGATATCAAAAAAAAGAAAATCAGTGATACCGGACAGAATTAAAATTGAGAATAACGTTAATATCCCCTCAGGCCATCGTTTTTTGATAAATGTGATTCGGTTAGATGTTAAAAACAGACGAAGCAAGAAACTTGCAACGAACCCAAAAAGAATGGCAGTCTCAATCTGGCGATTGAGATGAATCAGCTCCGGGGTCATCTCAAAACCGATCGGAATCAGAATGCTGGCAACGACCAACAAGCTGAGCAAAATTGTTAAAGCCCGAAAATAGGAGTGAGTGGCTTTATCAATTTCATAGATCTCATCCTGAAGATAATGAAACCCCAGTTTTGCCCTCTCTTTAAACGCAATCCACTTTCTAAGCAGTTGAATCCAGCGTTGCCGCCAGTTAGAATCGAAATTCATTTTCTAAATTTTAATATACCGGGATACTTTCCAGGTAATTGACTGATAAATTAACATGAATACATAAGATGTAAGTTATCTATTTTTTGCATTTACGATTAAAATTGATTTAAACAAAATGGAAAGCCTATTTTTTCATAATATTGAGACAAATAAATCATACTCATAATTCATTTGTAAATAACAAAAAACAGTATGCCATCTGCGAAAGAGAAAGAATTTCAAGATTTAATAGAAGCAGCCGAAAATGTACTAAAAAAAAACTGGACCGGCTCATTTACGAAACCCACTAATTCACTCTATCCGCACCAGTGGTCGTGGGATTCTTGTTTTATCAGTATCGGCTATTGTCACTATAACCAGGAGAGGGCAGAAAAGGAACTGGAACGGCTTTTTGATGCGCAATGGGACAATGGCATGATACCGCATATTGTATTTGATAAAAACGAACTGAACGGACTCTATTTCCCCGGTCCTGATTTCTGGCAGGTTGATTGTTCACCCGATTCACCTGCAGGTTTAGAATCTTCCGGAATATGCCAGCCGCCAGTTCATGCAACTGCCGTTCGCCTTATGATGGATCACAGTAAAGACACCAAAAGGGCTCTTGATTATGCGGAAAAAATTTATGATCAACTGGTAAAATGGCATAACTATTTATATGATGAACGAGACCCGGAAGATGAAAACCTGGTATACATCCGCCATCCCTGGGAATCGGGCCAGGACAATTCACCTGTTTGGGATCCTGTATTAAAAGAGATTAATCCGCCGCCCGGTGAGATCCCGCCTTACGAGCGTAAGGATTTGTCTCACGTTGATGCAGCCGAAAGGCCAACGGACGAAGAATATGACCGGTATGTGTACCTTGTTGAGCTCTTTCGAAGGCAGAAATATGACGAAAAAAGTATTCGCACCAGTGATTGTCCCTTTCTGGTTCAGGATGTCCTGTTCAATACAATACTGTGCCAGGCTACACTCGATCTTGCAGAAATTGCAAAACGACTCGGTAAAGATCCAAGGCCCTGGAAAGATCAATCGCAAAAAACGGCTGAGGCATTAGACCAAAAGTTATGGGATGAAGAAAACGGTTTTTATGTTGATTTTGACATGGTTTCAAATAGTCAGATTCATGAAAGGGTGCTGGCAGGCTTTCTTCCCCTCTTTGCAGGAATACCGGATCCGTCAAGAGCCGAACGTCTCTTTAACTACCTGAATACACACTGCTTTTGCCGGCTGGACGATACCTGTTTTGCCGCACCAACTTTTGACCGCAGCAGCCCTGAATACTCATCCAGTAAATACTGGCGCGGCCCGATCTGGATCAATCTGAACTGGATGTTATGTATTGGGTTGTCGAAATACGGGTATGATCTTTACGCTGATCGTATTATGGAATCGATTATACAGCTTCCTGCTCAAAACGGGTTTTATGAATATTTTGACCCTGATACGGGTAAAGGCTACGGCTCAACTGATTTTTCGTGGACAGCTGCACTTCTGATTGATGTACTATACCAGCGAAAACTTAACGGATAATTACAGGATATGCAGTTGAACAGGTTTTTAAGATATCTGTAAGAATCCTCTGAAAGCCACATCCTGATTGATAAATTACCGGTTTGCGCGTTTGCTTCCATAAGGATTCTTGATTAAACTACGTTTCTAAATTAAAGAAGGCCCCGAGCCGTAAAAAAATAGAATGAAAAAGGAACTTATTTTGTCTGATTCAGAAAAAAAATCACCCAGTGACTCCCAACACTTATTTGAGAATAAATTTGCCTATGTAACACCGGAGGGAGATGTACACCTGAAGTCCACATCCTATTTTGAAGAGAGGAAAATCGGATCTGTCGATATTGAAAACGTAGAAGAGGAGATTAAACACCTGGAATCCGCGTTTGAAGAATTAAAGACAAAGAGTGATGAATTTATCCGTACATGGAAGAAAAAAGAGAATGCCGCGATTGATAAGCTAAAAGCATCATTCTCTGATCTCAAAGATGAACTTTTATCGGCTGAAGCTATTGGTGATTTTGAAACCCTTATCAAAAAAATTGAAATGGCTGCATCCGATTTAGAAAAAAAGTTCAGCAGCCAATTGAAAGAGGAGCATGCAGAAAAAACTACGACTGAGCCTGAACCAGTTGAAGAAACAGAAGATGAATCTTCAGAACCTGTTGAAAGTGCTGAAAAGCCCCACACTGAAGCAGAGAAAAGTGACGAACCGGATGAAGATGCAGAGGCCGCTCACGCTGCAGCTGAAGAAAAAGAAGACGGGGAAGATGATAAGAGTGTGGACTCATTTTATGCTTCTCTTGCTGAAAAAGCTGAAAATATCAGTGAAATGACAGACTGGCCCTACGTAGGCATGGAATTCGAAAATTTAAAGCTCGAATGGGAAAAAGGGCCTGATCCGAAAGAGGCGGATGTAACCGGTTATAAAGAGAGAATTGAGAAAGCCCGGGAAGAGTTCGAAAAAAGGAAAAATGCACATTTCGAAGAGCAGAAAAAAATAAGAGAAGAGAATCTCGAAAAGAAAAAAAATCTGCTTCAGCAGCTTGAAGAAATTGTTGAGAAAGAGAAATGGACCGCAGAAAATGAAGTGAGAAAAATATCAAGGCGCTGGGACAAGATAAAGCCGGTGCCAAAAAATGAAATTGAACAGCTGAATGAGAGATTTCAAAAGCTTCAAAAGATATTCAAGGAGCATAAAGTAGATCGCCTGGTCCAGAAGAAACAACAGGAACAGGATAACCTGATGGGGAAACTGGTAATCCTGGAAAAAATGGAAAAATTCCTGGAAGATCTTGGAGATGATGAAAACTGGAAAGAGGCTGAAAAAGAGTTTGAAGAGCTGTCTAAGCAGTGGAGAAAAATTGGACGTGTGCCTATTGAGAAAAACCAGGAGATGTGGGACAAGTACCATGACGTGCAGGAGAAGTTTCATGCAAAACGGTTTAAAAGTGATAAAAAATACCGAAAACAGATTGAGAAATTTCTTCAGAAAAAGAAAAAGTTAATTGATGAGGCTGAGGCGCTGGTGGATGCCGATGACCTTGCAGATGCTGCC
Source organism: uncultured Balneolaceae bacterium (assembly GCA_964449075.1). Classification (GTDB taxonomy): domain Bacteria; phylum Bacteroidota; class Rhodothermia; order Balneolales; family Balneolaceae; genus CAYVBJ01. The sequence continues at coordinate 5,728 of CAYVBJ010000012.1, forward strand.
CGCAGGGTAAATAAACTGCATCGGAACTGGAAAAAAACAGGGAATCTGCCTCAAAAAGAAGAGAATGAATTGTGGGATCGCTTTAAAGCAGCTACCGATGCTTTTAATGAGAAGAAAGCTGAAAATGCAGACCTGATACGTGAGCAGGAAAATGAAAACCTTGAAAAGAAATATGAGCTGATCAAGGAGGCTGAAGAACTGAAGGAGTCGGATGATTTTGAGGGAACACACCAAAAACTTCAGAACCTGATGAAGCAGTGGAAAGAGGTTGGTCCTGTGCCGAAAAGAAAATCCGGCAAGATCTGGAAAAAGTTTAAAGGTGCGATGGATCATTTTTATGACCGGCGCCGGGATCATTTTAAGGAGGTTAAAGAGAAGAGAAAAGACAACCTGGACGAGAAAAAAGAGATTCTTGAACAGCTTGGCAAGCTCACGACACACGAAGATCCGATTGCAGCGGTAGAAGAGGCAAAACCTCTGCAGGAGGAGTTTAAAAAGGCGGGATATGTCCCCATTAAATACAAAAATAAAATGTGGAAAGACTACCGGGAAATCTGTGATGTGATTTATGACCGGTTCCGTGCTGCAAAATCGGCCGCGAAGATTGTTGGCCGCGAACATGTAAATGAGTTTACGGCAGATGATCTGGCCGACATACAGAAGAAACAGAGAAAAGCTGACAGCCTGAAACAGGAAATATCTACCCTTACCAGGGACCTCATTCAAATGAAAGAATCACTCAGTTATTTTAAACCCCAAAAAGGCAGTACCATGCTTGATGAGGTGAAAGAGAAAATTGATAAAGCTGAGCAATCTCTTTCGGAAAAAGAGGGTGATTTGGATCAACTTGAGGCCGAGATCGATAAACTCAAAAAATAGAAATTCCGGTCAGCTCTGTTGGAAATTGTTAATTGCAGAAACAGGCCATTCGTTTGTATACTATTTTTTATTACCCGGTATTAACCCCCTGAGTAAATAATCTGGATTGTGGTTCAAACTTTAAAAAACAAATCTGTAATTATACTGGCAGACCATCGTTATGGCGCCTACCTGATGGAGGAGTTGTCTGACACCGGCAACCAGTTTATTATTGCGCCTGATTGTACCCTCACTATAAAAAAAGTTGAGGCTCATAAACCCTCAGCAATCATTGTAGATTTTTCCAACCCGGAGTTCTCTCTCGAAAAGCTTCAGGCTCTGCTTGCACGTGAACCGTCGATTCGTGATTCCCGCATTTTATTGATTCATGATAACGGCACAAAGCTTGCTTCAGAAGATTTTTCAGATTTCATACACCTGGATTTTTTTCAAAAGGATGACGGCCTGATTAAGAATCTCACTCATACATTTAAAAAAGAGACTGAACCGGCTGTGAAAGTTAAATTCTGGGGTGTCAGAGGTTCCACGCCCACGGCTAATCCCGAGAATATACGCTATGGCGGGAACACTACCTGTGTATCTGTATCCGCTCCTTTTTTGGATGAATACATTATCCTGGACAGTGGTACTGGTATCAGGAACCTGGGAAATTATCTTGAAAATGAAATTAGCTATCCCGTGAAAGGGCGTATTTTTATCACACATCCGCACTGGGATCATATCCAGGGATTTCCCTTTTTTAAACCGTTCTACCGGAGAGAAAATATATTTGTTGTTCATATGCCGGAACAATACAGAGGCGGTGCCAAAGAGATTTTAGCCGGGCATCTTACCAAAACATTCTTTCCGGTTACTCTCGACATGATAGCTGCCGATATTGATTACGTAACCCATGAAAATCCTTCAGAGGAGTTTGGAAACTATACCGTCGATTTTCTGCTTGCGAATCATCCAACGAAAACAGCTATTTATAAAATAAAGATAGATGATTACAGTATTGTGTTTTCACCGGATAATGAATTGCCTCTCGAAACCACACCGGTCCGGTTCACCAAAAAGTTTGAAGAGTTTATCTCCGGTTGCGATCTTTTAATTCATGATGCACAATTTTGTCTGAATAACTATCACTCAAAAATGAACTGGGGCCATTCAGCATGGGAAAGAGTAGTCGAAATTGCAAAAGGCAGCGGTGTAAAAAGGCTATATCTAACCCATCATGATCCCGATTCATCAGATGATTACCTGGACGAAATTTCGGCACAAGTAAATCAGTATTTAGAAAACCCCTTCATGGATATTAAATTTGTGAAAGAAGGAACCGAGGTGTCACTTCCGGTAAAAGAAAGAGCAGGGATGAAAGGGTGAGTTGGCGAGGTCATGGATCCAAAGGAACGTTGTTTAAATAAATGGATTACAAAACGCCCTGATACGTTGGAACACACCCCTGTCTAACCTTAACCACCTGTCGGTGTTAAGGTTAGCCTTCCCCTCTCGAGAGGGGAAATGTTAGGCACAACGCCCAAAGGGTGTTTGGGCCGAACGAGGGGTGTGTTCGCAGGCATGTCAATGTATCCCTTTACTTCAAACACCGCGCTTTCTCAAAAGAAATACCTTGCGCCAATCCCGCCGTTCACATCCAGGTCCGTATCAGGTAAAAGGTTTAATATGGGCGCGATTTCAAAAAAGAATCCAATCCTGCTCCCTTCCATCAGATATTGCAGGCCAGCCGGTATTCTCGCGCCAAACTTACTGTTGCTTGTAACACGGATTCTCGCACCAATGCCATAATAGAAAGCAAGGCTTCCCTCCTCCACCTCGAGCCAGTTGTGCAACAGGTAATCACCGTGAATATGGAGGGAGCCGTCGTCGCTGAATGACCAGGCTAATCCTGCATCAATAGCGGTTTTGTTATTTCTCCACATTTTGAAACTCAAACCGGTGGGTTCACCGATCATCAGGCCGGCTTCCATGTCACTGAATCGTTCCTGGGCATGTGCCTGCGGTACGGTGATTATTAAAACGGACAATAAAAACAGGGCAGAAAGTATAAATCGAGTCATATTTTTATAGAAGTATTACTTCCGGTAACTTTTTTTAGCTGATTATTTATTTAACTTGTGAAGATATTAAAAAACCAATGATCTGTCTTCCAATTTAATGGATTATTGATGAAGTTGTTCCACTTTTAATAATTATAAATCAGCATAAAGTAAGGTGTTAGAAACCAGGCGCGACCTGTTGGTCATATTTGTAAAAAATCCTGAAGAAGGAAAAGTAAAAACAAGACTGGCTGCAGATATCGGGAATAAAAGAGCCCTTGATGTGTATCAGAAATTACTTGCATATACACGCGGAGTTGTTCAAAAATTGAATGTTACAAAACAGGTCTGGTATTCATCCTGTATCGATTTTTCGGATAACTGGGGGGAAGATCAGTTCATTAAAAAATTACAAAAAGGGGATAATCTGGGTGAGCGGATGCAGGAAGCTTTCAGACAAGGATTCCGGGAAGGCTTCGGGCGGATTCTTATTATCGGGAGCGACTGCCCGGCACTGTCGGATCAGCACCTGCTCTCTGCATACGAAGAACTCGAATGTAACGATGTGGTTCTGGGTCCCTCGCAGGATGGAGGATACTACCTTCTTGGTATGAATCACTACATCCCGGAACTTTTCATTAATAAAAGCTGGAGCCGCGACTCCCTTTACGGGGAAACTATTAAAACACTCGACCAACTGCATAAATCGTGGGGTGAACTGGAAGAACTGAATGATATTGATACCCTTGACGATTTAAATAAAAGCTCTTTTGAAATTGGCCAATCCTGAACTGAGTATTATCATCCCCACCATCAATGAAGAAGAAACTATTGGTCTTCTGATTGATGAAATTAAGAGTCGCGGAGACAAGTTTGTTGAGAAAGAGATCATAATAGCGGACGCTGGAAGCAGAGACAATACCGCAAAAATTGCTGCAGACTCAGGTGCGCGTGTTGTTCACTGCGAAGTGAAGGGCCGGGCTGCACAGATGAACCGCGGTGCACGTTCAGCTTCAGGCAGCGTGCTCTATTTTTTGCATGCGGATACAATTCCGCCCGAACATTACGACAGAAAGATTCTGATGTCGGTACGGAACGGGTTCCCGGCCGGCTGTTTTCAGTTACGCTTTGATAAGCAAAATGTATGGTATCGCCTGTACGGATGGTTCACCCGGTTCAAAGCTACATGGCTTCGGTTTGGCGATCAAAGTCTGTACGCGGAAAAGCAGCTGTTCGACCGTATTTCAGGATTCAGGGAAGACCTTATTCTTATGGAAGACCAGGAAATCGTCAGCCGGATAAAAAAATCTTCGCCTTTCAGGCTCGAAAACGATCATGTCACCACATCTGCCAGAAGGTTTGAAGTGAATGGTGTGATCCGCCTGCAGCTTATTTTTGGATTGATTGTGGCTCTCTATTATATGGGTGTTAAACAGGGAACGCTTGTTCATATCTACCGTACCCTGATCAAATCATAAGTAATATTACGCAAATGTAAAATCAATCACAGATGTGAAGAATTTTCGCAAAAAATTTCTTACACTTACAGTATAAATTATAGGATTGATTTTGAATATTTGGGTTATATGAATGTAAAGTTACCGGGGTTGATTCTTTTCTCTCTGTTTTTGTTCGCTTCACAGGTCCAGGCACAATTTCTATTTGAACGCGCCGAGACAAGTGCAGGTGAATTGCGTTTAGCAATTTCCAATATCGGTACGCTTGGAAAACCGGATGTGAGAAACAATCCGGATGCAGGTGCCAGCATGCGCTTTCCCGCAAATACAGGTACAGAGCACCTCTTTGAAGCAGGAATCTGGATAGGTGCTTTTGCAGGAGGTCAGCAGCTCACTTCAACTTCAGCTATTACAGATCCTGGCGGATTTGCCTCCGGTAAGCGCGGCTTTGAGTTTACCGCAGACGGACAAATTCGTTTTGAGGGAGAAAACACGGGGGTAGGAATCAGTCAGCAGGATATTATTACTAACTTCACAGATCGCAATACTGTGATACCGGGTACAAATACGGTAATCCAGGGACATGATCAGCCTCTTTTTGCCGACGTTGAACTTCGCAGCCTGAACTGGGATTTTCCATTCACCGAAAACTTTACCATTCTTCAATACGATATCACCAATAACAGCCAAATCCACTCCGGGAACCCCGATGGTGTTGTATGGGACAGTGTTTACGTCGGTATGTATGCTGATTTGGTTGCCAGAAATGTTTTCACCGCCACCGATCAGGGCAGTGCTTTTTTCAATAAAAATGGCATCGGTTTTTTGGATGATCTTTTTACGACCTATGTATTTGATGCCGGCTCCACTGATATGCCAAGTATTAATACATACGGAGCCGTTTCACTGATTGGATCCGAATATCGCGGCGAGTTTTTTCATCCTTTTAATGATCAGCTTCCCGGCTTTGGCCTGCGCACTCCGGATGTGGGGCCAAGTTACTGGCTCTTTTCAGCCGGTACAGGGGTGTTTCTTCGGCCTTCTGATGATATTGAACGATATAATAGAATGGCAGAAACTTTTCCTATAGATACACAAAGACCGGGATCAGATAAACCTTCAATCCGTGAAGAACTTCGAACAGACGGCCAGGAAAGTGAAGGAAATTACATTTCATTTATTTCAACCGGTCCTTTTACTGAAGTATTACCCGGTGAAACCATCACGATCTTTTTCGGGGTATCAGCGGCACTGAAGCCGGAGCAGTTCCAGGGGCTTGCCGGCAAATCTGTGGATAATGAGGAGTCGCGGGTAAATCTTGTTTCGACCATAAACTCCCTGAACAGGGTATTCCAGGGCGAGGATGTAAATAACAACGGAAGGCTGGACCCCGGTGAAGACCTGAATGATAATGGTCAGCTGGACCGTTTTCTATTCCCGACCCCCCCCGACAATCCGAATGTCCGCATCGAACTTGAGGCCGGCAGCGCTACAATTTTCTGGGACAGGCTGGCCGAAGAATCGGTTGATCCCATTACAGGGGAAACTGATTTTGAAGGATATCGCATTTACCGGTCGGACCTTGGTGATGATATTAATCCGAACCCGCGTCTCATCAGGGAATTTGATAACACAGGAAATGATGTTGGATTCAATACAGGATTTGAGGAAGTACGGCTGGAAGAGCCGGTTACATTCCCGGATGATACGGTTCAGTACTGGCATAAATTTGAAGTAGACGGTTTGCTGAGCGGCTGGCAATACCAGTTTTCAGTAACTTCATTTGATTTCGGAAGTGAACAGTTTGAAATTGGTCCGCTCGAATCGAGCAGGAGTACAAATGCAGTGAGGGTTTTTCCGGGAACCACTGTAAACACAAATTTTGGAAGTGATGATGAAGAGAATCGTGTAGGGGTTTATCCGAATCCATACAGGGTGAATGCAGCATGGGATGGAACAACAGAACAAACCAGGAAGCTGGTATTTTTCAATTTGCCGTCCCGTGCACAGATAAGAGTCTATACCCTGGCGGGGGATATTGTTGCCAGGATGGACCACAGAAGTGACGACAACAGGGGTGATATTCAATGGTTCAATGAGTTCAGTTCGGAGCCAAGAATTATCGCCGGGGGCGAACACGCCTGGGACATTCTTTCAGATGCCAACCAGATTCTGACAACCGGTCTATATCTCTATTCGGTTAAAGATCTTGACTCAGGAAGAATACAGACAGGCAAAATTGCCATAATTAAATAACTTAATAACAACACTAACCAACATATACATATGAAACAGAAGTTACTATCTATTTTATGTACGATGCTGATTGCCGGTTTATTTTCTGCCGACATTGCAGCTGCGCAAGATGATCCCGAGGTGAGACTTATCCGGGATTTGAATACCTACGAAAATCTGACCTCTATTGACCAGATTTCAGATCATCCTTTAACCAATGTGCCGGTTCAGTTTACGGCTGTACTCGCCAGCTATCCTAAAAGCTCTGGTCTGGCAAGTTTTAACGAAAATGACGACACCATTGGTCGTATTCACGTGTTTATTGCAGATACAAATGCAGTTACACTCGGAAGGGAAGGAATGTATATCCAGGTGGTTCAGCCCTTTGGGAACCCGGAATTCGATCAGCTTGAAGACCTGACCCGCGGGGATGTAATTACTGTAATTGCAAGGCTTACCTTTTTTGGAGAGGTGGCACAGGTAAATATTGATGAAATTATATCATTGGACGGAAATGTGTTTAATGAAGGAAGCGGCTTTGAGAAATACGCGCCTCTTACGGAGCCGATGGAAGTTTCTCCGTCTGAATTTCATACGGATATCGGCAGCGGCCAGATTCAGCTGGACCTCGAAGGGTACCAAAAATTCAACGGGATGTATATCAGTATTTCGAATGCCACAACCTCAAATACAACATTTGGTGACAGGCCTAATATAAGGACCAACAGTGGTGGTTCATTTGTTTACAACAGGGATATCTCACTGAGATACAGGAATGATCGTCCAAACTACAGAACCGGTTACAACTTCCGGCGGCCTACCATTGATGGCGACTTCGAACCTCCATTCGACGGTTCACAGGTTAACATGGCAGGTTTCTTAGTACTTGATGATTTTAACATCGATTCCCATTTCCCAACAGGAGAAGCAGCATTTTTTATCAGCCCGATGGAAGATGGTGTGCTATGGCTGAATGATGTGAGATTTGAAAACGGGGATGATACCGGCGGAGGAGAGATTTTTGAATGGCCGGTTGATTTTGAAGTTTTATCACAGCCCGCCAGGATTGTGGAAGCAACATTGTCTCCCGATCCGGCTGACGGTTTGATTACTTCAAGTGATGTTATAACCGTAACAGCAACTGCAGTAGGTCCGGATGATGACCCCGGTATTACAGTAGACCAGGTTGAACTATTCTGGTTTGGAACCGGTATTGATACAACCTCTGTTGTGATGTCCAATATTGGCGGGGACGATTACCAGGCTGATCTGCCAACCTTCGCGAATTTTACAAGTGTATCTGTATTTATGGAAGTTACTGACAGCGGCGGAAGCACGACAAGGTTCCCTGCCGGCGGAAATATCAGCTTCTTTGTGGCAGATGAAGAGATCAACTCCATAGAGCTGATTCAAAAAACCGGGGATGAACTGGACGGCCCAAGCCCGCTTGCGGATCAGGGTGTTTTACCAATGGACATCACGGCTACGGTAGTTTCCGGCGGAGATGACGGAATTGTAGCCATTCATGATGCAGTCGGAGCGTGGTCAGGTGTATTTCTTGAACTGAATCAGAATACACAGGATCTGTTAAGAGGCGATGTGATTACAATTACAGAAGCAGAAGTAAGAGAGGCTTCAGTTGCCAGTAACGATAATACATACACATATCTCACAAATATTACGTTTGATGTTACCGGATCAGGAACCCTGGTCTCAACTGTGGTGCCGGAGCTGACAACCGATGAGATTCTCGCTTTTGCTGCACCGGGAGAAGCTTTCGAAGGTGTGCTTGTGAAAGTGGTAAATGCAGAGATTATCGATATCCTGGGTTTCGGAGAATTTGAAATTGCATCTGTTCCGGCCGGCGGAGGAGAAGTGCCGACAGAAGGTATCATCATTAATGACGATACGAGAGCAGGAGTTGTCGGAGAAACAGGTTTCCCCGGTGATGTGAATATCCATGCAAGAATTGGAAGCACACTGGATGAATTTTACGGGTTAGGAACATTTACGTTTGGGGCGGCCAAATTTATCCCCCGGGATGTAAACGACCTTACAGGCACCAATTTTACAATTCCGCGTCCCGAATTCAATTTACTCGCACCTGAAGACGGAGCACTTGTCTCCGTAACCGGTGATATCGGCGTAACCTGGGAGGCTTTGGATCCGGCGGACTATGACCGCAACGAGGTAACCTATGAATGGGTGTTATACACTCCTGATACAACTGAAGTTGTTGCTGTTACGTCCGATAATGAAGGCAGTGATGCCGTAGTAACCCTTCCGTTTGATGTTGTTGACGGGTTGCTCGAATCAAATGGCTTGAGTGTAGGCGAAACCATCGACCTGCTTTGGAACGTACGTGTTAGTGACGGCGCAGATACTGTTGCTGTTGCAAGTGGGTTTGATTTTGACACAGATCAGTTCGAAACGTTATTCTTTGATATAACCCTCGAACGCAACGAAGCCACATCCATCGACGACGGGGAAGGTTTATCCGGAATTCCCAGAACGTTTGAGCTGAAACAGAACTATCCAAATCCGTTTAATCCCAGCACGGTTATACGTTATGCAGTACCGGAAGCTTCAAATGTACGGATCGATGTGTACAATGTTCTGGGGCAGCGGGTTTCAACTCTCGTAAACCGGGAACACCAGGCAGGTAATTTTGATGTGACGTTCGATGCATCAAATCTCTCAAGCGGCATGTATTTTTACAGGCTTGAATCGTCAAATGCAGTATTGACACAAAAAATGATGCTGATCAAATAGAATATTTCTCACGTCGGGAAGAGAAAGTCCCCGGCAATCAATGGCCGGGGATTCAAAAATTTTTTTTGGAGCAGCAGGTGAAACTGCTGCCCCTTATTACAAAATTGAATTTAGTAATTGTCAGTAGAATTCTATGCAATACAGATACGGTTGGCTGTTAGTGATTATGGGATTGGTCTTCATCCTTTATACCGGTTGCGATGCCGGGCTTGAGGGAGATTTTAATGAGAATCAGCCACCTGAAACATTTCTTACGGTGGATGAGATTAATCTTGAAGATGAAAATCGCTTATCAAGCCAGATCAATATATCATGGTGGGGAAACGATCCGGATGGATTTATTACGGGATTTGAGGTCTCTGTAGGTGATCCTGCTGAAGAGTGGACATTTACAACAAAAAGTGACAGCACGTTTATTTTACCGATTACACCCGGACAGGAATTCGATGATGTGCTTTTTTCGGTACGTGCAGTGGACAATGATGAAGTACGTGACCCGAATCCGGCTTCTGTAGTTTTTCCTGTCAAAAACACACCCCCGGAGGTTGATCTCAATACACTTGAGCTACCACCTGACAGCACCTTTACCATAGCCAGTTTCGGCTGGACAATTGATGACCCTGACGGGTTCCAGAATATTTTGAAGACCGAGATAGCGTTCAATGACACTACAGATGAGAGCTGGATAGAAATTCCAATTCCCGAGGATGAAGAGGATGGCCTTTTTATCACTGTTGTACTAAATGACGATGGTGGCGAAATTGTTACCGGAGATATTTTCCTGGGAAGAGGATTCAGAAGCACTGACCTGGTCACTGAAAATCTGAGGGTTGATGAAACAAATGAATTTTTTGTCAGGGTCACCGACAGGGCTTTTGCTACAAGCGAGATAGCCTCACATCCATGGTTTATTAAACAAAAAACATCTGATATACTCATCTTGAATGATGTTGGCGGTCTGGATACCCAGAATTCACTGGCATTCCATTCCGATGCGCTCCGGGAGACAGGTTTAACTTTCGATGTATGGAACATAACGGACGGTCAGGCAGGCGGAGGGCGAAAAGTCAGGTTATCCGAGGCTTTCCCGAATGTTATTAATCCGACCCTTCGCAAAACCCTGGCTGAGTGGAACTATATATACTGGATTTCAAATGATATCGACAGAAACATCACATTTGCCCAGGATATACTATCAGATTTCTTCGATAGCGGCGGAAAGCTATTTGCCACCATACCGATGAAACTGATATCCGGTGAAGATCCTATTTTCAGCTTTATTCCGGTTGCAGGATTGGGTGAACTGCCGCCTATCGGCACAAGCTTTCAGATTCTTCAGGATACAGATGTTACATCCCAACAAAACAGGCCTTTACTGCGAACGAACCAAAGGATAACAAATGCATCACCTTTAATACCGATTGGGGGAGCGACTCCTCTTTATGAAACAGATTTCAGGGTACGAACTGTTTTAGGCAGCACAAGAGATTTTGAAGGGGATGAATATGTAGCCATTCTGAATCCGGAAAACAGTTTTATCTTTTTTGGAATGGATCTTCAAACAATAGATTCAAATAATAATATTCCCGGGTTACTACAAAATTTACTTATTGATGAATTGGGATTTGAATAATGAAAGGCAAGTTATGAAGTGGATCAGCACATTTTTTTTCATATTAATTTTCTCAGGAATTACCCTGTCTGCAGGCGCACAAAACAGGGGCACACTAAAGGGAACAGTTACTGAAAAAGATACCGGTGAATCTCTTCCGGGTGTGAACGTAATTATCAGGGGAACCACGTTCGGCGCTTCAACTGATATTGACGGAAACTTTGAAATCAGAAATATTCGTCCGGGTGAATATTCTGTGGAAATTAGTTTTGTTGGTTTTGAACGCCTTGTGTTTACCGGTATCCGGATTAACGAGGGTGAAGTAACAGAACTGAATGCAGAAATTGAACCGGTAGTGCTAACCTCTGAAGATGAAATTATCGTAATTGGTGAAGCGCCTATCTTTGACGTGGAAAAATCGACGTCCGGATCAACCGTAACAAGGCAGGATATTGCAGCAGCGCCTGTCCGCAGGATTGAAGAGGTTCTGAGTCTGCAGGCCGGTATTATCGAAGATCCCAGCGGTCTCTATATAAAAGGGGGGCGTGCAAATGAAACAGGATTTTTAATTGATGGCGTCTCAGCCCAGGATCCCCTGGCAGGAACCGGTTTCGGGCTCGATCTCGGGGCTAATGCATTTGGCAGTGTTGATGTTACCACGGGGGGAGTCGGCGCCGAGGTGGGAGATGCCACTTCCGGTGTAGTATCAATAAAAACACGTACCGGCAGTGATACCTATGAGGGGAATTTTACACATAAAAGGGATAATTTTGGCAGTAAAAACAGCCGTGACAGCAATTTCTTTTCAGATATTTACGAGCTGAATCTTGGAGGTCCCGATCCTTTAACAACGGATATTCTTCCCGCAATTGGCCTGGATCTTCCGGGCAAACTCTATTTCTTTTTCACAGGGCAGGTATCTATCTCAGATGAGTTTACGAAAAGAGCTGCTGATGATCTTGACACATCACTTACCGGTTCTGATTTCTTTGCACCCCGGCAGGATAACCGCTGGAATGGCATGATGAAACTCACTTGGCAAATCAAACCGGGAATGAGATTTGAAGGAGCCTACAACCGCTCACTATCCATCAATCAAAATACCCGGATGCTCCAGATTACAGGTAATGATGTATCAATAAGCCCCGGCTTCCAGTTCCCGTTCCAGGAAAACCTGGATAATGCCAATACATTTACGCACGACAGTAACCTTGCATTCTTGAAGTGGACGCACACCATAAGTAATACAGCTTTTTATGAAGTACAGGTAAGCAGGCTTTTTACACGCCTCAGGGCCGATGCGAATGGCCGGAACTGGCGGCCGGAATTTGTAGACGGTGAATTTGACCCGGAAAGTATTGTAACATTTCCGGCTGAAGAATTTGAGGGTACGGAAGGGTTTACCTTTGTGCTGCCGGGCGATGGGTTTGTGAATAACGGCGGTATCGCTACACTTTGGCATGATCACTTTGCAGAAGAGATTACGGTTCAGGGTACCATCAACAAGTTTTTTTCAGACAGAACAAACCAGTTAACGGTTGGATTTCAGTCCAAATTTAATGACTACCAGTGGATTGACATCACCCGCCCGTGGATAGGTGCTCCGATTGAGATTGAACCGGGTGTTTTCTCACAAACTCTTCGTGTTGGCGAACGGTTCGATGCCTGGAGGGTGAAACCCCAGCGCGGTGCATTTTTCGTAACGGATAAAGTACGGTTTCGCGGCTTGATTGCCGATGTGGGCATGCGGCTTGAGTATTGGTCGAGAGGTAATTTTGTAGAAGAGATGATTGACGAACCCCGTTCTCCGATACCGGATTTTATTCGTGAAGAGTTTAAAGATGAAACTTTTGGCTTCCTGGGACAGCGCTATAAAGTTCGTTTATTGCCTAAAGTAAGGGTCAGTTTTCCTGTCCGTGAAAACCAGGTTCTCTTTTTTAATTATGGTCACTCTCTTAAACAGCCGCACCCTACATTTATCTATGCAAACCTGGACCCGTTTTTTCAGAATCAGGCTACCTTTCCTGATTTGGGGAATCCGAACCTCAATCCTGAAGTTGATATCTCCTATGAAATTGGTTTGAGAAATCAGATCACAGCAAATGATGCATTGAATGTAACCGCATTCTGGAGGGATAAATTTGATTTTGTAACTACCCAGAGAATTATCGTGGATGACCCGACAGGACGGCCGGTTTCAAGGGCGTTCAGGGTTAACGGTGATTTTGCTCGCAGCAGGGGCATTGAGGTCACATATATCAAGCGTCATAAAGATTGGGTTCGGGGCCAGGTGGCTGTTACATTTTCAAGAGCTGAGGGACTAAGCTCAACCAGTAACGACAACATCCAGGCAATCAGCGGCGAACAGATATTTGGCAGTAATGTGGAAACCCCGCTTGCCTGGGACCGGCCCTGGGATATAAAAAGCAATCTTACTTTTACATACGACAGGAGTAACCCGTTGTTGGGAATCGACCCTCTGAATAAGATGCAGCTGTTTGTCTCCGGAACCTGGAGAAGCGGTATACGGTACACGCCTCATGAATTAAGAGGCTTTACAAGAAATCCAATCACCGGTGAAGCAAACTGGAGACCGATTTACGAACGAGTTTCTGATCCTGCCAAAAGATTCAGTGAAACCGGACCGGGCTGGTTCTTTGTGGATATGAATTTTCAAAAATGGATTGAAATGTCTGGTACAAGGTTCACCCTATTTCTTGAAATCTCTAACGTATTTAACAGTGATAATGTCGCGATTGTAAATCCTGTAACCGGGGAAGCATTTAAAACACTGCCGGATGATCCGGAGAAACTGCGTGACCTGAGAGACGACAGATCTTTTGATGTACCGAATAATGTAAGAGATCCGAGATTCCAGGATCCGCGGGACACTGGCATACCTGCGTTTTTAAATCCTGCCAATTTTCTGCAACAAAGACAGATCATGTTTGGTTTGTCTGTAAATTTCTAAGATCAGTTTCATGAGTAACCTGTTTAAAAACATATCAAAAGCATGCCTCTTATCTGCCGCAATATTATTGCCTGCAGTGGTTAATGCCCAGAGTTTGATACCCGGCTTCGGATCTTCCCGGTCAGGAACTGACGGGTTTCAGTTCACAAAAATTTCTGTCGATCCTAGGGGAGCCTCGATGGGGAATTCACATGTTGCCGACGCCTTTGATGCATCATCCCTCTACTGGAATCCCGCACTTGCTTCTCAGCTTGAATCATCTGAATTTATGTTTGGCCACACCGAATATTTCGCCGGTATTACTATGGAATATGCAGCTTATGTTCATAGAATAAATTCTTTTGCATTTGGCGCATCTGTACAGTATCTGAATTCCGGTGAAATTGATGAAACAACAGAATTTAATCCTTTTGGAACCGGGCGGACCTTCAGAACCGTTCATCTTTCTGCAGGCGTATCAGCCTCACAGGCAATTACAGAATTTTTCAGTTACGGTCTCACAGTCCGCTACCTGCTTGAACGGATTGAAGAAATTGAGACTGAAACGGCTGCATTTGATTTCGGTTTTTTCTATCGAATACCTGATACGCCTGTAAGGTTCTCTGTGAATATCAATAATTTTGGATTTGATGCTACACCAACCGGCTCAACAACGCGTCAGACTCTGGATGGTGAAGTAACGGAGGATCTGTTTGAGGAAGTAACTACTCCAACGAGGTTTATTGTCGCCTCTGCTTTTGATGTGATCGAGCGCAATGATATCAAATTAACACTGACAGCTCAGCTTACCAACCCAAGTGATAATTCAGAGCGATTCAGTTTTGGTGGTGAACTGGGATATATGGACCAGTTTTTTCTGCGTACCGGTTTTGAATCTGGCAGAGATGAGATTAAGCTCCCGAGTGCCGGCGCAGGGGTCAAGTTTCCTGTAACAGGCAGAAGCATAGTTGCTGATTACGGATTCAGCCCTTTCGAGAGGCTTGGAAATGTTCACCGTGTGGGAATACGAATTATTTTATAAAAGAGATAACCTATGATGCAAAGAATTACACTATCACTTTTACTGGCAGTCATTTTTTTGAATGGATGTGATGCCATTTTTAATTCGAAACAGGATGATATTACAGATGAAATTTTTGAAGAAGGGAGGATTGATCCGACACTGGAACGTATCGACGGGTACGTCGCAATTGTCCCTTTCTGGGAAGGATTTGATCAGCCTACAGACGTTTTTGTAGGGTTTGATGGTTTCGTATATGTTACGGATGCAACGGGAATTCATGCACTTGACCGGGCAGATATCGCCCCCCGAAGAACCATTGAACTGCCGGGCGCCGTAAGTGTGACACAGGACAGGCTATTAAACCTATATGTTGCCGCAAGGTATGACACTGTAATAAATGATGTTGATCCGGATATCGAATGGAATTTACCGGCAGTTTATAAGATCAAAAACCTGAATGGTGCGGGTGAAATTGTTTTCCAGGATACATTAATACACCCATTTTTTGACGCAAGCAGAAGTACAAGAGCTTCCCGGCAGTTCCGTTTAGACAGGTCAAGGCCTGATAATGACGAACTCGTTGAGGTGACAGGAGTTGCTGCTTTGGCTGACAATTCAATATATATATCAAGACGCGGGCCAAGGAATAATTTAACCTCCATAGAAGCTCCCGACAATACAGTTCTGGAATTTACACAGGTTGAGGAAAATGGTACTCTGACCCCAAAAATGAGGAACGTAAGACAAATACGGGCATTGAATCCAACTACTCCATCATTGTTAAGCGGAATTGGAATGAGTGATATCATTACTTTCATATCACCCCCTCAAAGAGATATCTTTACAGACGACAGGAGTTTTATCATATCTCAAACCAGGCAGGACAGGCAAATCCCTTTTAAAGTACTTCAGGTAAATGTTGAGGAAACTCCGGACGGTCTTGTTTTTCAGCCCAATTTTGAATTTTTAATCAGGGATACCACAAGGGCAGATGGATTTTTGTATGAAGAACTGAAATTTGAAAGGCCGACAGGGATTGCTTTTGCAGGGGATGCCTCACGATTTATTTTTGTGGTTGATGCAGATCAAAACAAACTGTTTCAGTTTCAGGCAAACGGTGAAGAGGGTGTAAACCCACCGCTTGGAGCTGCTGACAGAGATAAGAGACTAATCGTATCATTTGGCGAGCAAGGCAGCGGTCCCCGGCAATTTAACAACCCAAGCGGTGTAGCCTACTTCGATGAGGTTGTATATGTGGCAGATAAGGGTAACAATCGCATTGCCCGGTATAAACTCTCTTCAGATTTTGAGAATTAACTGAGATTTGATTAGAGTCCGGTTTCATTCCGGCAATCGTTACATTTATGTCTATATGACATTTACAGTACGTTCTGTACCAGGCCTTCAGCCTGGCGGGCGTCTGGGGCTCATATATATCCGGGGCGTTGCCCCAGGCTGCGTTGTTTCAGGACTTCAGCCTTTTGGGGCAATAGATCAACACTTCCTGAGACGCTACTCCTGACTGGAGAGAAGGAATATTTTCAGATCTGCCGAAATATTACCTTAATTGTATAGTGGCGATACGTCATCATTGCAGTGAAAACCTCAGGCTGAAAGCCTGACACAACACAGCCCTGAGCACATCGCTCAGGGTTCCGTGTAGGCCACAAATGGCAGGCTGTAGGTCTGCCCGGCAGTGGGATTTCATTTTCGTAGAGTGGTTTTGATAACAGACAGGTTGTAGTCCGATATTGGAAATCCTGACTAAGAACCGGCTAATTTTGAATCATCAGAATTTGAAGGGCTTATGTTATCCGGGTTAGATATGCTTTCATTATTGTTGCTTTCAGGAATTAATTCTGCTTGTAACTGATTTGAATCCAATTCACTTTCATTCCCGGTTTTACTCGCTCTCTCTTCAACAGGCATAATTTTTTTATTAAAGAGAAGCATGATAATAATTGAGGTGCTGATGGCTACGTCTGCAACATTAAAAATGTAGGGAAATACGGGGGTGTTGTTAACCTGAAGATTGAAATGAATAAAATCGACTACATGACCATACAATACACCGCCATGACCTTCTATAATTCCCATTGTAATACGGTCGGTAATATTGCCAAGTGCACCGCCCAGGATCAGGCCCATACATGTCAGGTAACCAAGATTGGATCTCTCAAGTGTTTTTATAATATAGATGAAGATTCCAATTGTAGCTACAATGGCAATTATACTAATGGCAGGTGTTGAGAGCCAGTCCATACCCAGTGCCATGCCCGGGTTTTGGGTATAGTTAAATCTCAGCCACCCTTCGATCACGGTATAGCTATGCAAGGTATCATTTGTCCGTACCAAATATTTGGTAATCTGATCAACGATAAGCACCAGTAGTACAGGTGATAACAGAACCAGTAATTTTTTCCTTTTTTCGCTCAAATCCGGGAGGTTCTGTTTTATCTGCGTTTCAGCTTGGCTTCGATACTCAACTGTGTATGAGGCACGGCCTCAAGTCGCCCTTTGGATATTTTTTTTCCGGTAACCTTGCAGACTCCGTATGTTTTATTGTCAATACGTTTTAAAGCGTCATCAAGGTACCTGACAAATTTTTTGGTTCGGTTAAAAAGCATATAGGTTTTTTCCCGTTCCTGTGCATCTGTACCTGCATCAGCCATGTGAAATGAATAGGCAGATTCATCAGATGCATTTTCCATGCTCTCACGAAGAGAGCTTTGCAGAGAATCGAGTTCCTGAACCGCTTCCTCATGTTTTTTCAAAATGATGTCGCGAAAATATTCGAGTTCTTCGTCCGAGTAAGGAGTAACACGATCATCGCGGGTCTCTTTTTTTTCAGCCATAGTGATATTGTATTAGTGGTTCATATTTCTGCGTATCGATATTTTGCATTCTTTTCCCTCAATATCCCAGGTTTTTACAAAATCAGATACATCTAAAACACTGTCATCAATTTCTTCAGCCAGTGTCTCTTCTTTAATATATTCATTTAATGCGTTAACGGATTTTGTTACTTCTTCAGGACCTTCAAATCCAATTGTGATTCGGTCTGTAACTTCAAAATCAGCCTCTTTTCTCATATTCTGAACCCGGTTGATAAATTCACGGGCTATTCCTTCCTGCAATAAGCCGGGTGTTAATTCAGTATCCACAGCCACGGTAATACCGTCCTGTGTTTCAACAGACCATCCCTCCAGTCCTGTTCGCTGAATTTCAAGTTCATTATCGGTCAGGCGAATCTTTTCACCATTTTCCAGATCTAAATCAATATAACCTTTCTCTTCAAAATCTGTAATATCATCTGTTGTGAGAGAATTAATTTTTTTCGCAACAGGTTTCATTTTCTTACCAAGCTTTTTTCCCAAAACCGGGTAATTAGGTTTCGCTGATTTACTCACAATTCCTGAATCATCTTCAACAAACCGGATATCTTTAACGTTTACTTCATCCAGTATTATATGTTTTACAGATTCAACCATTGCACGATCTTCTTTATTCAGCGGCAGAATAATCTTGGAAAGAGGTTGCCTGACATTTATATCAATTTGATTGCGAATTCTCAAAACGACTGTACTGACCGTTCTGGCAACCTGCATTTTTCTTTCAAGCTGCTTGTCTATTGCTGTCTCCTCAACAGTGGGATAAAATGAGAGGTGAACAGAAATTTCATCCTGTCCGGTTACATCATTGAGTTGCTGATAAAGCCATTCGCCAAAAAAGGGAGCAATGGGACTGATCAGTTTGGCAAGTGAAACCAGGCATTCATAAAGTGTTTGATATGCAGATGTTTTGTCAAGGCTTTTACCTTCTTTCCAGAAACGACGTCTGTTTCTTCTTACATACCAGTTACTTAGTTCTTCTACATATTTTTCTATCTCCCTTGCTGTTTTTGTTGGTTCATAATCCTCAAGGTGTTCATCAACAAGTTTAACAGTGGTATTTAACCTGGAGTTAATCCAGCGATCCATTTCGGGACGTTCGGTTACGGGCAAGGGCGAACCGGAATATCTGAAACCGTCAATATTGGCATACATTGCATAAAATGAGTAGATATTTACAATCGTATTAAAGAATTTTCGCTGTGTCTCATTTAGCCCGTTGGTGCTGAATTTGAGGTTCTCCCAGGGGGATGAATTACTCATCATATACCACCGCACAGTGTCGGCTCCGTAGGTTTGCAGCATTTCGAAAGGGTCAACGGAATTTCCTTTCGATTTGCTCATTTTTTCACCGTTTTCATCCAGGACGAGTCCGTTTGAAACTACATTTTTATAGGCCGGCTTATCAAATAACATAGTGGCAAGTGCATGCAATGTATAAAACCACCCCCTTGTTTGATCCACTCCTTCTGCAATAAAATCTGCCGGAAAATTGGTTTTAAAGGTATCTTTATTTTGAAAGGGATAGTGCCATTGAGCAAATGGCATAGCTCCTGAATCAAACCAGACATCCAGTAAATCAGGAATTCTGTGCATGGTACCGCCATTAGGAGCATCCCATGTGATGTCATCGATGTAAGGCCGGTGAAGATCTATTTCAGTGTCTGCTGCAAGTCCGGCTTTTTTCTTCAGCTCTTCGATGCTGCCGATGCACTCAATGTAATCAGGATCTTCATCACTAACCCAAATCGGGATCGGAGTGCCCCAGTAGCGCTGTCGGGATACAGCCCAGTCAACATTGTTTTCAAGCCATGTTCCAAAACGGCCGGAACCAGTTGTTTCCGGTTTCCAGTTAATTTTTTTGTTGAGAGCTACCATCTTATCCTTTACAGACGTGGTTTTGATGAACCATGATTCCACAGGGTAACTCATCAGAGGGGTGCCTTTGCGCCAGTCAAACGGATAGTTGTGGAGATAGGTCTCATGCTTATACATGAGGCCTTTTTCTTTAATTGCTCTTGCTATCTCTTTGTCCGCCTCTTTAAACCACTGTCCTGCAAATTCAGTGATCTTTTCATCAAACCTGCCATCCCTGTCAACCGGGTTGAACATGGGAATATCATTCTTTTTACAGGATTCGAAGTCATCGGCGCCGAATGCAGGTGCTGTATGCACAACACCGGTTCCTTCGTCTGTTGTGACGTAATCTGCACTAATCACACGCCAGGCAGACTCTTTTGGATGTTCTTTCAGGGCATAATCGAATACAGGATTGTAGATCCAGCCGATAAGATCTTCCCCTTTATATTTATCAACAATTTCATAATCGTGATCAATTGCCTTATCGAGGCATTTTTCTGCAAGGATATAGTGCTCTTCGGAGTCATTAATTTTGACACGGATTTTCACGTAATCGAGCACCGGGTTAACAGCAAGTGCCATATTTGAGATAATTGTCCACGGGGTTGTTGTCCATGCGAGGAAATAGACATTGGGATCAGCATCCAGTGGAAATTTTACATATATAGATGGATCCTGGGTCTCTTTATACCCAAGACTCACTTCATGTGAAGAGAGTACTGTTCCGCTGCCCGGAGAGTACCACTGTATTTTATATCCTTTGTATACAAGGTTTTTATCATATAGCTGCTTAAACGCCCACCAGAGAGATTCTATGTAATCATTTTCGAAAGTGACGTACGGGTGATCCAGATCCACCCAATATCCCATGCGTTTTGTCAGGTTATCCCACAGGTCTTTATATTTTAAGACACTCTCGCGGCACTTTTCATTGTATTTAGCAACGCCATAATCTTCAACCTGTGAGCGACCTTCCAGTCCAAGCTCTTTTTCTACTTCTATCTCAACAGGAAGACCGTGTGTATCCCACCCGCCTTTTCTTTCTACTTTAAATCCCTTAAGGGTTTTGTACCGGCAAAAAAGATCTTTTACAGTTCGGGCCATTACATGATGGATACCCGGTTTTCCATTGGCTGTTGGCGGACCTTCATAAAAGGTAAATGGAATACCATCTTCTCTTGATTTAAGACTTTTCTCAAATACAGAGTTCTTCTTCCACCAGTTCAGAATTTCAACTTCTGTTTTTGGGTATGTAAGCTTTTTAATTTCTTTGAATTTTTTAGCCATACAGAACGTATTCGTTCTCTTTTATGAAATTAATGATAAGCTTTAAATATAAGAATATTTGTGTAAAGTTAAGCTTTATGAAGCATCAGAAATAATAACTCTCTAATTTAAAAGCCATATCAAATGTTCAGGCTTGTTTTTACAAGCTGATTAACAGTTAAGATAAAGGCTTCAAATACAAATAGCACAAACAAGTAGCATTCATTAACAGGTATTATTGCCTATCTGTTTAGAGCAGACGGACTATAACATTAAAAAAGGCGTTAACTGAAATGAAAGGCTATTAATTTTTCATTAAGTTTGAACAAAAAGAAATGAATAAAAGAACAGTTACCAAAGAAAAACCCTATAAAATCTGTTTTGTCTGCCTTGGCAACATTTGCAGAAGCCCCACGGCAGAAGGTGTTTTTCAGCATCTTGTAAACAAAAAGGGTTTGTCATCATTTTTTTATATAGAATCTGCAGGTACCTCTGCATATCATATAGGTGAACCGGCAAACAGTAAAAGCCGAGAAGTGGCGGGCCGTTATGGTGTGGAACTGAGATCGAGGGCAAAAAGATTTGAGGCCGGAGATCTTGAGGATTATGATCTTGTTTTGGCAATGGACCATGAGAATCTGTCAAATTTAAAGAGGCTGAGCAATGGATCTGAAACAGAAGCTGCAATCAGGCTGCTTCGTGATTTTGATCCGGAGACTGCCACAGGTGAGGTTCCCGATCCCTATTTTGGCGGTATGAATGGTTTCGAAAATGTGTTTGAAATTGTACACAGAAGCTGTGAAGCACTGTTAAATGAATTAGAACCGCTTGTCAAAAATTAACCGATGCCGGACGAGAAACTCAAAAATCATCTTACAGCTAAAAATTCGCTGGATATAACATCAGTTAAAGCGGTTTCAGGTGGCAGCATAAACCGTGCTGAAAAACTGACAACAAACAGGGGAACTCTGTTTCTGAAGTGGAATGACACTCAGCCGGCTGAAATGTTCTCGGCCGAGGCACACGGCTTGCGTCTTTTGAGAGAAGCAAAAACCTCTTTGCGAATTCCTGAAGTAATCGACCTGAATTCAGATGAAGGCGAACTGCCGGGCTACCTGCTGATGGAATATATCGAAGGAGTTCGCGGTGACGGTGAATCATCCAGGCTATTGGGCACCGGGCTTGCTGAACTTCATTCCGTAACGTCCGATGTATACGGACTCGATCGCGATAATTTTATTGGCAGCTTGCCGCAGTCAAATAGAAAACATTCGGATTGGGTATCGTTTTTTATCGGGGAGAGAATTAATCCCCAGCTTAAAATGGCCATAGACGGAAACCGAATGGATAGAAGTGTGATGAAAGGCTGGAATCAGCTTGCAGCTAAGCTCGAAGATATTTTTCCTGATTCGCATCCTGTACTGATTCACGGTGATCTTTGGGGCGGTAATTACTTTTTTGACAGTAATGGCCGGCCGGTACTTATTGATCCGGCCGTATATTTCGGCCATCATGAAATGGAGATTGCATTCACCAAAATGTTTGGCGGATTTTCGTCTGAATTTTACGATACCTACGCATTCGAAATGAACATTGCATCCGGCTTCAGCCAACGGGTGGAAATTTATAATCTATACCCGCTTCTGGTACACGCCAATCTGTTTGGTGGCCACTACGCCCGCCAGGCATCCTCTTTTCTGAAACAGTTTGCCGGTTAGTTTAAAGTTACCGGCATCTATCAAAGATTCTGGCTGTAAATAGGTGCATCGGGATAGAATATAAGCCATGCAAAAGCGAAATAATCACCAAAAATTGTCGGCTCAAGCTCTTTGCCTTTCATGTCTCCGCTCAGAGCTTTACCGGTAATATCCCACCTGCTGCCTGTCTGCTTATCGCGGATTTCACCATCATTATACTCAAAATCAAGTGTTTGACCCTCTACAGTTCTGAAGAACACACCTGTGGATCCATCTTCTCTTGAATTGTGAATGGACCCTTTATCAAGAGCAGATACAGCGCCATCAGTATGAAATACAACGATAGGTTTTCCGGCTACTTCATCATTTATAACTTTTCTTTCACTCGAAACGTCATAAGGGTACGTTTTTGTCTCTTCATCAATTCGTACGCCGATTACTTTTTGCATCGGTTTCATCCGGTCGGAAGGCTTGTCTTTAAGAGCCCAGGGATTGCTGTTGATGTCATCATAACCTACGTATGGATTGCGTCCGTAGTCACGGTTGTAGCCGGTGTCTTTCGAGAGAATTTTTCCATCGGGATGTATGTCCCGGAACTGTTCAAAAGAGATCAGCTGGCTGGGAATTATTTCCAGCTTATCGCCGGTATAATCACCCACAACAGCTTCACCTGAAAATTGCTGCCACAGGCTTTCTGTTTTTCTGTCGTACATAATCATATCGGAATGGCGTAAAAACCCGGAAACCCCAAATTCGAGTACATCTCCTTTGTGGCGCCTGTCGAACGTGATGGCTGAGTAACAGAGAGGGCAAAATGTAACCAGGATCGGTGTATCGCCGATTCGGTCGTTCGCCATTTCGTGCCACATCAGTATTTGAATAGGATAAGCTCTTGCTTCTCCGTTTAATTCAACCATTATAACCGGTTCGGAATCGCGCAGCCAATCGGAAGCTTCCCCGGGGGACACAAATTCCGGATCATCAATTGACGGAATTCCGTCTTTCGGCGGCCCGCCGCGCATCAGTTCGTTAAGGTCAATATTCTTTTTATTCGTATTTGTGCTCCATTCTGGTCCGAGTTGTGCCCGGGAATCAGTAAATGTTGAAAAGAACAGAAAAAGAATGAAAGAGAGAGTAGTAAGTGTGATAAATTTCATTATGACAAACTTGATTTAAATTGTTTAGGTAAAAGTATATGAATAGATCACTTTGTACTTATAACGAATTTATAACATCCCTCTAAACCTTTGATAAATACGCCTCTTCTTATTTTTTGATTTGATTACATGGAGATACATTTCGGCTTGCCGATAACTTATCTCTAATTTGAATGATATTATGAAAGAGTCTCAATTAAAAAAACGGACGAGGAGCATTCTTATTTTTTTTCTTTTTTCGACAGCACTGATTGTAGGTCTGTCCTGGACAGCTTTCAATATTTTGTCAGCCTCACAATCTTTTATCTCCTACCATTCACTCTGGACGCAATCACAGCAGCGTGCAATTATTCATTTGATATCATATATGAATTCGGAAGATGAGCAGGAGTATTATTACTTCAGGGAGTCTGTCGGTATTATGGATAACATTCAGAAGGCTCTTTATGAATTGAATATGGACAAACCGGATGTGGAAACAGTTGAAAAAAACCTGGATCTGAATGTCATTGATCAGGATGAAGTTCGGAATGTTATCCGGCTTTTTGGCATTATGCGAAATTTTGAATCTTACCGGGGTACATTTGAAAAATGGGAAAATTTCCATCAGCAGGTAGATCTCTTTGAGCAGCTGGGTGAATATGTTCGGGCAGAAGTTCATAACTCCGAAAGCGAGGTGTCCATCAAACAGCTTTTGCAGCTGGCAGAAGGCCTGAATATTGTTCTGACCGAGGAACAGGTATCACTTCTTGCCGACTTCCGGTCTATGTCAGTCTTTATTAAAAAAGTGTCGATATCCCTTCTCATATTGCTCAGCCTGTCGTTAATTGCTATCGGGATGATACTATCAAAAAGCTGGATTAAGGGGTTTAAAGAACTTCAAAAAGCAAATAACGAAAAAGATCAGCTGGCTAAATTCCCAAGTATGAACCCGAACCCTGTCGTTGAAGTCAGCGGCTCCGGGGAACTCAATTATGTAAATAACGCCGCAGACAGATATTTTCCCGACTTACGGGAGAGAAAACTAAATCACCCCTTTTTACACTCTGATTCGTACCTTTTTGACCCGGATTTATATCATAATTATAAAAGCCGGACCAGGGAAATAGAGATCGGTGATACTGTTTATGAACAGATTATCTACTATCTGCCTGAACTGAAAAAGTTTCATGTTTACGGTTATGACATAACAAGAAGAAAAGAGTTTCGGGATAACCTCCAAAAAGCAGTTGAAGAAAAAGAAGTTTTACTTGCAGAAATCCACCACAGAGTAAAAAACAACCTTGCGATTATTGCAGGTCTGCTTGAGCTTGAATCGGACAATACAGATCACAAAGAAACCAAAAATGTTTTACGGAACAGCGTTTCGAGAGTTTTATCGATGGCTTCGGTTCATGAACAGCTTTACGCGAACAAAAGTTTTTCTGAGATTCGTTTTCTGGATTACGTGAAAGAGCTGGCAATCAAGTTGCATCAAACCCTGGATTCAGAAAAATCTTCGAAAACAATTGTGGTAACCGGTGATGACATTCTTCTCAACGTTAATCAGGCAATACCGTGTGGAATATTGGTAAGTGAACTGATTAATAACGCGTATAAGCATGCTTTTCCGAAAGGTAAAAGACCCGGAAACGGAGAGAAAAAAATTCGAATACATATCGGGAAACAGAATGATTTGGTTTTACTGACAGTGTGTGATAACGGAATAGGTTTGCCGGCCGGATTTGACTACAGAAATGTAAACAGCCTGGGATACACGTTAATTAAATCACTGGCAGATCAGCTGGAGGGGAAAATAGAGTTTGAAAATAAAGGCGGTACAGCCGTAACTTGCAGTTTCAAAAAAGCTGAAATCAGAGGATCTGCAAGTTCATTTGTTTCGAATGGAGAGCCGGATCAGAAACTTAATTAACTTTCATGCCATTTATTGAAACGATCAATTATGAAGATGCAACCGGTGAAATCAGAAATGTATATGAAGATCTGAGATCATCAAGGGGTAAGATTGCAGAAGTTCACAAAATTCAAAGCCTGAATCCAAAAGCGCTGGTTGCACATATGGAGCTCTATATGGCAACCATGTTTGGCAAATCCCCCCTTAAACGAATGCAGAGGGAAATGATAGCGGTAGTAGTATCTGCATCGAACAAATGCCCGTACTGTATTGAACATCATGCTGAAGCCCTGCAGCACTTCTGGAAAGACAGGGACCGGGTAAACCAGCTTGCAGAGGATTTTAAATCTGTGAATCTCAATGAAAAAGACTTTGCATTGTGCTCGTATGCACAACATTTAACGGAGAGTCCGGGCGAAGGTGACAGACAGGCAAGAATTGGCAAACTGAAGGATCAGGATTTCTCTGACAGGGCGATACTGGATGCTACCCAGGTTATTGGATATTTTAATTTTGTAAACCGAATGGTACTCGGGCTTGGTGTAGAGTTTTCTGAAGAAGAGGTTAAAGGATATAAGTACGATTAATTGTTACGTTTTTAACTTTTCATCCGGAGTATAGTATGATTCCTCAAAAAATCATTAGCCTGGTTCCAAGTCTGACCGAGCTTATAATTGATTTGGGTCTGGAAAAAAAGCTAATCGGCCGAACCCGATTTTGTATTCATCCTGAACAGGTTGTTTCCGGGATTCCTGTTGTTGGCGGCACCAAGAATCCAAACCTGGAAAAGATATTTGAACTGAACCCGGATTTAATTATTGCCAATAAGGAAGAAAACAGAAAAGAGGATATTGAACTTCTGAGAGAGACGTTCATGACTGTGGTTACTGATATATCATCAGTTGAGGACGCATTGCTGGCAATCTATGAATTGGGTGCTATTTGTGGTGCTGAGAAGAGATCGGAGAAATTAACAAATGCCATTCAGGCAGAATTGAAGGATGTGCCATCTGAACCGGCACTGGATGCTGCCTATTTCATTTGGAAAGATCCATGGATGACAGTTGGAAGAGACACATACATACACTCCGTGATGGAACACTTTCATTTAAAGAATATTTTTAAAGATCGTACGCGTTATCCGGTAGTTACATTACAGGAAGTTGAGGCTCACCAACCCGACATTATACTTCTCAGCAGTGAACCCTATCCTTTCAAAGAGAAACATATAGAAGTGATTGAAGAGGAGTGCAAGTCTTCAAAAGCAGTGCTTGTAAACGGTGAATGGTTCAGCTGGTATGGTTCCCGGATGCTTAGCTCATTTCAAAAGCTGAAGATGTTCAGGAAGGCAATTAGCTAAATATCAGATCCGTTTTGATTATATACAAACGTTTCATGTAAATCCGTTATCTTGTAATCACGTTAATTTAATTCCCTTGTTTAGTGAGAGTCTTTTTCTTTTTAACAATTATATCTCTTTTGTGGACAGCACCTGCATTTTCTCAGCAGGATCAATCTGAAGTATCATCCATAGATAATATTGATGTGCTTGATTCATATATCCGCGGCATCAATGCTTTTGAAAACGGAGAGTATGAAGAGGCACTGGACCTCTTAACCGCGGCCTATTTGAAAAATCCGGAAAGTCCCGGCGTAAATTTTGCTTTGGCGGACGCTTATCTCGCGCTTAATGACCTGGTAAATGCTGCATATTATGGAAAAATTGCTGTAAGTGAAGAGCCGGAGAATAAGTGGTACCACCTGAAACTGGCAGAAATCTATCGGAAAGCCGGCCAGAATGATGCCACTGTTGAAGCGCTGCAAAGTGCTTTGAAATACCATCCCGGAGAATTGGATATCCTGTTTCGCCTCGCTACGATCTATATAGATTTCGGGCAATTGCTGGAGGCTAATAAAATCTATAACCGAATCCTGAAACAAAGAGGCCCGATTTTTGATATATACCTGCAAAAATTCAGAAATTTCAATGCTCTGCAAATGAGGGATTCTGCCCTGGTTCAGTTACAGGAGATGAGGAAACTGGAACCTGATAATATGGCTACTCTGCATATGATGAGCCAGTTTTATGAAGGGCTTGATGAGAGAGATGCTGCCAAAGAGATACTACTGGAGGCACGTGAACGCAACGCAAGAGACCCGCAAACCCTGATTCTTTTGGCTGACATGTACATAAAGGAAGCGAAATGGGACAGCCTTGCCAATACATTTATCAGTATGATAAGCGATCCGCTGATTGGCCCCAATCAAAAAATGGAATTGGCCCGGTATATCTATCGGGAACACAGTCAGCGGCCAAATGAGTCTGAACTTGAGTTCCAGGCGGAAAGAGTGCTCAACAGTTTCAGTGAATCAGAACCTGATTTCGGTCCAGCACACCTTATGGCTGCCGAATTCCATCTTCAAAAAAATGAAATTGAACCCGCACTCGATAAACTGGAACGGGCTACGGTGGTTATGCCCGAACAACCGGACGCATGGCGTCAGAGAATGCAGCTGCTTTTCACGGAGCAAAGATATGAAGAGGTTATAGCCAATGCGGACAGTGCAAATAAATATGTGCCCGATGATGCATTCATCCAGTTTTTTGCCGGTGCCTCTTATATGCTCAGTGATCAAAATGAAAAAGCAATTGAATGGCTGGAAAATGCAACTCTGTCTCCCGCAAGAAGTAATTTCCGGACAGTTATCTACAGCACACTGGCAGATGCCTATGCCGACCAGGATATGTGGGAAGATGCTGTTGATGCCTATGAAACTGCCCTGCGCCTGGATGCCAATAATCACAATGCCATGAACAATTATGCCTATTTTATGGCAATCCGGGATGAGCGTATCGACTATGCCGAAGAGCTTGCCCTGAAAGCAATTGGTCTTGAACCGGATAATGCGGCGTATCTTGATACGGTGGGATGGATCTTTTACCTGAAGAATGACTATGAAAAGGCGCGTCAATATATTAAAGCCTCCGTTGAAACCGGCGAAGCCAGTGCAGAAGTGTTTGAACATCTTGGAGATGTTTATGATAAACTGGGTGAACCTGAAAAAGCAAAAAAATGGTGGCAGCAAGCTGTTGAAAATGATCCTGAACGTGAATATCTGAAAGAAAGATTGAATCCCTGAAAATTGAATCGATTAAAAACACCCATAACGTTATTTCTTTTTACAGGATTAATTGTCTCCTGCTCAACATCATCGACAATTAATGAAGAGGGTGATTACAGGGAGTCTTCAGTTTCTGCTGATTCACTTTACCGGATGGTTTCTGATTACTCTGATTCACTTTTAAAAATTTCAGGTAAAGGAAGAGCAATCGTAAGTCAAAAAAAAGGCAGTGATCGTGTTACCATTGAATTTCATTCGAACAGGGAGGCAAGTTTACTGAATATTCGATCAGGAGTTGGTATAGAGGGCGGACAGGTACTGGTTAAGGAGGATTCTGTTCTTGTTTACAACAAAGTGGATAAATATGCCAGGAAAGAACCGATCTCAGAAGGAGGCGGAAGCGACATCGGTTCTCTTGCCTCTGTAAATATAATCGAATTGCTTGACTTCACAGTTGAAAAAAATGAGATTACAGACGTTTTGGAAAATGAGAACTTTTATGCAGGCATACTGGGCGGCAAGGGCCGGTTTTTTCTTGAGAAGGAGACAGGCTTGGTCCGGGAAGTTCTCTGGCGCCAGGATTCACCATATCGCCAAATAATTTATGAAGGATATGCAAATCTGAATGGGTTTGAACTTCCAAGAAAAATTACCATTTTTAGTGCTGATGGAAACTCAAAGGTTCTGTTTTTAGTTCAGAACCTGAACGTCAACACGGAATTGCCCGAGCTTACAATAGATCTCCCTGAAAACATACCTGTTACAAAAATATGAAACGGCGTTTGTTGTTGTCAATATTATTTTTGTTGCTGCTATCCGTCGATTGGATAGCGGCACAAAGCACATACGACCAAAGGCGTGCTGAAATAATAGAGCGCCAACAGAATGCCCGCCAGCAGATTCAAACCTTAAACAGCCAGATTCGGGAGTACAACGAAAGGCTCTCATACGCAAGCGAACGGTTTGATCAGCAGTACAAACAATACAGGGAACTGACCCGGTTGATTGTTCTTCAGCAGCAGAAGCTGAACTCTATGAGAGAAGAGCAGCGTCAGATTACGAGAGAAATCAACCTTATTGAAGAGAACATTGAAGAACTCAGACTGCGACTCTCCGATTTGATTGAGCAGTATAAAGAGACTCTGACCTATATTTATAAATATGGCCGTACAACGGAACTTGCACTGCTGCTTACATCTTCATCAATGAACCAGTTGCTGGTAAGGTCTTTTTACCTGTCAAAGTTTGATGATTACAGGCAGGCCCAGGCAAACGAAATTAAATCTGCCCAGGCGGAACTTGAAAACACCAGGAAAGATCTTAAACTGACACAAGAGCGTAACCGGCAAGCTGTTGAATCGATACAGGTTGAAATGGAGAACCTGGCTGAAAAAGAGAAGCAGCAAAAGAGAAATATTGAATTGCTGCGCAGAGACAGGAACAATATCCGAAACCAGCTCTCTATCGTTGAACAGCAGGCAGAAGAGCTGAATAGTACATTGAATAAGCTTATTGAAGAAGAAGACAGAATACGGAAAGCGGCCGGAACTGGAAGCGTTGGTTCTGTAAGAACACGTGCAGTTGTTAATGAAAGCGAACTGGCGGCTTTTGAAGCAGAATTTTCAAGTAAGAAAGGATCACTTCCATGGCCTGTTGAGAACGGAACGGTTACGGAGCGCTTCGGGATCCGGACACACCCTGTTTTTGCTACAAAGACGAATAATCCCGGAATTGATATTGCAGTACCCTCAAGATCTTCCGTCCAAATTGTAAGCGACGGGTATGTATACGGAATTGAACCTCTGAAAGGCTATGGCACAGTTGTTTTTATTAATCACGGAAACTATAATACAGCCTACGGGAATTTAAGCGAAGTGTTTGTAAGAAAGAACCAGGTGCTGAAACAGGGAGATGTTATAGGTCTTTCCGGCGCTGAAAACTCAATCAAGGGTGAAGTTCTGTTTTTTCTAATCAGGGAAGGGCGCGAAAATGTTGATCCGGTTCAATGGCTGGAAAATTCTGTTCCCTAATCTATGTATGTCATCTATGAAATCTAATACGCACGGCAGCCGGAAAGACCGGTTTTCTGAATATATTTTCGATTTACAGAACCAGATATGCAGTGAATTGGAAAAAGCCGATGGAGAAGCTTCTTTCCGTGAAGATAACTGGGATCGTGATGGCGGAGGCGGAGGAGTAACACGGGTTATTGAGAAAGGCAAGGTGTTTGAAAAGGGGGGAGTAAACGTATCGGCTGTTTATGGAGAACTCCCTGTGCCCGTTAAAAAACATTTTGATGTCGATTACGGATGGTTCTGGGCAGGAGGAATTTCACTTGTCATTCATCCGTTGAGCCCGCTTGTTCCAACTGTCCATGCAAATTTCAGGTACTTTGAACTTTATGAAAATGAAAACCGGATTGAGCCTGCAGATGCCTGGTTTGGCGGAGGCATTGATTTAACCCCCTATTACCTGTTCGAAGATGATATTATTCACTTTCATAAAACCCTGAAAAATGTCTGTGACCGGCACAATGAAAACTACTATTCTCTTTTTAAAAAGCAGTGCGACGAATATTTTTACAATGCTCACAGGGATGAAGCCAGGGGGGTGGGGGGACTCTTTTTTGACTACCTGCGAAACGGGGTGCACAATACGTCTATTGAAGAATGGTATCAATTTGTAACAGACTGCGGGACAATTTTTACTGACAGTTATCTCCCGGTTGTGAACCGCAGGAAGACACTAAACTGGGATGAATCACAGCGCTACTGGCAGGAAATCAGGCGCGGGCGATACGTTGAGTTTAACCTTATTCATGACCGCGGTACCCTGTTTGGTTTAAAAACAAAAGGCAGGATTGAATCAATTTTTATGAGTTTGCCGCCAAGGGTTCGCTGGGATTATGATTATTTACCTCAGCCTGGAAGTGAAGAGGCCAGACTGTTAAACGTCATGAAAAATCCCCGGGAATGGATTTAGCAGAACGGATGCATGTACAGATTCAGAATTCACTTTGGAATGTAATATATTGATTGCTATATGAACGAATTGAGTGACTACTGCATTTTTATTGAATGAACAAAAACTAACAAATAAGCAAAGGAACTAATCATTATGAAACGAACAGCAAGAGCAACCTGGAAAGGATCCGGAATGGAAGGATCAGGTACACTGGACACCCAAAGCGGGGTGTTAAAGAAACATCCTTATTCTGTAAAAACACGTTTTGAAAATGAAGATGGAAAAATGGGCACAAATCCCGAAGAGCTGATTGCTGCAGCCCATGCCGGATGTTTTGCAATGGCTTTGAGTGTTGAGCTTGGAAAAGAAGGATTTACACCTGAGTCACTTAATGCAGAGGCGGTTTTGTCTCTTGATAAGGTTGATGAAGGTTGGTCAATAACCAAAATAGTACTGAACCTGGATGCACAAGTGCCGGAAATTTCAGAAGAGCAGTTTCACGATATAGCAAACGGAGCTAAAAAAGGCTGCCCGGTTTCAAAAGTTTTAAATTGTGAAATAGAACTTAATTATACCTTGAATTAGGAATCTTCATTAAATGTCATGAAGATTTGATCAACACCTGTTTTTATGCAATGGTATCTGCCTATTACGGTGCTTCCCGGAATTGCATTGATTATTCTTTCAACTACAAATCTTTGGGTAAGCTTGTCTGAAGAGATTGAACGTCTCGAAAGCATCTACAAGGATGAAATGAAAGGGATTATCAACAGGAAAATAAGGCAGTTATCATTGCTTAATATTGCAATGATGCTGGAGTATTTATCAGCCCTGCTTATGGTATTTGCGGGAATGGTAAGTGGCTGGATTCAGATACTTGCCAGTGAAAACACTGCTGAGAAGTGGACGATCTGGCTAACCATTGTAAGCGTGGTAGCACTTAGTATCGCGCTGGTTCTGCTTGTTAACTACTCAATAAAAGCTCTGGCAATTCGAAGGGAACAGTTTGAAGTCGCTTGTAAATAGCAAAACAGGAACGCGGAAGAGAAGAAATTTTCTATATAAAAAATTAATTCTCTTCTTCCTCTTCATTTTCATTTTGAGGAATAGCAGGTGTGGTCTCAGACGGAAGATTGAAATCTTGCTCAACAGGCTCTGGTAGTCCTGATTGCTGAACTGCACTTGATGCCTGTTCTCCTTTATCAATTGCAAAGTTTGCAAGCACACAAAGTACAAGTAATGCACCAGCCAGAATTGAAGTTGTTTTGGAAAGAAGATCAGCAGTTCTTCGCGCACCCATGGCTGAACCGCCCGCCATGCCGGCTGCAAGTCCACCAGACAATCCCTCGCGCTGACCAGGCTGTAGTAATATCACTAAAATCAAAAGAATTGAGATTAGAACGATAAGAGAAATAATAATTCCGTATAACATGCTGTTTTCTGATTGTTTTTTTCAAGAACTTTAAAAATATCCAAATTTTGATCCTAAACCAAGTATCGATTTATGGTTTATTTTAAATAACGACCAAAATGTACAAATATTTAGTTAAATGACTGATGTTTAAAATTACCCAGCTCCAGGAGGAGTATCAGAAACTACTGCTTGAGTCTCCTGCATACTACACTCAAATTATTGAGTCTGTAATCATTATTGCAGTCATATTGTTAATAAGATGGGTTGTGTTACGTATTGTAAGCAAACGTGTTGACGATCCCGGTTCCCGTTATGCGTGGCGGAAAAATATTGGTTATGCAGTTACTTTTATCGGATTTTTGCTGGTTGGACGTGTTTGGTTTGAGGGCATGGGATCACTTGCTACATTTCTGGGCCTGCTGTCGGCCGGTTTGGCAATAGCACTCAGAGACCCTGTAGTTGATATGGCAGCCTGGATTTTTATCATGTGGCGCAAGCCATTTGATGTTGGCGACCGGGTTGAGGTAGGAACGATTAAGGGAGATGTAATTGATGTGAGACTTTTTAAATTTTCAGTCCTTGAAATCGGCAACTGGGTTCATGCAGATCAAAGCACAGGACGCGTTATCCATATCCCGAATCATCTTATATTCCGGGATTCAATAGCCAATTATACAAGTGATTTTGACTTTATCTGGCATGAGATTGAAGTTGTTGTCACTTTTGAAAGCAACTGGCGCAAATCGAAAGAACTTCTTGAGCAAATATGCAATGATCATCTGGAAGATTTTGTAAAAGATGCCGAAGAGCAAGTTCGAAGGGCATCCAGATCATACCTGATCCGGTATAATTATCTGACACCGATTGTCTATACCGAAGTTGTCGGGATAGGTGTTAAACTTACCCTGAGATACCTGTCGCATGCGAGAAAAAGAAGAAGCACATCTCAGACTTTATGGGAGGATATTCTTGATACCTTTGCAAAACATGAAGATATCGACTTTGCTTACGATACAATCCGTATCTATCAAAACCAGATTGAGGGTAAAGAAAAGTTAAAGCCGGATAGTGGCCCGAAGAATACGTAATATCAGCTCTTCAATTTGCTTTTTTGTAAGTAGAATGACAACCCGGTATAATAAAAAGGATAATAGAGTGAACCATACGATATCCACAATGGTGTGTTATCAAGCCAGATAAGCATTGCAATGATCATTGCCGAATATGGTATGGAAAGCAAGAGGGTCGTTTTCTTCATTACCGGGGTGCGACTCGGGTAGATAAGTTTTACAGGTGCAAGAACCAGTAAGGCAAAGAGCAGAAGAATAGAAGATGAAACCCAGGTCCCGGTATCAAATACATAGAGATATAAAATTAAAAGATTCCAGTAAGAGGGGAATCCGCGGAAAAAGTTATCCTCTGTTTTAGCTTGGGAATGACTAAATCCGAAAAGACTCACTAAAACCACGATCGAACAGATGATAAATGGTATATTTAAAAAAACATAGCCCCATACCATAGGAATGAATACCCAGGTAAGATAATCGACAAGATTATCAAGCAGTGCACCGTCAATATGGGGTGTGTGCCGGGTAACATTTGCCTTTCTTGCAAGCGTACCATCGATTGAATCTATAGCCGCAGCAAGTGCCAGCAGCCAGAGAGAATAGGCCGCCTCTCCCTTAAATATCATAAGCATTGCCCATAAGCCGAGAATAACACCGGAAGCAGTAAGCAGGTGAACCGATAAGGCAAAGAGTTTATGTTTCATAGTGCAGTTATCTGCCGGAGCCTCCCGGATTTAACTGAATAGCGGTGAAATTATTGAGTCGGTATGAGAGTGGCACTGATAACTTCATTTTGCCTCGTTCTGATATTTTGCATCATTTTATCGGAGGGTTCAGCATCGAGCTGAATTGTACAGCAAGCCGTTTTTTTACCCTCAAAGATAACGTTTTCCAGTTCCTGTGCATTGATGTCGGCCTCTTTCAGATCATTCATAACATTTGCTATCACTCCCGGTTTATCGAAATGGCGAACCACAAGCTGCCACGGAGCATCAGTGTGTTCACACCGGTTGAGCCAGTTTCTGACCTTTCCCGTTTCAACATAACCGCGTACAATATCTACAGCGTCAGCAGCAACTGCCAGTTGAGCCTGTTGTGTGCTTGCACCGATATGATGCGTGATATATACATTACTCAAACCCTGAAAACGGCTTACAAATGACCCATGTTTATATTCCGGTTCTTCACTGAATACATCAAGCCCGGCCTTGATACGGCCAGAACTGAGTTCATCAAAAAGTGCATTTTCATCTACAACGCCCGCACGGGCAGTGTTGATGAAATGAGCCCCCTCTTTAAGATTGCTCAGAACTCTTTTAGATATGATTTTTTCGGTATCCGGTGTCATGGCCAGGTGAACTGTCAGAATATCGCATTCGGAAGCTGCTTTTTCGACACTTTCTGCATACACGATGCCCATCTCATTTGCCAGGGCCGGGGTCAGTGAGCGAGACCAGGCCACTACAGGCATCCCAAATGCTTTTGCCCGTTTGATCACCTCTTTGCCGATTTGACCGGTTCCAATCACTCCGAGTGTCTTTCCAAAAAGACCTTCCGCTTTGCTGTAAATTGCTTTGTTCCAATTTCCCTCCCGGAAATCGGAGACATTATCAGCCAGGTAACGATCAAGAGCCAGAATCAAACCCATTGTCAGTTCCGCTACTGCAATTGAGTTTTGACCCGGACAGTTAGCTACATAAATTCCCATGCTGCTTGCCGCTTCCATGTCGATATTATTCACACCTGCGCCCGCCCTGATGATCAGGCTGAGCCGGGGACTGCCTTCAATGCACTTTTTGCTTACAACTGTTGAGCGAACAATGAGAACCTGAGCATTTTCTAATCCATCATCGAGATCCGATGAAGTAGCCCCGGGATTTGAATCAACCGAAACGCCAAGTAAATTTAATTGATCAACGGCTTCCTTCGGGAGTTTATCGGCAATGTATACAGTCATGAAGATACCTCGTTCGATATTTTATTAAATATATCATTTGATTTACCAGTGCTATTTGTAAGGTAATTAAAGTGATGGATTAGAGGAAACTGAATCATCAATTAAAGAGTTAAATCTCATTAAGCAAATAATTTACCGGTTTGAATCCGGGTTCGTGAAATCAGATTGTTATATATTTGAATAAAGGAACTTAAACAGGTCCGTTTCATTCAAAACAACACAGAAATTAAATTCCCCGCTGATTTATGAGTAAAATATTTTCAATTTTGGTATTGTTGCTGTTATTCAACAGCACCATAACGATTGCACAGCCGTATGAACTCGTAGTATACAATGCTGAAAATCTTTTCGATGCAGACGGATATTCGGTTTTCAATGATTATAAACCTGTTGATGAAGAGGGAAATAGTCAGTATACGCCGGTCCATGTACTTACAAAGATAGAAAATGTTATAGAGGTGATGAGTAAGTACGGTGAGGGAAATGGACCCGAGGTAATTCTGTTTTCAGAAATTGAAAGTGATCACACGCCATTGCCCGGTGGTGACATGTATGATCACGCGAGTGTCCTTAACCGCTATAGTGACTTAACCCTTCAGGAGATGCTTACCGATCGCTTTAACAGTGAAATTGCAGACCTTCCCTCTGAGATATTACTTCTCAAGGGATTTGAAGACCGGGGACTGACAGGTTACGATGTTGCGGTTGGCTATGAGCGTGACGAAGAGTTTATCCCTCAGCACGTTCAGAAAAATGTCGTTTTTTCCCGGCTTCCGGTTTTACATGAAAAAACAAAATCACACCCAACTCAAAGGGCAAGACCAATTCTTGAAGTTTGGCTTGATGTTGAGGGTTATGAACTTGTGGTCTTCGCCAATCATTGGAAATCGGGAGCTTCAAGCTCTGAAATGGAAGAGATCAGGCTTCAGAATGCGGAAGTTTTAAAAGGACGGCTTGATGAATTACGCTCGGAAAATCCGCACCTGGATTTTGTTGTTGGCGGCGACTTTAACAGCGATTACAATCAGTCGTACAGGTATGACTACATGAATAGGACAGCAGTTAATGATGTACTGAAATCATCGGGAAATGAACGTAAAGTTCAACAGGGAGATACAGATGCCGTCTACAATTTATGGTATGAGTACGACCTGTCGAATCGCGGGTCAGATACCTACCGGGGCAAATGGGGCACACTCATGCAGATCATGATCGGGCCGGGGCTGTATGATTTTCATGGGATACAGTATGCAGATAATTCTTTTGATGTTGGCAGGTTTCCCGGCATGAATGTGTACGAAAACAGCAATATGCCGAAACGTTGGTACTTTTTTGGTGAGGGCGGCGGATACTCCGATCATCTGCCGGTCAGTATGGAATTTACAATTACCGGTGAGGATAATCCCGATAAAAAGATCACCCTTGAAAATCCGGGAGTCAATGATGATGCAGAGTGGAATCCGATTCCTGTGACTGTATCCATACCCCATAAATCAGAATTGGTGATGCCGGATGAATACAAAAACAGTGAGATCAGAACACCCGGATACTTCAGTAATTTATTTTATGTGACCTCGAAAATTACCGATGAAACGGAAGTGCTGGTTAATGGTGAAAACTACGGACTTTATTCCCCTGTTTTTAATGTGAGAGACCGTTTTTCGGATATTGCCGGAAGCGATGAGGAGGTTACCTTTATAGGGCGTCTTAATATGTTCAGGGGCAACTGGCAGTTTGTTATAGAAGATACTTCTTATGTTAATCCGGAATTCCCCTGACTTCTCTCTTCTAAAGGTTTGCTCTTTATAAAGATTTCAGAAAATGCGGGGGTACCTTAATCAGGCACTGTTCTATCATTATTAAAATGAAACTACGTTAATATCAAGTTGCCGAATAGAACCAATTCTGCAATTCGCTGTATAAAACCGCGGATTGATTTCAAAAATGGAAGTGAAATACCAGTTGCAGCTATAAGAAGGATGTATGCTGAAGTCAGATAAAAGGGCTCAAGTAAAAGCGAGTTTTTTGACAGAATGATAAGTGAGGCTGCACCTCCAAGGTATTGAACTGCGCCTCCTGCATTATGAATTTGCTGACGCATGCTTCCCCACATCGGTGATCCGGGATCTGCCGGGGAAAAAGCGGCAATGAGATAGCCGGTGCCAACTGATCCGGCGAGAAGCGCGTAAGGTGTAAATCTATTTTCTGTAATCCAGGTTATCAGCGCAATGGCAATTAAACCGACAGCGGTTGGCAGAAAAACTCCATAATTAACTTTCAACTTATGGGGTGCATCCATTTGACCAAGCTCACTGATGGTGTGCCGTATATGTGAATAACCAGAGGTCTTTTTCCCAAAATAGTAAACTGAAATGATCAGACCTGTAAAAATGAACAGCGAAAAAGATGAAGATAACCACATAAAATTTTAAAATGGCTGATTCAGAGGTAAATAATAAATAATCTATATTAATACAATAAATACATAATAATTAATTTCACATATATATTACTTATACATTAATGATCTATAGTGAAATAAATTTGTTCTGCATAGAGTAAACATCATATATTGGAAATAGTTACTTAAAAAATCAAAGCCTTTCTCAGCAGTTCTATAGCTCATCCTTAATTCAATCCGGCACCGCATTCTATTCTTCGGGGTCAACTTTTCCGATATGATTCGCAGGGTTACCGGCATACCACGGATATCTTTCTTCATCCACGATTACAGTGTGTCCCGGCAAAATGGCTTTATTTCATTTGAACAGGTGCTTTGAAATCCACAGGTTGATGATCTTTAAAATTCAAAGTTACTTCAACAGTGTCGCCCTCACTGATTGTTTGTTCCAGCTGCATCAGCATGATGTGAAAGCTTCCGGGCTGAAAGCGTACAGTTGATTGCGCAGGGAGAGCAAGTTCTTCGATATATCGCATTCCCATCATTCCCTCTTCCCGTTCATAGGTTTCATGTATTTCAGAAATTTGTGCAATTTCAGATTTCACGGATGTTATTGTGTCGGTCTCTGTGTAGCCGTTTGAGATTAAAAAATAGACAGCGCTGTTTCCATCCACACTGCCGGGTCTTGCCCAGGCATCGGATATTTGAATTTCATTCTGTGGTATAATCTCGGCAGCGCCGGATTGAGGTTCGTTTTTGCTGCAGGAAATCATCTGCAAGAGAATTGAAAGGGTTAACAGAGAGCAGAGGTTCAATTTTTTCATATTTTTATGTAAACTGATGTTCGTTATCTTTTTTCCAGGTATTCATGATCATCGATCAGTTGTTCATCGAATCGATGTTTTTTTCTTCAAAGGAGTTTGTTCAAATCTTCAATGACAATTACCGGCTTGGTCATGCTTCCTCCGTAATCCATTATTTGTTGTGCACTTTCATTTAAGAGCAGAATTTTATCGGAGTGATTGATAAAATAGAGCTCTTCCCCGTTTTCAAGTTCTTTTGTGTAAGATATCTGTTTTCGTACACCCACCCGGTCCATAAAGCTTTCAATAACATCCGGATTACCGGTCAAAAAGTGAAACGGCGGACGGTTCATGTCAAACGCTTCTGCATAGTTTTTCAATACACCGGGAGTATCTCTTTCGGGGTCGAACGTGACAGCAACAAATTGAACATTTTCCGGATCTTCCATCCCGTCGTGGATGTTCTTTAAATTTGCAGTTATAAATGAGCAGATATCCGGGCAATTGGTATAGATAAATCCCATTACCACCGGTGAACCCTTCAGATCGTCGGGAAAAATGATTTGATTGCCATTTTGATCAGTCAGCTCAAATTGCACATCATTAAAATCATCCTGGACTTCAGGTCCGCATGATGATAGAAAAAGTACAAAGAACAGACATGAAAAAAGAACTGATTTTACATACATGAATCTTCAATTTTATGATTGCACTCTTTAAATTCAAACTCGAGTGTTGAGTGTGAGATCGAGAATTTTTTATTTAACAACTCTTTAATTTCTGCTTTTATGGTTTCGAGTTCATCTGTTTCTGAGCGATCGATCTTCACATGGCATTCCAGGAGACGATTTTTTTCATCAAGATTCCAGACATGGATATGATGTACGTCAAGAACATGTGTGACAGACTCGATTGATTCTTTGATTTCAGCAATGTCAATATCTGACGGGGTAGATTCCATCAGGATGTCGATTGTTTCTCTCAGCAGGTAAAAACTTTGATACAAAATGTATCCTGCTATCAGGAGAGTAATAATGGTATCAACGATTGAAAGTTCATAAAGCCAGACAAGCAGGCCGCCGATAATGACAGAAACGGAACTTATTGCATCCCAGAAAATGTGAACATAAGCACTTTTAATGTTGATATTGTTTTTGGAGTCACGGTGTAAAAGAAGTGCTGTAATCACATTGCCGATGAGCCCGACCAGTGCTACCCACAGCATGATTCCGCCATCAATAACCTGCGGATCAAAAAATCGCTCAATTCCTTCTTTAATCAGGAAAAAAGCAATGATAACCAAGGCTACCAGGTTTATAAAAGCCGCAATGATTTCCGCCCGTTTATATCCAAACGTTTTTTGAGCATCAGGGGATTTTTTTGAGATTTTCCGGGCAACGAGTGAAATACCGAGTGAAGCCGTATCACTCAGGTTGTGAAGTGCATCAGAGAGAAGAGCCAGGCTGTTGGAAAGTATCCCGCCAACAACTTCAGCAATGGTGATGGCGAGGTTTAGAAATATTGAGATCCATAACCGGCCTTCGGTGGTGGGTCCGTGTTTATGTAAGTGTTTGTGACTCATAGTTGATTATAACCGGGCAAGGGAATCAATCCGGTGCCGGAATATTGCTTAAAATAAGTGCTGAGACTGTCCATAAAGTATAACTGACCGCTGCTTAGCTTAAAATATTCAGCTTAATTTTAAATATATGTAGTATAAGTTCTTCGTGTTACTTTGAGTCCTCATGTCCTCGTGGCAAAAACCAGCAGTTTATTGCCAGGAGGACACAAAACCTCACCTAAGCACACTTTTAATTAGTAAGGCATAGACAAATCAAATACATCTTTTTGGATAGCCTCCTTAGCCTTGTATCGTTATAATTTAACACGATTCAATGAAGAAAAGGTGAATCATTCGGAAGGAACAGGTTCTGCTTTCAGGTATCGGTTTTCGTACTCTTTGATCATCTGTTTCATAAACAGTTCAGCGGAGGTGCCGGCAAAGTCTGCCAGAAGGCTTCTGTCCATACGGTCATCTACCTCAAAAGTTACTGCATCTACACCAAAAGTATTCCATGTCCAGTTTTTGGCAATGGGCGAGCTGGTATCAAAAGGCTCAATATTGATCCGGATGTCGTCGAAGGCTTCTGTAATTGAATCATACCAATGGTATGTAAAATGTTGTGGAAATGTGCTGATATCGCGGTTAATCGGGTAGAAAATATTTTCATCTGTTGAATGAAAATCAATTGCATAGAATACTTCCCTGTCGTTTCTCTCATTTAAAGGCAGTAGTGCATTTCGTATGGCTTCTGTTTCAGGCTGGTTGAAATCCTGCCAGTCTCGGTTCAGATCCACCCCCGCTGCATTGTGCCGCCAGTGTCCGTTATCGGTACCATCGGGATTTATCAACGGGAATGCCCAGACATCGAAATATTCGCGAAACCGCTTTGCTGTTTTAGAATCTCCGGCAACAGCCTCGATAAAATGGAGACCTACAAGATAGCCCGGTACTTCAGGTGGATGCTGGCGTCCATAGATAATCACAACTCCGCGTGTATTATGAGTGCTTTTACCATTGATATTAACCTGTTTAATCGGCCGGTTTTGATGAGAATAGCCGATCGTTCTGCTGTTCACAAACGATTTAAATTTGAGTTTTGATAACCATTCCTGAAAATCGGAAGTGGTCTCAATTTCCTGCGCAGATACCCAGATAGTATCGGGATTTACACTCAATGTGAGATGCCCGGTTTCAGTTAACGTATCTACAGAAAATGAAGAGGAGTCAATTGTGCTCCAGCTTTCTCCGCCGTCATAGCTCAGTTTTGGAATATAACGCTGCCTGTTTTCAGGGTAGTTTAATTCGATTTCAATTTCAGCCGGATTGTCGGCCCACACTTTAAACCCGTACCAGGGACTATTATTAATGGGAGAGTTTTCAGGTTCTATAATCACACGATAATGATTTTTCCCGATACGGTACGAATCGCTGACCCGGGCTGCGGTGAATTCATTGCTGATCCAGACTCCGTCTGATAAAAATCCGAATGTCCGTTTGTGCTGTGGAATTATCACTTTATCTGTTGTTATATTTCCTCCTTCCGGATCGTAAGAAAAACCTGTAAACTCCTGCGTTTTGCAAGCTGATAAAAGAATACCAAATAAAAGAACAACGCATAAAAACTGAGTTATTTTCATCTGTATGTGAATAATTTTGTAGATTTTAATTTCATTAAATGTATATCAGGATCAGAAAAATTACGTTCCATTAAGAATATTTACATGCATACCAAACAGCTCAAGCACGCCCGGAAGTTATTATCTATCAAGATGAAAGGAAACTGAACACGAAATGATTTTAACGTATTTTAAGATATAATGAGTTTATTTTTCAAATCAAAATTATCAATCAGGTGAATAAAACTGCCCTTCGGGATAAAAGCTGCGTTTTCACCGGTTCAATTTCCTGTTCCATACTTGTTTTAGTTTCACTTTTCACTTTTTCTGGCACTTTATCTGCCCAGGACAATGAAGAAAAAGAAATCATCTGGAAGGTCGATATAAAAGGAAACGACACGTTTGCCAATATGTTTCTTTTTAATATCATAGCTGCAGACGAACCCAGTTTTTTCCAAAAATTATTGGGCAAAACTGGTGAATATGAACTTATTGAAACAGAACTGCGACGTGATGCAATACGGATTGAAAGGTATTACCAGAGACGTGGATTTTCAAATGTTTCCGTTAATTATGAAATAGAAGATTTGGGTAGGGATGGGAAAAAGAGAGTTGTTTTTAACGTTCAGGAGGGCACCCCCATTCGCATAAGTTCATTAAATCTTATTATAGAAGCTGAAGAGAAGGAGAGAACATATATTCGCAACTCACGACCGTACCAGAGAGCTCTCAAGGAGCATGAATTCCAGGAAGGCAGAAGATACCAGGTTATCAGGACACCTGACGTTGAAGGCAAATTTACGGATGTGATTCAAAACCTGGGATTTGCCTATGCGAATGTGAGTGTTGAAGCTGAAGTGGATTCTGCAGCACTCACTGCAGATGTTACAATTCGTAACACCCCCGGTCCTAAAACATATGTGGATGATTTTATTGTGGAAGCAGATTTGAGTGTGCCTGAGAAAATTTTAAACCGTGAAACAGGGATAGAAAAGGGAAGTTTATATAGCGCTAAAGATGTTCAGGAAGCGCAAAGACAGATTTTTAATCACCATCTGTTCCGTTTTGCAACAATCAGTATTCCTGAACAACCCAGAGATTCGTCGCTAACCATGCTGATTCGCGCGCGTGAGAATTTGCCGAGATCTTTTGAAGCCTCTTTAGGTGTCGGGCGAGAAGAAATTGTAAGAGGGCAGCTGTCATGGCAGCACCGCAATATTACAGGAAGCGGTCACCGGTTCAGTGCTTCATCAAGAGGATCTTTTATTGAACAGCGTCTTAATGCCGACTACCTGATACCGTATGTCTTCAATACCAAGAGCAGTTTCGTAACTTCCCTGTTTGGCCAGCGCAGACTTGAACCATCTTTT
Source organism: uncultured Balneolaceae bacterium (assembly GCA_964449075.1). Classification (GTDB taxonomy): domain Bacteria; phylum Bacteroidota; class Rhodothermia; order Balneolales; family Balneolaceae; genus CAYVBJ01. The sequence continues at coordinate 49,740 of CAYVBJ010000012.1, forward strand.
GAACTGCTCAGAACAGGTATCACGAACAGTTTAATTTATCAGCCCCGCAGAAACCTTACCGGTTCGTTCTCTTATGAGTTTTCTATTAACAAAGAACTTTCCCGAAGAGACAACAGGACAGCGCTTCCCGATACGGTTTTAAATTTTGATGTGTCATCCCTCTCTTTTTCAGGGTTTTACAGCGAAGGGTTTTCCCGCGAACAGCGAGGCTGGGTTGTACAGCCTGCTATTGAAATTTCAGGCACGTTCAGAGAGTCTACATTTCGATTTCAAAAATTCTCGCTTGACGTACGACGTTTTACGGAGCTGACAAATTCTACTGTTCTCGCCACAAGATTAAGCGGAGGTACTATCTTTTTTGCCGATAACGACAGTCTACCATCCGCTATACGCTTTTTTACAGGTGGTACAAATTCGGTTCGTGGATGGTCGCGGCAGGACTTGGGGCCCAAAGTGGCTACATTTAATGAAGATGGTACTTTTGATGAATTTATAACGATTGGAGGAAGAATTCTGTTTAATTTTAACGTGGAGTTCAGACAACAAATCAACTCATTTATCGAAGGATTTGGTATAGCTGCTTTTCTTGACGGTGGACAGGTTTGGCGCAGTTTTAACAGGTTTAATGAAAGATCTGTTCAATTCGGAACGGGCGGAGGATTTCGATATCAATCACCGATCGGACCAGTCAGAATAGATCTTGGTTATAAAGTAAATCCAACGGATGAAGATCTTGACATTTTTGAAGAGCGGGATTTTGGAAACATCTGGAATAAAATAAATATACATTTTAGCATCGGTCAGGCATTTTAAACCGAACCGCAGAAGAGAAAAATGGAAGAAACAAAATCACATAAAAAAAACCGGTTCATAAAGCCTCTTATCATCGTGGCATCGGTTGTTCTTCTTCTAACAGCGATCAGGCTGGTGCTAAAAAGTGACTGGCTTCTTGAGTATGTTCGAACCGTTGCAGAGAATGAAGTTTCAGCACAGTTAAATGGAACCGTTTCAATAGATGAGCTAAATGGAGACCTCTTGAGCGGTTTAACTTTGATTAATGCCGATATATTGGATCAGAGAGAGAATCGTTTGATTCATGCAGATACAATACATGTTGGTTATAATATTTTTTCTCTGTTAAAAACCCCGTTAATGATCGATGGAATTGTTATATCCGGTTTAACTATCAATGCAAACCAGGAAGATGATGGAGAGTGGAACCTGTTAAATCTCTTGCCTGAAGAAGAGGATGAGGGGGCTGAAAGTACTCCTCTTTACTGGTTCGTTGATTTTTTAAGGATAAAAAATTCAGAATTATCAGTACGTTCCGGGGAACTGCCCGACGGACAGGTAAATATTGAGGAGTTTGAACTGGTTTCTTCCGTTGGGTTTATAGAAACCGGGTGGCTTGCAGTAATTGATGAACTGAGTTTAAACATTCTTCAGGAAAGATTGAGTGATCCGGTTGAAATTCAGGCAAGCGGCTCCGGCGACGAGGTGAAAATCAATCTTGAGCAACTACTCATCGCAACCGGAAGAAGCTTTTTTAATGCATCCGGTGTGTATGAAACCGACACAATAGTAGATGGGAAGGCCGATGCCAAACCGATTTCATGGAAAGATCTCAGTCTGTATACCGAAGACATTCCGGTTCAGCAGGATTTAAATATTTCACTTACAATTAGCGGACAATTACCGGAACTCAATCTTGAGATGGAAGCCGGTGCAGAGGGTCTGGAAAATCTGGTAATAAAAGGTGTGTTTTATACAGGTGAAGAACCCGGGCTGAACAGCCTGCAAATTGATGCAACTAACATAAACGGGGCACTTTTTACAGGAGCAGATGATCTGCCCAAAATTAAGGAAGCCGGGTACTCGGGATCGGGCTTTATTTCATTTTATCAGCCGGATAGCTCTGAATGGATAAGCAATCTGGAAATCAATCAAATTGAACAAAATGAGTTGACAATTGACAGGCTGACTGCAAGTCTGAACTTCACTGACCGTCAGTTATCTGTAGAATCAGAGATGGTTCGGGAAAATCAATCTGTTACTATGGAATTTTTAGCTGACCAGGTAACTTCCGACCTGCCGGACTGGTCTGCCACCATAACTGCCGATGAAATTTCGCCTTCAGCCTGGGTATCCGGCTTGCAGGTTGAAGCTCTTTTGAATGCAAGACTGGAGGCAAACGGAAAAGGGTTTTCACCTTCTGAACAGCCCATAGAGTTTAGTGTCAATCTTTCTGAAAGCATTGTGAACGGCCAGGCATTTGAAGAGGCATCGGTTGAAGGGACGCTTACAGAGGATCAGATCAAATCGTTTTTCTCAGGCAGGATTGACCGATCAACTTTGTCAGCTGATATTGATATATCAAACTGGCAGGAAGCACCATCTTATGTTTTTTCCGTATCCGTCTCGGAACTGAATTTTTCAGAAATAAAAGGGTTTAGTGATTTTACCACCTACATAAATGCAACTGCCGAAGGAGAAGGCGAATATTTTGATTTCGAATCCATGAATCTGCAGATGTCAGCACATATGGATTCAAGTATCATCAACGGTGAAGCTGTAGATACACTGTTCATCAATGCTTCTCTGAATAGAGGGGTTTTGAATGTCGATGATATGATATTGGAAAGCCCTATAGCAGACGGGACTTTCACAGCACGTCAAGATCTGTTTGATCTTCAGGATCTGAATAACGAACTGGATTTTAAACTTGATATTAAAAATCCCCAGCCTCTTGCACCACTTTTCGATGCAAAAGAATTAAACGGAGAGGGTAATTTTTCGGGAAAACTGGCTATTATTGAAAACGGGGTATCACAGATCGACAGTAACCTGGAGCTTGCAGAGTTCAGTTACGACTCACTGCTGACTGTTGACCGTATAACAAATTCAGCCAGGGTTACTCTTTATGAAAAACCCGATATAGGGATAAATTTGAGTATGGAGCAACCGGTCGTAAATGGATTTTCAATCCAGGATTTTGAACTGAGTACAAATTTTATGATCACCGACAGTCTCATATCCGGTACAATGAATTCAAATGTAGTCAACGATACGGAAAGCTCACTTCACCAGGAAGGTTCATTTCGCATTCAGGGAAATAATGCGGAACTGATCAATGATCAGCTGACTTTTGAGACTCCGCTGAGAACTTTATCGCTTCAGTATCCTTTCAGAATCCAATACAGAGACAAGGTTTTGAGTACAGATACACTTCTTCTTACAACAGAAGAAGATGATGCTTTTATCAGGTTTGACATAGCAGGGATCGACTCGTTAAACCAGGAATTGAATCTGGAGGCTTCAAAGCTGAATATTGGAGTTTTACAGAGAACGCTGACTGATCAGTCTATGGCAGAAGGCTTTTTATCGGGAAGATTCCATTTGAAAAACAGTCCGGATTCTTTAAATCTGGTGGCTTCAGGTAAAGTGAGCAGTTTTGAAATGCACGATGGTGAAATAGATTCAATTGTAGTGGATGCAAAGGTTCAGGATGAATGGCTGAATGGCACAATTGGCGGATGGAACGGCGAAAACACAATAATTCAGGGTGCAATCAGGGTCCCATATCTTCCAGGTGATCCCCTCACTTTTGATGAACAGTTTTTTGACAGAAACATTGACGGTCGTTTTCAGGTAAACCCAACCAGCATAAGTTACTTTCTCTCATTTTTAGAGGATGTCAGTTATGAGCAAACAGACGGCCTGTTTTCTTTTGAGGGCCTGGTATCCGGAACCGCAGGAAACCCGGAGTTTACCGGGTCAATTCTGACAACTGAGGGTACACTGTCGGGAATTCCGATTGATTCAGTTGATGTAGAACTGGTCTATTTGCATGAAGATGATGCCATAGATTTTGAGGGGCACATCATATCAATGAAAACGGAGGTATTAAATTTTGAAACAAGATTGCCATTATATATTGATCTTAAAATGTTCGAACTGATTGTTCCCGAGGAGGGAGATTCACTACATATTCAGCTCAGAACCAATGACTTTGATCTCGCTTTGGTAAATAATTTTTTACCGCGTGAAAATCTACGAAAAGCAAGCGGAAGGTTAAATGGCGATGTTGCAATATTGGGAACCATTGGTGATATGCAGACAGATGGGAAACTTGGGATATCAGGTGGAAGTGTAAGAATTGTTCCTGCAGGAATTACACTTGATAATATCAATGGAAATCTGAATTTTCAAAACGAGAGAATACAGCTTGAAAAATTATCCATAAAAAGCGGGCCGGGCCGATTGAATGCTTCGGGTTTTGTTGAATTGGATAATCTCACCCCGGGAAATATAGGAGCCCAAATTCAAGCCAATCAGTTCAGGGTTGCAAATACCCAACAGATGAGAGTTTTTATAAATATGTCAGCTAACATGGGAGGCACGGTAGATTCGCCGAATGTAACCGGCAGTCTTCAGTTTCTGAATGGGTTTTATGAGCTTCAGAACTTTGGTGAAAGAGCAATTGAGGATGTTCAGCTTGAAGGGGAGGAAGAACCTGTAGAATTTGCCTTTTATGATTCACTTTCAATGGAAATGGAAGTTATATTTGATCACGATTTTTTTATCAGGAATGAGCAATTTTTGGATTTGGAAGTAGAACTGGAAGGTCAGCTCGATTTGCTTAAAAACCCTGATGAGGATATTAAAATGTTTGGAATTATGGAAGGGGTGAGTGGTTTTGCCCGTCCCCTTGGCAAAAATTTTAATATTGATGAGGCGACTGTTGCGTTTTCAGGACCTGTGGATAATCCTGAATTAAATATACGAACTGTATACAAACCACCGCAGCCTCAGACAGAAGTCAGTATTTTCTATATTATTGAAGGCAGAGCCCAGGATCCTGAATTCAGGTTTGAAAGTGAACCTGAAATGGAACTTCAGGATATCCTCAGCTATACACTTTTTGGACAGCCGTTTTACGCCCTTGAACCCTGGCAGCAATCAGCCAGCAGCAGTGGAACCGGAGACATTGCTTCAGATTTAGCCTTTGAATTTTTAATGGATCGTGTAGAGAGTATTGCAACTCAGCAGCTGGGAATCGATGTTGTTCAGATTGATAATACAAGATCCGGATCAAACAGTACAACATCCATAAAAACCGGCTGGTATATCAACAAACGGACATTCTTTGCACTCCTGAATGAGATAAACAGCTCAACTCCCAAAACTCTATTTATTCTCGAATATATGCTGAATGAAAATCTTGAGCTGATTATCACACAGGGGGATGATACGCGCCAGGGCGTTGACCTTCGCTGGAAAGTTGACTATTAGATGTTTTCTGCAGTGAAACCAGCCCGGAAAATTAGCTTGTCAGCTCATCATAAACCGCCGAAAGGTTTGCCTCAAGCGACAATCGGGCACCGGGGCTTACATGATTACGGAATTCATCAAACATCTCCTTTTGAATGATCTCATCTTTGCTTTTGCCTGCGTTTAAGCCGTTCTCAACTTCTTCGATCAGCCTGGATAGAAAATCACGCATAACAAGTACATCGGATTGATCACCTGTAACTCCAAATTCACTGTTTCCGTGTCCAAATATAAACCGGGTATCGGAACTTGTGTTATCTGCAACATTTTCGAGAACAGTTATCCAGTTTTGAACGGACGCACCGCCATTGCGGTCGATAAAAGGATACCAGCGGTTAAAAACAAGATCTCCCATGTGAACCACATTTGCTTTTTCAAAAGTGACTACCGAGTCTCCGCCCGTATGAGCATTTCCATAGTAATTTAGCCTGATGATTTCGTCACCGGTATCGAGCGACCACTCACTGCTGTAGGTTACATCGGGATACGCCTGCTCATCTTCACTGTTTTGAGCTTCTGCGGCAGCCTTTTGAAGCCCCGGAACGTTTTGGTGTGCTACAATCTGTTTAACAAGATCCTGAAAAGCTACGTTACCGGCAGTGTGATCGCCATGGTGATGTGTATTTATAAGTGTATCAATAGGCTGATCGCTGAATGATTTAATTCCGCTGATGAAATCATTCGCAGAACCCGGAAACTGAGAATCTATAGCCACGACTGCATTTGAATCTGCAAGCCATCCTATGGTTCCACCCCGCCCCTGGAAAATGCCGACATTTCTGCGGAGCGGTGTAAATGCTTCAGGTTGAATTTCTTTAAGTATACGAGGAAATGTTAACGCAGAACCTGCGAGGAAAAAAGAAGACCTGAAAAGGAAGTCACGTCTGTTCATAAGGGATTATTTAATTAGGATGATTGGGAGTTTAATGTATCAGAAGATTGATTTTATTCAAAATTATGATCATCTCGGATGAGTAAAAGGACGGCAGCATGCGGTAAAATCAGGTATTTTTCATTTTCAAATTCAATTTCGTGAGATCTGCTTTTCAAAAAAATGGCAAGGTCACCTTCTTGTGCCTGCAAACCGATATACTTTTGAGGACTCTGTTCAGGTTTCCAGGATTCATCCATATCCTGTGAAGGAATCGGGTAACCCGGACCGGTTTTGATGATGTAACCGCTTTGAATCTCTTCCTTTTCTTTTACAGTTGCTGGTAGAACGAGACCGCTCTTTGTATGTGTCTCCATCGCGCGTGGTTTAATAAGTACACGATCACCGACAACAATAAAATTTTCGACTGAATTAAGATATTCCTGGATCATAATTTACATTTTACTGATAAAAGAGTGTTTAATGACTGAAAATACAAATTGTTTCCATCTCTTTAGAATTCACTGATTTTAAGATTTTTACCTGATATATTAAAATGGAGATATAATAATAATCTGTCTCCGTATATTTTTAAAACTGTACATCAAACGGCTGGTTTTCTTTCCACCACTCTTTTGTTTTTAAAATAGAACAGATTGATTTTCCGTCAGAAATCACACCCTGATTAATCATCTCAATTGCTTTTTTGTAGGGCACCCTGTAATTGATTAAAAATTCATCATCATCAACGTTCTGTTTCTTGAGGCTGAGATTCCAGGCTGTATAGATATGAATAATTTCATCTGAAAAACCAATCCCCGGATAAAAATGACCAACGTAATGTAAATCACTTGCTAGAAGTCCACTCTCTTCGAGAAGCTCTCTGCTTGCAGTCTCTTCCTGCGGTTCGCCGGCATCAATTTTACCCGCAGGCACTTCATAAAAAATTTGTCCGACCGCGTAGCGATACTGTTTAACAAGCATAATGGTACCATCTTCGAAAACAGGTACAACCGCACAGGCACCCGGGTGTTTAAACCATTCGCGGGTAGCGGTTTCGCCATCGGGCAATATTGCGTGATCGAGATATACATCGAGCAGTTTGCCGGAAAAGACATTTTCGGATTTATTTTGAATTTCTACCAAATCTGTTGCATTTAAAAAAGAATGCTTTTTCATTGAGGATATGTTATTGATTGCGATTCTTACAAGAAAGCTTAAAATAGTGTACTTTTATGATCTGTTCACCTATTGAATGAAATATTAATGACTGAGCAAGGTAACGTAGACGGAAAAAAAATTAAGGTCCGTGATTATATATTCACATGGTCGAACCTTATCTCATTTACAAGAGTTCTGATTACGGCGCCCATCGTTTATTTGCATATACAAAATAACTACCAGGTCAACGAATGGATATTTTTACTTATTCTTTATGGAATTATATCTGATTATTTTGACGGCTTAATTGCCCGTCTGCGTGATGAAATTTCGGAACTGGGTAAATTACTGGATCCTGTTGCTGATAAAGTGATGGCTGTTGTGCTATTTGCTTATACCGTTTGGCTTGGATGGGTGCCGGTTTGGTTTTTTGCAGTTGCGGTTGTGAGAGATCTTCTTATTGTAGCCGGTTCTCTTTATATCAAGAATGTTTACGGAAAAGTTGCAATGTCTATTTTAAGCGGAAAGATATCTGTAAATATATTAGCCTTATATTGGTTATCGGTATTCTTTTTACCCGATTATGATGTCATTCATTTTTATTTAATGATAGTTTCTCTGATTGCAATGTTTGTATCTTTCATCGATTATTACAATCGATTCATTAAAATTAAAAAAGGAGCAGATTTTAACTGATTATTATGGGCTTTCTGGAAAAAATAGGACTCAAGAAAAAAGAAAAACTAGAAAAAGGTGTTGAAAAAAGCCGTGAGGGGTTTCTAAATAAACTTGGAAAATCGTTCATAGGAAAAGACAGGGTTGATGCAGCTGTACTTGATGAGCTTGAAGAGATCTTAATTTCATCTGATGTGGGAGTTAAAACAACGATTGAAATCATCGATCGTATTGAAGCGCGGGTTGCCCGGGACAAATTTGTAACTCAAAATGAGCTTCAGGAGATTCTGCAAAGTGAAATTATAGATCTGTTAAAGGAGAACAGATCGGATCAGCCGGCTGAGTTTGATGCCGAGTTTGTCTCAAAACCCCACACAATTTTAGTGGTCGGAGTAAACGGGGTCGGTAAAACAACTACCATCGGCAAACTTGCCCACCTCTACAAAAAGGCAGGGAAAAATGTGTTGCTGGGTGCGGCTGATACATTCCGAGCCGCAGCTGTTGATCAGTTAAAAATCTGGAGCGAAAGAGCGGATGTGCCTATTATTCAGCAGGGACAGAATGCAGATCCTGCTGCGGTAGCTTACGATACGGTTGCATCTGCTAAATCGCGTGGTGCCGATGTAACACTCGTGGATACGGCAGGGCGGCTTCACAATAAAAAATCGCTGATGGAAGAACTCGGTAAAATCAAAAGGGTAATGAGTAAAGTTGTGGATGGAGCCCCTCATGAAGTGCTGCTGGTTCTGGATGCATCAACCGGTCAGAATGCAATGCAGCAAGCCAGAGCGTTTTCAGAAGTGGTGAATGTAACCGGCTTGGTACTTACCAAACTCGATGGAACTGCTAAGGGAGGAATTGTTATTGGGATTTCAAATGAATTGAAAGTACCCGTAAAATATATTGGTGTGGGTGAACAAATAGAAGATCTTCAGATCTTTGACAGGGCCTCATTTGTGAATGCGCTTTTTGGGTCCTGAGACTGGTGTTGTGCTAAATTTATCTAAATCGTGATTTTTCAATTTAAAGTTGAGCAATATGATTCATTCAATCAAAAAGGCCAAATTTCGAAATCTTAAACAAATCCTATTTGTGGTTTTTGGGATTTTCCTTTTTAGTTATTCAGGATCGCAGGCAGTTTTTTCTCAAAACCTGTCGGAAGAAGGCGAAATAAAACTTGATAAAGTATTTTTTCTGATTGCAGATGACCATTTGGAAGAGGCCCTTGAACTGCTGGATGAAATTGAGTCTGACTACTGCCATCCAAACGTGGAAACAGAGTGCATTGATGCGATGATCCACCGTATATCGATTTTACAGTTCCAAAGAAAATTTAGTGAATCTTCTGCATACCTCACAGATGCTCAGAAACTTGCTGAGAGTTTGTATCCGGACGATCATGTCCTGGCAGTCAAAATCTACAACTCATATGTGTATCAGCACACAATGTTAAAAGAGTTAGAAACAGCCGAAGAGTGGTCAAAAAAGAGTCTGGACAAAATTAATTTTTTAGACGAAGAGGAGGATGGTCTTCGCATAGCATACACGTACACAGCATACGCAAATTTACAGGATGAAAAAGGAAATTATCGTGGTGCAGCAGATTTATATGATAAGGCGCTGGATAGTCTAAAAGAGCCTTTAAATAAGCAGAAATTATATGCATTCTCCTACATTCATAATCTTGCAGGTATAACATATCGCAAACGGGGTGAATACGGCAAATCGATGTATCATTATGAAGAAGCATATGACTATTTGTCTGATCTTTTTCCAGATAATCACCCTGAAATTGCAATGAGTTACAATAACCGGGGCACCATTGAATATGAAAACGGTGATGTAGGTTCAGCCATAAACTATTTTAAACAGTCAGCTAAAATATTCGAAAAGTTCCATGGTAAAAACAATCAAAGGGTAGCTGCCGCCCATAATAACATTGGGTTAAGTTACTATAGGCTCGGTAATTATTTAGAATCAGCTGAGCACCTTGAAATTGCCCAGGAAATTAAACTGAATGTACTCGGTGAAAATCATCCGGAAACAGCAATTGGATATTCAAATCTTGCGTCCATCTACCGGCTGGATGATGATTATGAAAAAGCTATTAGCAATCATGAAAAATCCCTTCGGGTAAGAATAGCAAACCTGGGTGAAGATCATCCTGATCTGATTCCTCCGTACTCCCAGCTTGGCAGTTTGTATGTAAGCTTTGAGGAGTATGATAAAGGCAGAGAATACTATCAAAAGGCATATAAAATTGCAATCAATAAACTTGATAAGGAACATGCTGATGTTTTAAATCTGCTCATCGATATTGGCAGTAGTTACCGGGAAGAGAACAACTATATAGAAGCACTGAATTACTACCGGGAAGCCAACAAAATTGTTGATTCCGGGAACAATTTAAAAAAGGCAGTTGAAAAATATCCCGATCTTTTTATTCTTATGAAATCATTTCAGGGGGAATCTTATCACAGATTATACGAGGCAAACGATAATCAGAATGAACTGAAGAGAGCTCTCGGATTTTACGAGCAGGCACTCTATGGTATTGATGAAATGCAATATTCATTTCAAAACGAGGCTTCTAAATTAAGACTTGTCGATAAATATTATTCACTTTACGGGGATGCTATAAATATTGCCGATAAACTCTACTCTGAGACCGGTTCGGATGAATATCTCAAAAAAGTATTTCTGATTGCAGAGTTAAGCCGTGCAAAAATTACACTGGAAAATCTGCAAAATAACGAAGCAAAAAAATACGCCGGTATTCCCGCTGAAGTTTTATCCCGGGAAAATGATCTTAACAAAAATATCTCCAATGTTTATCAAAAATTATATGATCTTGAAATTGTGGATGCATCTCAAAATATGATTTCATCGCTTGAAGATTCCCTGTTCCACCTGCAGCGAAACAAGGAATCACTTATTGAAACGATAGAGGAGAATTACCCGGAGTACTATAATCTTAAATTTGATAGAGAACTGGTTGATCTCAGTACCGTACAGAAGTCGTTACTATCAAATAAAGAGACACTTCTAACCTACGTAATCAGAGATGAGAATATAAAAATCTTTGTGATCAGCCAGAACGAAGCCAATCTTGTTACAGCTGAAAAAACACTCGATATCTCCGATTCCGTTACCAATCTTCGGGAATCATTAATGAATGGTGAAAATGAGAAGTTTATTCAGTTATCAAATGAGTTGTATGTGCAACTGATAACACCTGTTCAAAATCTTATCAAAACAGAGAATATTATTATTGTGCCTGATCAGTCTTTGCACTATCTGCCTTTTGAACTTCTTCTGAATTCAGATATACGTGGTAAAGATTTCACCGACTTGCCTTACTTAATTAATAATCGGAACATATCTTACATTCCTTCATCAACACTTTTCAATATTATGAATAACAGAGAGGGAATAAATAGTAACAAACTTCTGGCTGCAGCTCCTTTTTACAGTCAGGATTACCTGGCAGATATTGGAAGTCCGGTTGTATCAGGCCTGAATCTAAACCCGTTACCGATGTCAGGGTATGAAGTAAAACGAATTGCTGACGAATTTGAAAAAAGCGGGTCTCTTTTAGATTTTTTTCAAAACAGGGAAAGTGAATACTGGCTCGACTCTGAAGCTACTGAAAAAAGAATTAAGTCTACTGACCTTACCAATTACGGGTACCTGCATTTTGCAACTCATGCTTTTGTAAATGAGGAAACCCCTGATCTGTCAGGAATCTATTTTCACAGTGGCAACGATGAAGACGGAATATTCTTTGTAAATGATATTTATAATACAAAACTGAATGCAGAACTGGTAGTGCTGGGGGCATGCGAAACCGGTTTGGGTGAATTAAGAAAAGGGGAAGGAATTATCGGCTTTTTAAGGGCATTTATATATGCAGGTGCTTCTAATCTTATAACATCGCAATGGAAGGTAAACGATCAATATACTTCCAAATGGATGATACGTTTTTATGAAGAGATAAGAAAAGGCACATCCTATGCAAAGGCGATGCAGACTGTCAAAAAAGAATTTATTTCAAATCCCGCAACTGCTGATCCCCGGATTTGGGCTGCTTTTATATTGCACGGGCGTTAACCGGCGGAGTTTTAATGATTCCGGGGGTCTCAATTACCTCTTGTAATTTTTATGAATTGCTCATTATCAACAGCTGGTCTTTCAGGATGATTTGCTATTTCAATCATGGATGAGTAGATCAGTTTTGTGACCCTGGCCAGTTTTGGAAAATCAATTTTCTCAATTTCATCAGAGGGTTGGTGATAGTCTTCATGAACCCCGGTAAAGTAAAAAACAAACGGGATACCAAACCTTCCAAAATTCCAGTGATCGCTTCTTCTGTAAAATTGATTGGGATCATTCAGATCATTATAGCGCGAATCAAGAGTCAGATTCACAGTGGAGTTATTAGCAACCTGTACCAGGCTGTCAAGGTCGGATGATATAATTTTACCGCCAATTAAAAAGACATAATCAGTGTTTCCGCTTTCAGCCCTGGCTGTTGTGCTTCTTCCAATCATATCTGCATTCAAATTGGCAACAGTCTGATCAATGGGAATCAGGGGATGATCAGAATAATAGCGTGATCCCAGCAATCCTTTTTCTTCACCTGTTACATGCAGGAACAGGATACTTCTGTCCGGTTTGAAACCGTCAATAGCAGCTCTCTGCAATGTCTGAGCAATTGCGAGTAAAGCTACAGTTCCGCTGCCGTCATCATCAGCCCCGTTATTGATCATATCTCCCTTTTCATCCGGCATTGTAATACCAATATGATCATAATGAGCTGATAGTACGATTACCTCTTCTTTTAATTCAGGGTCACCGCCTTCAAAAAAAGCAATAACATTCTCGGTGGTCAGTTCAGCTGAGTGTGTATAAGGGGTATACTGAAGATGATAATCAAGATTATAAGGTTCAAAATCTGTGATATTTGCTGTTAACCGGCTTTTATATGTGAACAGTTCTTCTGCTGAATCATAACCAAGAAATGAAGCGGCAACAGCCGGATTTGTTTTAACAATTCCTGCAGGAAATTGTCCGGCAGGTGATCTCTCACGGTAAGGAAGACTTAACCCGGCTGGTTTATCAACTAACCGTGAATGGATTTCTGAAACGCGGCTGAACTCCTTTTCAGTTTCATTACCTATCAGAAGAACTCCCCGGGCACCTTTCTGCCCAAGAAGTGTACCATATCTCGAATTTTCTGTTATAGCGGGGTTAATAAGGGTATCCCCTTCGATTATATATGGGATTTCTTCAAAAATAACAACCCATTTCCCTGAAAAATCTACGCCGTCGAGATGATTAACTCCGCGGCCGGTATCATTTACGCCAAAACCGGCAAAAACCAGGTCGCCGCTGAGTGCAACGGAACCGCCAAACAATTTTACGAACGGGCTTTGAGAATTATCGGAAGAAGAAAATTTATCAACAAGAAGAGTGTCTTCACCAGGTATGGAATATAAATGGTAGACGAGGCTGTCGGTTACATTTGCTGATAGATTGAAAGCCTGAAGATAAGATTCACTATATCCCGCAGGGGTTAAAGCCATGGTGCGATACTGTTCAACCAGATAGGCTGCAGCTTTTTTTTGTCCGGGTAACCCGGTCTCCCGTCCTTCCAGTGAGTCGTGAGCAAGAACAGAAAGATGGATTTTAAGTAAATCTTCTGTTATGAAATCACTGTAATCGTATAGTTTTTCAGTAGCTGTTTTTCTATTTGAATCCGGTTCTTCTTTATAGGTGGATTCGGAATAGTGGGTACATCCGGCAATAAGAAGAAGGAGTGCACTAAGTATAACTCTCATAGTGAAAATTTAATTATTTAAAGCTTTTTTATAGGTTTCACCCAGTATTTCATCCACGGGTTTCAGATCAATAAAAAAATGTGAGGGATCATCTTCCATATACAGTGAAATTTGTTGTTCTTTCAGCATCTCAAGCACAGCTAAAAAAGAGACTACAATTTCCATTCTTGTCTGTAACCCGCTGCAAATGTCCAGAAACGAACTCCTGCCTGACTGTTGTAATTTAGCGATTATGTATTCTGATTGTTCCTCAACGGTTACGGAAACCTTCTCAACTTTGTGATAACTGTGCTTGTGCTTTATGTCGGTAAGAACTTTCTGAAAGGCAGATATCAGATCAAACATGGTTACATCAGTGAGAGCCTCCCCGGTTGCCTGCTTTGCAACATTGTCGGCTTCCGTGTAACCCCGATAGTACTTTTTGCGAACTTCTTCATCAATATGGACCAGTTTTACGGCCATCTCCTTGTAGCGTTTATATTCAAGGAGTTTTTGAACAAGCTCATACCGGGGATCATCTTCATCAAGTTCGTCTTCGTCACTCTCTGCATGCGGAAGCATTAATTTTGCCTTAATCGACATGAGCATGCTGGCCATCAGTATAAACTCACTGGCCACTTCAAGGTCAAGCTCTTCCATCAGATGAATATACTCGAGGTACTCATGAGTGATATGAGAGATGGGGATGTCGTAGATATTCAGTTCATCCCGCTTTATAAAAAAAAGCAGGAGGTCGAGCGGACCCTCAAAATTTTTAAGTTGTACTCTGTACATAATGGGATATAGACGTTTGATGAAGATCGCAAATTGTATATAAAAAAGAAACAGCAGGTTTATTTTGTTTCCAGGATCTCAGTTTTACTCATTTAAAATCCTCTGAGGCAAGCCAATCTGTTCTATCTGTAATAAACTCCCCGAGCGGGATGATTATTTCTCTTTTAAAAATTACATTAAATGGTATATATTTGCACATACAAAAAAATATGGATTCTCTTTCAGCAAATATTTATATCTCTTCAAATGCATTTGCACGCAGGATATCAGCAATAGCAGATGAAAAATTAAAACCATTTGGGTTTTCAGCATCCTATGCGTTTGTTCTCCTCGCCGCTGACAAAGAGGGCGGCATTGGCCAAAAAGAGCTGGGTGAACAGTTTCATATGGCTCCTTCCACGATAACCCGGTTTATTGATAAAATGGAAAAACAAAGTTTATTATCGAGGGAGCAAAACGGAAAAGCTGTTACGGTTCAGCTAAGCGGAAAAGGGAAAAACCTGATTACCGAAATAAAAATTGCCCTTGCTGAAATTGATGATGAAATCAACCTGATTATGGGCGATAAATATGCTGAGACTCTGAATAAAATGTTACTACACGGGATTTCATTGATAAATTCAGAAATAAAGAAATAAATTAACCACAGTGTCTAATCCTTAATTCATAAAAATTCTTATATGTGTAAGTTCTCTATCACCCTGATTACCTTCTTTATTGGTTTTTCTATAGCACCGGCTGTTGCCGTTGCACAAGCAGTAGCTGCGGACCCTGACAGCTCTGCAAAAGATTCCACTTCTATTGAGAAATTCAATAAAGATTTGCCGATGGACCCTGAGCGGATGATTTCATTAAAAACCGATGAAAGTACATGGATGTCAGTTGATGTCAGCCCGGATGGCGAACTGATTACATTTGATTTTATGGGTGATATATACACCTTGCCGATAGAAGGCGGAGAGGCTAAGCAGATTACCAGGGGAATGGCTTTTGATACGCATCCGAGATTTAGTCCTGATGGCAATTCCATTCTGTTTACGTCCGACAGGGACGGCGCTGAAAATTTATGGATTCTGAATCTTGAATCCGAAAAGACTACACAGGTGACAAAAGGTAAAAATCAAAACTACGTGTCAGCTGAGTGGACACCTGATAATGAGTATATTGTTGCGGCAAAGGGACGGCTTCAGGTGAAATTGTGGCTTTTTCACAGAGATGGAGGCAATGGTGTACAACTGACAAAAGGTGCCGATAACTGGAAGACGATAGATCCTGCAGTAAGTCCGGATGGCAGATATATTTACTATTCACACAGAATGGGTCCTTGGAATTATAATGCACAGTTACCGCAGTATCAGCTCGGTGTGTATGACCGGGATAATGGCAATACACGTACGCTTACATCCCGTTACGGTTCTGCATTTACTCCTGTCATTTCACCAGATGGAAAATACCTTGTTTACGGATCCAGGTTTGAAACCGAAACAGGTCTGGTGATCCGAACACTTAAAACCGGTGAAGAGAGATGGCTGGCATGGCCGGTACAGAGGGATGACCAGGAATCGATTGCCACAATGGGTGTTCTTCCGGGGATGTCTTTTACACCCGATAATGAATATCTGATTGCAGCATATGGTGGTAAAATCCGTAAAATTCCTATAGAGAGCGGGCAGGCGTCCGTAATACCATTTGAAGTAGATGCAGAAGTTCACCTGGGACCAAAAGTGGAATTTAAATACCCGATCAGCGATGATAGTGAAGCCGTTGTAAATCAAATCCGGGATGCCGTTCCTTCCCCGGATGGGAAAAAACTGGCCTTTACAGCTCTGAATAAATTGTATGTGATGGACATACCCGATGGAACACCAAGGCGATTAACAGAAACAGAAGCTGTAGAAGCACAACCGGCGTGGTCACCTGATGGAAAAAGTATTGCTTATGTTACATGGGAAGAGTCAGGCGGACACCTTTACAAAATAGAACCGGATGCACGCAGACCTAAGCCCGATAGAATCACGAATACACCGGGAATATACACTCAGCCCTCCTGGAGCTTTAACAGCGACCGGATTGCAATGATACGGGGTTCTGCCCGCGCCTTTGAAGAGGCTAGCGGCCCGTTCGCCTTTGGTTCCAGCGAAGATATTGTATGGATATCATCGGCCGGGGGAGATGTTCAGGTAGTTGACAAAACCAACGGAAGATCCAATCCTCATTTTGTGAAAGGTGATGACAGGATCTATCTGAATCATGGTGAGAAAGGATTGATCTCTATCCGCTGGGATGGTACCGATGAAAAAGAGATTGCTGCCGTTACAGGAATCACGACTTTCGGAATGATGGATTTTGAAAGCCGGGTGAGAGAACATAAGACAGCATCAGCATCACTGCTGCCCGATCCGTCCGCAATGATGGAGCCGCAAACACCCTCTTCTGCATCCTATATCCGGATGGCGCCGGCCGGTAATAAGGCACTGGTTCTTATTAATAATGATATTTATACGGTTACAATACCTTATGTGGGTGAAGCTGTTTCGATCTCGGTAGCTAAACCGGAGAGTTCTGATTTTCCGGCAATGAAGCTTACTGAAATAGGCGGACAATTTCCGGCCTGGTCATCTGATTCAGAGAATGTACATTGGTCGATTGGGAATGCACATTTCGTCTATAACCTTGAGGATTCCAAAGCGTATTCTGACAGCCTGCAGGCAGCAAAAAAAGCAGAAGAAGAGAAAGAAAAGGCCGAATCAGAAGGCGAAGAGAGCAGTGAAGACAAAGATGATTCCGCCACTGAAGAAGACCAGGATGATTCAGATGAAGAGAAAGGAAAAGAAGATGAAAAATATCAGCCCGAAGAGTTCAGAGTTGAAGTTGCATTCAATCGGGATATACCGGAGGGAACGGTTTTATTAAAAAATGCCAGGATTATAACTATGAATGGTGATGAGATTATTGAAAGAGGTGATCTGCTGATTCAAAACAACCGCATCCTCAGGGTTGGAAGAAGCGGGTCGGTCACCTTTCCTCCAGACGCTGTTGAGATGGATATGTCGGGAAAAACCATCATACCAGGTTTTGTTGATACTCATGCTCATATGTGGCCATCCTGGGGTATTCACAAACAGGATGTATGGATGTATGCAGCGAACCTTGCTTACGGAGTTACAACCACACGCGATCCGCAAACAGCTACCACTGATGTGCTGACCTATGGGGATATGGTTGAGGCAGGTGTAATGCCAGGGCCGAGAATTTACTCTACCGGGCCCGGCCTTGGGTTCTGGGCGTATAATATTAAAGATCTTGATCATGCCAGGCGAGTGATGAAACAGTACAGCGAATATTACAACACGAAAACTATCAAAATGTATATGGCGGGTAACCGGGAACAGCGGCAGTGGATACTGATGGCGGCGAAAGAGCAGCAAATTATGCCTACGACAGAAGGAGCGCTGAACTGGAAGCTGAACCTGACGCAACTGATCGACGGTTACCCGGGGCATGAGCACTCATTTCCGATCTACCCGATTTACGATGATGTGATCAAGACGGTGAGTGAATCTCAGATGGCCTATACGCCAACACTGCTTGTATCATACGGTGGGCCCTGGGCAGAAGAGTGGTTTTATGCAAATGAAAATCCTTATGAAGATAAAAAGCTCAGAAGGTTTACGCCTTATTCTGAACTAGCACAAAAAACCCGTCGCCGGGGTGCATGGTTCAGAGATGACGAACACATTTTTTCCCGGCATGCCGAATTTGTGAAAGATCTTGTTGAAGCTGACGGGCTGGCAGGCGTTGGCAGCCACGGACAGCTTCAGGGGCTTGGATATCACTGGGAATTATGGGCAATGCAAAAAGGAGGCTTGAAGGAGCACGATGCACTAAAAGTGGCAACAATTCATGGAGCAAAAGCAATCGGCCTCGACCAGGATTTAGGTACAATTGAAGAAGGTAAGCTCGCAGATTTGATCATCTTGAATTCCAATCCGCTTGATAATATTCGCAATACAAATAAAATCGGGTTTGTGATGAAAAACGGGCGGTTGTATGATGCCTCAAATTTAGATGAAGTTTATCCGTCAGAAAAAAGATACAATGTAAACTGGTGGAATCATCAGCCGTCTGCAGATATTCCGGGAATAAGCAAGTAAGAGGGGTTGCAGTAAGTCTGTACAGTTTGGAGAGTAAAATTCTACTCTGGTTCTTAAAGTTGAAACTTTGATAACACAATAAATATTGATAAATGTTATTATCTGTATTCAGGATTTATCACGGGAAAGTTGAATATTTATCGTATCAATGATCGTAACAAAAAAATTAAAAACAGCTGCAGAAATAAGATCTTTTGTAGCGTTTCAGTTTTCTCACTTTAAAGATAACCCGTATTGGGTACCTCCCATTATCAGTGAAGAAATTGAAGTATTTGATTCTGAAAATAATCCGGCTTTTAAAAATGCAGAAGCACATCTGTTTATGGCTTATAAAGATGATAAGCCGGTGGGAAGAATTGCAGCCATTATCAATTGGTTTGAAGTAAATGAGCAAAAAAAAGCTAAAATGCGTTTTGGCTGGTTTGATGCGATTGATGATTTAGACGTAACAAAAGCTCTCTTAAAAGAAGTTGAAGAAATTGGCAGGGAAAATAATTTATCTTTTTTAGAGGGGCCGGTCGGTTTCTCAAATATGGATAAGGCCGGTTTATTGGTAGAAGGATTTGATGAAATGAATACCATGATCACATGGTATAATTATCCCTATTACAGCAGTCATTTTGAGCAGCTTGAATTTGAAAAAGCTAATGAATGGGTAGAGTATAAAATAAGCATACCTGCAGAGGGGCCGTCCGAAAAGGTTCGCAAATTTTCGAACCTGATTATGAAGAGAAATAACCTGAAAATTATTCGCTTTAAAAATAAAAAAGAGATTGTGCACTACGCAGATGAGATGTTCGATCTATTAAATAAAACCTACAGTAAGCTCAGTACATTTGTCCCCGTACAGCCAGAACAGATCGAATATTTTAAGGAGAAGTATCTTCCCTATATCCACCTGGATTTTATCAACTGTGTTGCTGACCAGGATGATAATCTTGTTGCCTTTGCCATTACCATGCCTTCTTATACAAAAGCTCTGCAGCGAGCAAAGGGATCTCTGTTTCCTTTTGGGTGGTTTCATTTGCTATGGGCAACTCATTTTACTGACAAGGCAGCTTTTTACCTGATTGGTATCAAGCCCGAATTTCAGAATAAAGGTCTGACAGCAATTATTTTTAAGGAAATGAACGACGTTTTCAATCGCAGGGGTATATCAGAAGTTGAAACAAATCCTGAACTTGTTGAGAATAAAGCGGTCCAGGCACTGTGGAACAGTTATGAAAGCAGACAGCATAAACGAAGAAGAACATACCGGAGAGAAATAAAACAATAAATCTTTCTCCCGGATGATGCTGAATAGAAAGTGTATGTTTTAAAACTTTTTACCTTAGATTCTCAGAATCTGTTTGTAGAATAATTAGTATAGATTTGTACCTAATATCAAAACTGAATTATGAAAAAAATTACTATAGTTACTCTCTTTCTTTTAGCTGTAAATATGACTGGTTTGTCTGATCTGCTCCTCGCTCAATCAAGGGAAATGCCTGCTGACACAACCGTAACAACACAACATGAAGTAACTATTCAGGGCGAAAGAGTTTCGTACGAGGCAACAACAGGGACACAGCCGGTTTGGGATGAAGACGGAAAACCGATAGCAGCTGTTCACTATACCTATTATGAGCGATCCGGGGTAGAGGATAAAGACAGACGCCCGCTTTTTATCTCTTTTAACGGGGGGCCAGGTTCAGGTTCCGTATGGATGCATCTTGCCTATACCGGTCCGCGTATTCTTAAAATTGACGATGAAGGATACCCTATTCAGCCGTACGGAGTGAAAGACAATCCCCACTCCATCCTGAATGATGCCGACATAGTTTTTGTAAACCCGGTGAATACCGGATATTCCAGGATTGTCGATCCGGAAGCTGAAAAAGAGACATTTTTTGGGGTTAACCAGGATATTCAATACCTGGCAGAATGGATCAATACATTTGTAACACGTGCGAATCGATGGAATTCACCCAAATACCTGATCGGGGAGAGTTATGGAACAACACGGGTATCGGGGCTTGCCCTGGCGCTTCAAAACAGACACTGGATGTACATGAATGGTGTGATTCTTGTATCACCGACGGATATTGGCATAGATCGTGCAGGTCCGGTAGGTATTGCCAACCGGTTGCCTTACTATGCTGCGGCAGCCTGGTATCATGAACAGCTCGTTCCGGACTTACAGAGCAGGGATTTGCTTGAGGTGCTTGATGATGCGGAGGAGTATACAATCAATGAACTGCTTCCGGTGATAGCCAGGGGAGCCTGGGTGTCCGAAAGTGAAAAGAATGAGGCGATCCGGAATTTCAGCAGGTTTTCCGGTCTGGATCAGGAGGTGATTCGTCAGCACAATCTGGATGTGCCCACCTCATTTTTCTGGAAGGAATTACTGCGCGACGAAGGCTTTACAGTTGGAAGACTGGATTCACGTTACAAAGGAATTGACAAAAAAGATGCAGGTGTACGTCCTGATTTCAACTCAGAACTTACCTCCTGGCTGCATTCGTTTACCCCCGCAATTAACTACTATTACAGAAATGAACTCAACTTCAAAACCGATATTAAATACAATATGTTCGGCCCGGTGCGTCCATGGGACCGAAGCGACGAAAATACCGGTGAGAATTTACGCCAGGCAATGGCTCAAAACCCTTTTCTGCATGTACTGATTCAGAGCGGATATTACGACGGAGCAACAACCTATTTTAATGCCAAATATACGATGTGGCATCTCGATCCCGGCGGCAAATTAAAAGAGAGACTTGATTTTAAAGGATATCGAAGCGGACATATGATGTATCTCCGCGCTGAAGACCTGAAAAATTCGAACGATGATATCCGGGAGTTTATCAGGAAATCAATACCTGAGCCGGGTACTCCTGCAAAGTATTAAAAAGCCGGATTTGACTGAGAAATGATGTGGCGGGCAGGGCTTCAAGAAGTTGTGCCAGATAAAAAAATAAATCTTGAAGCTTTTCTTGTTTACGGTTCCATCAGATCTCGTTATATTTTTATATGATTTCGTCAAAAACCACTCTTATCCCGGTTGCCCTGCTTTTTTTTATCGTTTCTGATAAAGCTATTGCACAGAATACGGAGCGGTATGAATTTACTTCCCGGCACATGGGGTCAGATTTCAGGATCGTTCTCTATGCCGATAGCGATTCAATCGCTGCAGCCGCCTCCGATTCAGCGTTCGCCCGTATCGAAGAGCTAAATTTAATAATGAGCGATTACATAGATAAGAGCGAGCTAAACCGGTTGTCAAGTACATCGGGGAGCGGGGAGTGGGTAAAGCTCAGCGAGGAACTCTTCCGTGTGCTGAGTATTGCACAAAGAATTTCTTATCAAACCGATGGAGTTTTTGATGTTACTGTCGGGCCCATGACCAAATTATGGAGAGAGCTTCGCCGAAGTGCAGAACCAATGCTTCCACCATCTGTCAAGTTGAATGAAATAAAGCAGAGGGTTGGGTATGAACACCTTGTTTTGAATTTTGAAGAGCGAAGCGCTCGCCTTCTCAGGGAAAATATGGCGCTGGACCTGGGCGGAATTGGAAAAGGATTCGCTGCAGATGAAGCACTATCGGTACTGAAAAGTTTTGGTATTTATTCTGCGCTGATTGATGCGGGTGGCGATGTGACGCTGGGTAATCCCCCGCCTGGCAGGCAGCCGTGGATAACGGCTGTTCCAAAAACTGTTACCCGGGATGGCACAGGGATGATACAGTTGCAGATGGCTAACCGTTCTGTGGCAACATCCGGGGACTTGTTCCAGTTTGCGATGGTGGATGGGGTTCGTTATTCGCATATTCTGGATCCCAAAACCGGCCTCGGCAGTACGCTTCAGATACAGGCCACCGTCATCAGTAATTCCGGAACACTCGCAGATGCTTATGCATCAGTTCTTACTTTAATGAGGCCGGAAGAGGGAATTGATTTTATTGAACAGGTACCGGATACTGAGGCTATTCTGTTTGTAAAAAACGGTGATGAGATCACAGAGTTTGCCTCATCGGGAATATCCCTGTTTTTGAAGAATCAGGATTGAGATAACTTTTGAGAAATTATCAGTCCGTTGGTAAATAAATCCTTCTTTTTTTGCCCTGCCGTAAAAAGAGATCATGACACCTCGAAATTGTCTGCTCTTACGTAGGCATCAATTAATTTAAGCTCACCCTCTTTGCCACTTTCCGACACGCCGTGTTCCATTCCAACAATCCCGTCAAATCCTTTATCATACAGGTACTTAAAAATATTCCGAAAGTTAATTTCACCGGTCCAGGGTTCGTTTCTGCCGGGATGATCTCCAAGCTGCAGATAAGGAATTTTGTCCCAGGCTTGTTCCATGTTGGGTATCATATTGCCCTCGGTAATAGCCTGATGATACGCATCGTATAGAATTTTACAGGATGGACTGCCTACATGCTTGCAGATTCGGTATGCCTGTGATGTCTTTGTCAGAATCATACCCGGATGGTCATGAAGCGTATTTAGAGGCTCCAGCACAATTGTCAAATCATGGGGTTCTATTATCTCTGCAGCCTGTTTTAAGGTTTCAATCACATTCAGTTCCTGGTAATTTATGTCAAGGCGCAAGTCAACATGGCCGGGAACCACGGTCATCCATTTGGCCCCGACCCGTTTTGCTACAGGCACTGATTCCCGGATTTCGTCCAAAAACTGATTGCGAAAATCTTCATTACCGCAGCTCAGAGTGGGTTCATTCCAGTAAATTGTATGTGCTACAAAAACCCCCATTTCCAATCCCAGGTCTTCCAGCGTACGGCCGATCCGTTCCTGCATCCGGGTAGAGCGACTTTTCAAGCCGTTGTCTTCGAGCCCGTGAAAACCAATATCTGCCATAAACTTTAACTGATCAATCGGGTCGTCCCCGGCATGATGCCTGAACATGCCAAAATGCGGCGAATATTTTAATTTAAAATCATGAGTCTGCAGCAGGTCTGCTGATGCTAATTTACCACCCGGCGTTGATGCCAGGCCTTTACCTGCTGTTATTGCTGCACCGGCATAGAGACTGTTTTTTAAAAATTCTTTACGCTTCATATTGTATAAAATAAATCATTTATCTAAACCAGCTCGGTTACACCGGGTGTGGGAACCGGGTAATTTCCGTTTTCGTCGGGCAATACCGGGGGTTCTGTGTCCCATGTTATATTGTCCGGAACCAATACCTTTTGTGAGTTGATCGCGAAATCCCAGCTTACTTTTTTACCTGTGTACGTTGCCATTCGTCCCATAATTCCGGCAAGTGTGCTTTTGGCTCCGAAGTCTGTATCGTCGATCAGATCTCCGTTTCGAATTGCTGAGAAAAGCTCGTCATGCTCAACCTGGTATGGATTCGGATCATTCATCCCGTCATGATCATACATTAGAATACCGTTGTAATCTTTCATAATGGCCGTGTTGCCTGCATCCAACTGTATGGTGCCGTTTGTTCCCTGCAGATGTTCTGCCACTCTTGAAAACGTATTGGGCTGATGCCTGCACTGGCTTGCAATAACAGCTCCACCAGGGTACGTAAACTCAACAAAATGATGGTCGAATATCTGTCCGTGGTCTTTACCATTTCGGACTTCTCGTCCACCCATACCCTGGGCTGATTCGGGATACTCTCCGATAAACCAGTTTGCAACATCAATATTATGTATATGCTGTTCAAGAATATGATCACCACACACCCAGGTGAAGTAGTACCAGTTTCTCATCTGGTATTCCATTTCGCTCATTTCAGGCTGCCTTTCCCGTACCCAAACACCGCCGTCATTCCAGTAAACCTGGCCGGATGTAATTTTACCGATCGCCCCCTTTTGAACTCTTTTCAATGCTTCCCGGTAGTTTGTTTGATACCTTCTTTGTAATCCGACAACAATATTCAGTTTTTTCTCTCTTGCAAGGCGTCCGGCTTTGAGTACGCGGCGAATTCCGGGTGCGTCCGTTGCCACAGGTTTCTCCATAAAAACATGTTTTCCCTGTCTTACAGCCTCTTCAAAATGTTCAGGCCTGAAACCGGGCGGGGTTGCCAATATAACGACATCGGCCAGTTCAATGGCATGTTTGTATCCATCGAAATCCGTAAACTTGTGCTCTTCAGGCACATTAAGTCTGCCCGTTTCTTCGTAACGCTTACTGAGTGTGTCGTAACACTCATCGAGCCTGTCACGGAATAAATCAGCGAGGGCAACAATTTGAACTCCTTCATCGGCAATCAGTGCCTGGTTTGCGGCACCTGTTCCTCTGCCGCCGCACCCAACTACAGCTACTTTAAGTGTATCGCTGGCTCCGGCGTGAGCACTGGCCCCAACAGGCAGAGAGCTTATAAAAAACCCTCCTCCCGCTGCAAGTGTGGTTTTTTTCATAAAGTCTCTTCTTGTTATTCCCTTAGATAATGTATGTTTGTCATTCATTGTGCTAAAATTTTGATTAAGGTGAAAACTTTGTGTTTATAATGAGTTATTTGTTCTCTATAAATTTAGTATTCTGTGTTTTCTAAAAGTAGTCTTGCATGGCATCGATCCACCAGGCCTCATAGTCATCCACAGACTCGGGTTGTTTTTTTGGTTTAACGACCCTGAATCCAACAAATGGAGCATTCGTGTGCCACCAAAGGCTTTTTGGCAGCTGAGGATCGTTCATTTTCCAGCTTGGCTGTGACCCTTTTCGATAGAGGCAGCTTGCAGCTTCAGCAGGTTCAGTCCATGATCCGCCCCTGGCGGTCCTGGGGTAGAGCTCTTCCGGTTTGAACCATGGATTAACAGCCGGTTCATCTTCCAGCTGTGCGATATAATTGGGGTGATATTGATCGAGAGTCCATTCGCTTACGTTTCCCAGCATGTTGTAAATACCAAGGGCGTTAGGTTCTTTTGTATCAAATTGATGATATTTGCGATTGCTATTGCCGCGGTACCAGGCCATCTGTTCGAGATCATTCCCTGCAGGTGGCGAATAATCTTCGTTCTGACCCGCTCTGCAGGCATATTCCCATTCTGCTTCGGTGGGCAGCCGGTAAAACTCGCCGGTTTTTATGGTAAGCCAGCGGGTAAACATATGTGCTGCGAATTGTGTCATATTGATGGCCGGGTATCCGTCAAAACCCATTCCACCGGTCATGTCTCCATATGACGGAGATGGTTTTGAAATTACATCAGATGGCAGTTCAGCTTCCCGCAGCAACTCCAGAACCTCCCTGGTAAGGGATGGTGACGATAACGCATCAGATTCTATATCCACATCATACATAACCAGGTACAACTGGCGTCGTATGTCTTCCAAAGATTCTTCAGTAAACAGGTTGTATTGGTTCCAGGTGATTTCAAACTTGCCAATCCAAAAGGAGTCAACCTCTACTTCGTGTTTGCTATTTTTTTCAGCATTCCACATGTAAAAAGAACCACCGGGAACCGGAACCATCTCCAAAGATTCATCGGACTCCGGAATTTCATCTACATAGGGTGCAAAATCGCTGTCGGTCAACTTTTCAGTTTGTGCCGCCGATTCAGAGGTGGGTTCGAATGATGAATGGCCTGGGGTATTTGCCGGTTCCGATGAACCACAGCTCAAAAAAATGAGAGTGCATGATAACAACACAAAGGGCATTCGGGTGAAATATTTTTGAAAAAGTGATACCATCATATTCAGCGGGGAAAAAGTTCAAAAATAGCCAGTACATAAGTTAGTATAGTGAATTTCTTGCAATCCTTTTATAATTCGGATCAAAGTTGAGCAAGTTTTTTCAGTTGTATTCTTCATATGAAATGGATCACATCTTTGTGCGATCGATAATATTGTCTCTATATTTTAAATTCGATTAAACACAAAATAAAAAAGGACGTAATATGAAATCATCCGATATAATTCTTTCAATTTCTTTAGTTGCGGTTTTATTCTCATCCTGTTCTCCTGAACCGGTTTTCAGATTACAATCGGATCATAATGAAGAAGATGTTGTGCTATATCAGGGTATGGAATACCTGGTTAGCCAGGGCGAATCATCAACAGCAATAATTGCATACTATCGCCATTTAGATAATCTGGTGATAATGGACCTCGAAATAATAAATCAATCAAATCAAATGGTCAGGCTCGATCCCGGAAATATTTTTTTCGAAGCTTTCAGGGAGAGACATAATGAGCTTGAAAAGCATAATGGTAAAGAATATAAATTAGAGTTGATTGCTGAAGGTACTGCGTTAGACCCGGAAGATGCACTTTTAAATATTGATAAAGAGACATCCAGAAAAAAGGCAGCTCGCCGAACGGATCTTTTAATGGAAGGAATTCATGCGGGGATGAGCCTGGCTGTAGATATCTCCGATGCAGACAGAGTCACTAAAAATGAGCAAATAGAAAGGGAGACACGGAGAACAAGATACGCAGTAGAGCGTGCAGAGAGAAGAGAAATATTTTATCGAAATGTCAGAAGTCTCAATGAACAAAGAATTTATTGGGAGACAGAAGCTTTCAGGAAGACAGATTTACAATCAGGAGAAAGTATTGCTGGTGAAATTACCTTTCCACTGGTGAAAAAATCAACCTTTATTAATATAATAGTGGTTGTTGGTGAAGATGAACATATTTTTAAGTTCAAACAGAAGAAATATGATGCGAAGAGATGATAGAAACATTGCACCTAAAAACTCATAATTGTGAATCTCCGTTTGCAGTTAATTGTGCAGAAAAGCCATGATCCGCTGATTCAATCCAGATTATCCTCCGGTGCCGATGTCACCTGCAGAGAGACGTTGTAGTGCCCATATGATTATCAGTGTAACGAAGAGCGCGACAAAAATAAAAAGCAATGTCGTGAGCAACATCGGCGGTCCCCATACCAGCGAGGAAAGGCCGGCTGCTGTTACCAAAGAGATACCCCAGGCCAGGCGAATCTGCATAGCCCATTTGCGCCACCAGAAGTACGTGAACACTGTCAGCAGACTCAGCAAACCACAAACGAGCTGTACAATAGTTTCAACCTGCTGGCCGAGGGTGACAGAGTGGGCGAATTGGCGCACACCACCTGTGAGCGCACCCCAGGCGAGTACGAGAAGAAATGTCATAACACAAACCAGGAGTGTACGCTGAACGAAAAGTCTAAAGTTCATTGAGTATTTTCTTATTGCAGAAAGTTTTGGTGTGTAATTAGAATTTTACTTATCGGTAATTCGAATTAAATATCTGCATTTATTTTTCAACTATGTACTCAGACGGAGTGAGCTAATGTTAAAAAACACCCCTGCAGTTTTGTTTTAGTGAAACAACAATTCGATCAACTTCAACAGCCCCGTTGGGAAGCTCTTCTATTTCCAGACCGGGATAAAAAAGTGCGTCTTTCCACTTTTGAATGGTAGAGCTGAAAAATGCAGAGGCAACCGAATCAGCTTCATAAACAATAATATCATAGTTTTCGCCCTTGTCTCCTCCAAACCGGGTAATAACCTGCCACTCTCCATCTCTTTTATAGGATGTATTGGTGTGATCTGATTGAGGGTAAAATTTATCATCGGAAGGTTTAAGCAGTACCCAGATATCCTTATCATGGGGTTCCGGGTACACTCCTATTGTCAAAATCCTGCAATCTACAGAATCACCATTAAGAGGTGAGATAATCTGTGTTCGTTCAACGGGATATTCCACTTGTTTAATATTTCCCTTGATAGCTTGTTCAATCTGAGCCATTGTATTGACAGAACCGTAGCTGTATCCACCGTAAATAAGCAACATAATACCTATTAAACCCATAGGTATCCGGATTTTGGCATGGATGAAGGCTGTTGAAGATTCTTTATATGTAAGACTGCCAGCTAATGCTATAACTAAAAACAGGGAACCCACGATAATTATGACGATTTCTTGTGACATGATGCTCTCCTCTAATTTTATTAAGGCAAGATGGAAATCTGTATCAATGCCGAAACATATGCACGAATATATACTCTCTTTATACTTAAATAGTAACTAAATATAGAATAACTCAAAAATCAAAATTCACAATTTTTTCAAAAAAGGCCGGTTTAACACGGGGATGATCCGACCAACCGTATCGTAAGCAAGCGGCCGTTCAATGCCCAGACTCCCTTCATCAAACATTCACATCTCACCCGTATCTATTCGACGTTTTAATAAAGATTTACATGCAGAATCAATAGCAAA
>CAYVBJ010000012.1:78808-82632 GCA_964449075.1 uncultured Balneolaceae bacterium
CACCCGTATCTATTCGACGTTTTAATAAAGATTTACATGCAGAATCAATAGCAAAATTTCATGAAAAATCGTTGGCTCATTGCGGCTTCGGCTGTGGGTATTCACATCTCAATTGGATCAATATATGCTTACAGTGCCTGGAAAATGCCACTGGAAAATACATTTGGCTGGTCAGTCACAAGCACATCACTGGCTTTCAGCATAGCCATTTTCGTCCTGGGATTGTCGGCAGCAATTCTGGGACGGGTTGTTGAGAGGTACGGTCCATCAAAAGGAGGATTATTATCGGCCTCTTTCTTCTCTGTGGGTCTGTTTGGCTCGGCTCTGGCTTGTTACCTGGAAAGTGTCTGGTTGTTCTATCTCTTTTTTGGAGTGATAAGTGGTATCGGGCTGGGACTTGGTTATATCGCACCCGTTTCTACTCTTGTGAAGTGGTTTCCCGATCGCCGGGGCCTGGCAACTGGCCTGGCTATTATGGGATTTGGTTTTGGCGGCCTGGTATCTGCTCACCTTATTGATGTATTCAATCCTGCAAAAGAAGAAGTCGTACTTCCAAGAGAAATAGCCGCCAAAGAGTATGCGGATCTTCAATCATCCAATCC
The DNA here is from genome assembly GCA_964449075.1 of uncultured Balneolaceae bacterium. Taxonomy (GTDB): domain Bacteria; phylum Bacteroidota; class Rhodothermia; order Balneolales; family Balneolaceae; genus CAYVBJ01. Next base: position 79,411 of record CAYVBJ010000012.1, read on the forward strand.
ACAGCAAGCACTGGCTATGATTGCCGGAGTTCCTGAACTGAAAGCATTCAAGGCGGATGAAATCGGACTCAGGGATATGGAAAGCCGCGGAGAGGAGCAGAGTGAGGCTTACCTGAAGCTGCAAGAAGAGAATGCCCAGTACCGGACCGTCGTTCTGTATGATAAATCATCGATAGTAACTGCTTTTTTAGCCCTGGGTGTAATCTATTTGCTGGTGATGGTTCCAAGTTCTTTATATATCGCTCCGCCGCCTAAAGATTATAACGAACAGTATTTTAATGGAGACGGCACCTCAAAGAAAGAAAAGTTTATAAATGTACCAGATATAAGCGCCTTTGATGCACTGAAAACGCCTGGCTTTTATGGATTGTGGATCATGTTGTTCATCAACGTTTCTTGCGGTATTGCTGTAATAGCTACTGCCAAAAAGATGGGCTACGAGATGGTTCGACTGTCGGTTGAGATGTCCACACTGCTGGTGATGGGAATTTCCCTGTTCAATGGAATAGGGCGTATCCTGTGGGCCTCGCTTTCGGATTATATCGGTCGCACAAATACCTATGTGGCCTTTTTTGTAATTCAGATGATCGCGTTTCCGATGCTTGCGAATCTTACAGCAAGTCCAATACTGTTCATGATTGTTACCTTTGTGGTTTTGACTTGCTACGGAGGAGGCTTTGCCAGTATTCCCGCCTATATCAGTGACCTGTTTGGGCTTAAAGAGCTGCCTACCATTCACGGATTTATATTAACGGCGTGGTCACTTGCAGGGATTGTAGGCCCGATGCTTAATGCATATGTGTATGAACATACGGAGAGTTACCAGCAGAGTTTGTACATATTTGGAGGTGCTTTTGTGCTGGCACTGGTGGTTTCACTATTAATGAAACTGGAGATGCGCAGGATACGCAAATTTGCAATTAATTAGACGTCTGAGTTCGAATGCAATCCTATAAAAATTTCTCAATATTAAGATACTGTTAACTTTTTATTATGCGTCAAAAGCGCCTTAAAAATTTATGAATTCTTCACACTTCTGTTCTAATTTTTGCACTAATAAAAATCGAGAATGTATTTAAATAAGTTGATTGTTTTCGGTCTGATTTATTCTTCACCGAGATCTCGATATTGAAATCGGGATTCCGATATTGAATAAACTAATAAACGGTTATAATCCAAAGATTACTATGAAAACAACCAAAGAAAACCTCAACTTACCATTTTTATCAGAAGAGACTCCATCTCAGTACCGCAGATTTTCTACAGGTACGTGGAACAACGAAATTGATGTCAGAGATTTCATCCAGAAAAACTACACTCTCTATGATGGAGACGCCTCTTTCCTTGAAGGTCCGACTGACACCACAAAATTGTTGTGGCAGCAGGTTCTGAACTTAATGATCAAAGAACAGAAGGAGGGGGTGTTGGATGCCGATACAGAATTGGTATCCTCCATCGTTTCGCACGGACCCGGTTACATCGATAAAGACCTGGAACGTGTGGCAGGACTGCAGACAGACGCCCCTCTTAAACGTTCACTGATGCCCTTTGGCGGTGTGCGAATGGCAGAAAAAGCCCTGGAAAGCAATGGGTTTACATTCTCTGAAAAAACCAAAGAAGCGTTTAACGCCATTCGTAAAACCCATAACGATGGTGTATTTGATGCATACACATCCGACATACGTGATTGCCGTTCATCAGGTATAATCACAGGGCTGCCGGATGCCTATGCCCGCGGACGAATTATCGGAGATTACCGGCGTGTGGCCTTGTATGGAATCGATCGGCTGATTGAAGATAAAAACGAGCAGCTGGATTCACTCGAACTTTATAACCTCGATGAAGAAACAATTCGTCTGAGGGAAGAATTGAATGAGCAAATCCGTTCGCTATATGAATTGAAAGAGATGGCAGCCGCCTACGGCTTCGACATCTCTGAGCCCGCAAGTAATGCTACCGAAGCTGTTCAATGGCTCTATTTTGGATACCTTGCCGCAGTTAAAGAGCAAAACGGTGCTGCGATGTCGTTCGGTCGCGTTTCTACTTTCCTTGATATATATATTCAGCGCGATCTGGATGAGGGCAGCCTGACGGAAGCTGAGGCACAAGAGCTGATTGATCACCTGGTGATGAAACTCCGGATGGTTCGCTTTATGCGCCCCCCCGAGTACAACGAGCTCTTCTCCGGCGACCCGACATGGGTCACAGAAGTGATCGGCGGTATGGGTCTTGACGGGCGATCAATGGTTACCAAGTCATCGTTCCGTTTCCTTCAGACGCTGCACAATCTCGGTCCGGCCCCAGAGCCGAACCTGACCGTTCTCTGGTCAAAAGACCTGCCGGAAGGATTTAAGCAGTTTTGCGTGGATACCTCTATAGAAACATCGTCTCTGCAGTACGAGAATGACGACCTCATGCGCGGCTACTGGGGTGATGATTATGGAATCGCATGCTGCGTATCAGCTATGAAGATTGGCAAGCAGATGCAGTTCTTCGGTGCACGTGCAAACCTGGCCAAAACTCTGCTCTATGCAATCAACGGCGGTAAGGATGAGATTTCAGGCGAGCAGGTAGGTCCTGAACTGGCACCAATCACCGGCGACAGGCTCACCTATGAAGAGCTGGTGCCGAAGTTCGATGCCATGATGGAGTGGCTGGCCGCTACCTATATGAACGCGCTGAATGCGATACACTTCATGCACGACAAATACTATTACGAGCGTCTCGAAATGGCTCTTCACGATCGTGATGTATTCCGAACAATGGCATGCGGTATTGCAGGACTTTCGGTCGTTGCCGATTCCCTTAGTGCATGTAAATATGCAGACGTGCGTATACGTAGAGACGAGAGAGGCCTTGCGACTGATTTTGAAACAACGGGTGAATTTCCGGTGTTCGGCAATGACGACGACCGCGTGGACAGCATCGCCCGGGACCTGGTGAAGACGTTTATGAGCAAACTCAAAAAGCAGCCCTCATACCGTAACTCGGAGCCGACACAGTCGATCCTTACCATCACATCCAATGTGGTATATGGAAACAAAACAGGCAGTACACCCGATGGACGAAAAAAAGGCGAACCTTTTGGTCCGGGTGCGAACCCCATGCACGGGCGTGACAAAAACGGTGCCGTGGCAAGTATGCGCTCCGTAGCCAAACTGCCTTACCAGTATGCTCAGGATGGTATCTCCTATACGTTTTCCATTGTTCCGGGAGCACTGG
>CAYVBJ010000013.1:0-78557 GCA_964449075.1 uncultured Balneolaceae bacterium
CGCCGCCTTGTCTTCCTTTCAAAGCCCCTGTACGCTCCGCGTCAGGGGCTTTTTTGTTCTCTTTACTTTCGTTGCATCTATTCCTATATATTATGTCAATGCATAAATTATTTATAAACGATTTATGATATTTAACTGTTGGCTTCGTTGTAACAACATACCCTAAGTATCATCTTACATAGTATTTAAATATGTATTATCTTTTGATGGGGAAATAAATTTTAAACAAAGACTCAAATTTTGGAATCACATATCGCAAAATCTTTGAACATCAAACAAGATCTTGAAAGCTTTTTATCAAACTACAGAGATAAATTGCACGAGTTGTTTCACATTCGGAATGACGAAAATGAATTGACATCGTCAAGAGGTTTACCTCCGTACGTACTTCGTCAAATTTTGGAGTGTGATCCATTATCAGCCTTCATACCATCAGAATACGGGGGAAGAGGTTGCAAGACACACGAAGCACTTTCTATGCTCGAAACAACTTCATATCAATCATTACCGCTTTCCCTTATGATGGGAATAAATGGTGCTCTTTTTCTTCAGCCCCTGGCAAATTATGGTAATGAAGAGGTAAAGAAAGAGATCTTTGGCCGTTTCATTAAAGAGAAGAATATGGGCGGACTCATGATAACCGAACCTGATTACGGTTCTGACGCGTTACGAATGCAGACCGCCTACGAGAGCGAAAATGAACATTACCATATTAAAGGTCTAAAGCATTGGGCAGGTTTAACCGGATGGGCTGATTACTGGCTCATTACAGCAAGAGAAACTGATACTAAAGGAAATCTCGGGCGAGATGTTGGTTTTTTTGTACATGATAGCAGGCAGGGAGGTATAGAAGTAGAAGAATACTATAATAACCTGGGTTTATACATGCTTCCATACGGGAAGAATCATATTGATATTAAGGTCCATGAAAGCAAGAGGCTGGAGCCGAAAAGTACAGGCCTGAAAATGATGCTTGATATTCTGCATCGCAGCCGGTTGCAATTTCCAGGAATGAGTACAGGTTATTTAAATAGAATTTTGGATGAAGCACTTACACACTGTAAAGAAAGATTTGTGGGTGGTGTAAGCCTTTTTAATTATGATCAGGTGAAAGAGAGACTGGCAAAACTACAATCCTATTTTACGGTTAGTTCTGCAATGAGTTTTTATACAAGCGAGAATATTCCCCTCGAACAGGATACATCAAAAATGGATCTGGCAGCCAATTCGATTAAATCTGTTGTCACTGATTACATGCATTCTGCAGCACAATCTTTTCTGCAACTTGTAGGTGCAAAAGGATATCGAATTGATCATCTTGCCGGGCGCGCACTTGTTGATAGCCGCCCATTTCAAATTTTTGAAGGGTCGAACGATATCTTATATCAGCAGATTTCAGAATCGACTATAAAAATGATGAGAAAAATGAAGATCACGAATATGCACGATTTTCTGAGCAACTATAAGCTTACAGAACATGCCGCAGGCTATTTTAAAGAATCACTGGATTTTGATGTCGATTACCAGTTGCCACAACGAAAATTGGTTAAACTTGGAGAAGCTATCGGACGAATTGTTGCAATGAATATGACTATAAAAATGGGTGAAAGCGGCTTTAACAGTGATATGATATCAAGTAGTATAAAAATAATACAATCAGAAGTTGAGAGTATTATTGCAGGCTTAAAAAGCAATCAAGCTGCAATGGTATTAGAGGAAAACAGAGAAAACAGCTCCTGGGTTAACTACCTTTCATAATTTAATTTTTTCTGAAAACGTATCGATATGACCGGAAGAATTGTGGTACTTACCGGAGCCGGAATGAGTGCTGACAGCGGTTTGGCTACTTTTCGTGATTCCGGTGGTTTATGGGAAGGATATGACGTATATGAAGTAGCAACTCCGGATGGCTGGGCTAAAGACCCGGAAAAAGTCTTGGAGTTTTATAACCTTAGAAGAAAGCAAGCCGCAAAGGCGAAACCCAATGAAGGTCATATTGCATTAGCCCGTCTTGAAGAATATTATGATGTTACAATTATTACACAAAATGTAGATAACCTTCACGAAAGGGCCGGCTCGTCAAATGTTATGCACTTGCATGGTGAGCTTTCAAAGGTGAGAAGTGAAAAAAATGAAAGTCTTATTTATGAAATTGGAGATAAACCTATTGAATTGGGTGATACTGCAGATGACGGAGCGCAATTGAGACCCCAAGTGGTATGGTTTGGTGAAATGGTCCCCGCTATTGAAAAAGCTGCATCAGTAGTTCCAAACGCTGATATTCTTATTGTAATAGGCACCTCACTTGCTGTTTACCCGGCTGCCGGGTTAATAGAATATGCAAGTAGTGAGAGCGATAAATTTGTAATTGATCCCAGGAATCCCCACTTGCTCTCAATGGATAGCTGGATTCATTTTCCTGAAAAAGCTGCGAGTGGTACTCCAAAGCTGGCTGAAGATTTAATTAAAAAGATAGAAAACGATATTTCATGAGTTCTGATAAAGCATCAAATAAAGAGAAAGAAGCACTTGAAAAATACCTGATTCAATTTCTGAATATTGAAAAAAAATTCCCATTGCTTCCAGGAATATCAAATGAAGAAGCAGTAGCAAACTTAATCGGGATTTCAGAGACTGAATTAAAGAAGCTTCGGAATCTTTATGATGATAATGCAAAACAGGCGGCCATAGAGCTGCTGAAAGAAGAAGAGATGTCAACATGGATTGATTCTTTACCTTTCAAGCCCTCTGATACTATTGCAGCAATCGGAGACTCAATGACAGATGATCTTCAGGGCTGGTTCACCATCTTAAAACACGTAATCGAGATTGGTCTTGACTCAGATGTTGAATTCATCAATGCCGGAGTATCGAACAATACATCTTCTGAAGCACTTCGGCGCTTTCACCGGGATGTGTTGAGTCATGAACCCGATTGGGTAATTATTTCTCTTGGCACTTATGATGCTCTCAGATTACCGATAGCTCCGGGCCGTACGCTTTTACCACTTTCGGAAACCTGGGAGAATTTAACAACTATAGAAAATGCCGCGAAATTGATTACAAATAACCCCTTAATATGGATTACACCTCCACCCGTTATACCGGAGCTTCTGGATGGGATGGAGCTGTTCGATTTTTCAATTAACGAAAAAGATCTTTTCCAAATACGTGAAATTTTAACCAGTAAAACCGGTTTTATTGTTGATCCGCTTGGAAAACGAATGGGCAAACCACCTGAGTCCTGGTATTATCTGAGTGATGGAATAAATCCATCACTATCAGGACATGTGAATACAGTTCGGGAATTGATCAGAACTCATGTTACATCCATTGAGAAAAAGGGCAGTTCAATAGATGGAGAAGATCAGAATGGTGATTAAAAATTAAGTTGAAAAGATAATATGCTAAGTGCAGGGGATATCTTACTGGTTAAATCACCCTGGTTTGTAAGTTCAGGTGTGGAAATCAGCTGAGGCTTCAACAATTCAAATTCGGTTTTTTTATTTTTCGCTGAAAAAACAGAATTACGGTTAAGAATTTTAGAGGATGTTAAGTCCCTGTTTCTTTCAGACAGAAAAAATGCATCAGCGATTCCAAAAGCAAACCCGGTCCAGGCTCCAACGCCGGATCCAATTCGGATCCCATCAGAAAAAGCATCACCTGATAATAAAATAACTGCCGTTCCAATCGCCGCGCCTCCGGCTGCCCCGTAAAATGTATCCAGTAGGAGAATAATAGAGGTATTATTGCCATCGTTAAAAGTTCCGGAAATAAAAAATTGTTGTCCTTTCGGAAGAGTTGCCACATCATAAATAGCGATTCCTGCTCCCCCGATTATCCCGGCACCCAGGCCGATTCTCAAGGGGTCAAAATCACTGGAGTTTCGCAAACCCATTGTAGCTGCACCAAGAAATGAACCTGTTACAGTACCGTTCAAAAGATTACCGCCAAGCAGTTCTATGGTTTGTGCTTTGGTTTTTTCGGTCAATAATGATGCTAACAGAAGCAAGCTTGACAGAAACAGGAAAAAGTTTTTCTTCATAATTTCAGATGACGAGAACAGGGAGATGATTTATTCTGATAAAGGTAAAAAAATTATACTAACTATTCAGGATCACTTAATGCAACAGGTAAAATTTTTCCATTGTAGAAAGTATGGGACTTTAAAACAAATTCACCTATATATGTTCCCATATCGGATGCCGTGACCGGCGGCTCAAATCCAGGGAATGCCTCTTTCAGCATTTCGGTATAAACAGCACCGAGACATAGACAGTTACATGATATTTTATAACCTGATAACTCTGTTGCCACGCACTCCGTTAATACGGACAACGCGCCTTTAGTTACGCTGTATGCAGATAGTCCGGGAAATTTACTGCTTCCCTGATACCCTCCCATACTCCCGATATTAACTATATGTGAGCCTTCCGCTAAATAGGGGATTGTAGCGCGAATCAGCCTAACCGGAGCCATTAAATTTACATCAATCTGAAGCTGCCAATCACGGTTGGTCTGTTCAACAAACGGTTTGTTGATAAGAACACCGGCGTTATTTATCAACCCGTGAAGCTGTAAATTGTTTTGATCCAGATAGTCAATAAGGTTACTGATATCTTCAGTTTTCGAGAGATCAGCAGGGACTGACTGAATATGATCAGGATAGGATTGTTCGAGATTTTTGAGTGATTTTGCCGATCTTGCAGTGATTATCACCCGGTGATTCAATTTAGCTAGATAGTCTGCAATCTCGCGGCCAATGCCTCTGCTCGCTCCTGTAATAAGTATAGTTTTTGACATAGATAATTTGATTTGATTTGATATAAACAAGCTTATGAGATAATAAATGATGACAAAATCACAGTATCAATATTAGCTTTGAAAGCGCTTTTTTAAGATATTTAAGAAAATAAATACATATTTTAAGGTCAAAAGATAAACAATGTTAAAGCCAGACTCATTGAATATTTCGTTTCCGGAAAAAATTGAAAAATTACAAGGCTATGTTGCAGGCAAAACCATAGCTGAGGTTAAAGAGCTTTACAAACCTGATAAAATAGCCAAGCTAGCATCTAATGAAAACAGGCTTGGGTGCAGCAATAAGGTTAAAGAGGCAGTTTTAAAAGCATTGGAGGAGATACAGGATTATCCTGATCCGGTGGCAAGAAAGCTCCGTAAGGCTATTGCCGACCGTAATCGTGTAAGCCCGGAAAACATTCTGCTTGCCGCAGGTTCTGAAAGCATTATCTCTATTATATGCAGAACTGTTTTTAAGGAAAATGAACATGCAATTACTGCAGATGCTACATTTGTCGGTTTTTTTGTTCAGGCAGGGGTGATGGGCATAAAGGTGAAAAAGATTCCCGTAACCGAATCTTACAAGTTTGATATCGATGGAATCCTTGAGGCAGTTGATGAGAAGACGAAAGCAGTTTATATCGCAAATCCGAATAATCCGACCGGCACATACATCAATAAAACTGACTACAAAAGATTAACAGAGCAACTTCCCGACTCAGTTTTATTGATTGCAGACGAAGCTTATTTTGAATACGCAAAAAATGTAGAAGACTATCCTCATGCCATTGAAAATTTACAATCTAATATTATTATTTTAAGAACTTTTTCAAAAGCTTATGGATTAGCGGGATTTAGAATTGGCTATGCAATTGCTCACAAAGATATAATAAGTATGTTGATGAAGGCTAAACTAACTTTTGAGCCAACTTCGAGTGCCCAGGCGGCAGCACTGGCAGCATATAGTGACGCCGAATTTCTCGAAAAGAGCATTAAAATGGTGAAAGATGAGAGAGAGAATCTATACAGATTTTTAGATGATCAGCAGGTAGAGTATGTTAGATCTATTTCCAACTCTGTGTTAATGTGTATGAGAAACGAATCTGAGGCCTCTGATTTCACCCGGTTGATGCTTGAGGAGGGAGTAATTCTGAGACAGGTTTCTGCTTTCGGGTTACCCAATTGCATTCGCATAACGATTGGAGATAAAGATGATATGCAGCATTTTCAGAAAAGTTTTGAAAAGGTGATGCAAGAGAGTTTACCTTCCATATCGTAAAAGAATTTTTGATTAAATAATTATCTATGTCCCCAGAAAAGAAGAAGCAAAGCGTTGATCCGGATTTTGACTGGAAGAAAATTGTCAAAACTATTCAATACTCCAGAGCAATTGACAGCAAAGAGGAAAATGAATTGGTCCCGCAGAAAAAGGTACTCTATCAATTTACGGCAAGAGGTCACGAACTCGGCCAGGTTTTACTGGGTTCTTTGCTCACACACTCTAAAGACGGGGCGAGTGCATATTACAGGTCCAGACCTTTGTTATTATCACTTGGACTATCCCTTGAAGACGCCATGGCGGCTCCGATGGGGAAATCCGGCGGATACAGTGATGGGAGGGATATCGGCGTTGTTTGTAATAAACCTGCAGGAGAAGGCGCCACTGTTTTACCAATGGCCGGAGATGTTGGTTCCCAGTATACACCAGCTGTCGGTTGGGCCCAGGCAATCGAGTACAGGAAAAATGTACTGAAGGAGAAAGAGTACGAGGGAGCCATTTCTGTGATTTTTGGTGGTGATGGTTCGGTGGCAACGAATGGTTTTTGGTCTGCAATTACAATGGCAACTACATTAAATTTGCCGGTATTATTTTACATTGAGGATAATAATTATGGCATTTCAGTTCCTTCTGATTTCCAAACTCCGGGCGGTAACATCGCCAACAACCTGCGTTCATTTAAAAATTTGAGTATAGAGGATGGCGATGGCACAAAACCGGAAGAAGCTGCCCGTTTAATTAAAGACTCAGTAAAGTACGTTAGAGACGGAAAGGGCCCGAGATTGCTTCGTTTAAAAATGCCGAGACTTACCGGACATTCCTACCAGGATAATCAGGCGTATAAAGATGATGAGTTAATTCAGAAGGAAGAAAGTGAAGATCCGCTGGCGAACCTTTACAATTATCTGGTACCGGATTTGATGAGTGAGAAATCATGGAAACAGACAGAAACAAGATGCAAAAATGAGATTGACAAGGTTGCGGAAAATGCATGGAATCGTCCTGATCCTGAAGTATCAAACGTAAAAAAATATGCATTTGCTGAGTACAATGAAGAGGGTGAATATGAAAAGCCGTTGGTGGGTGGCCTGGCATCTGAAGAGATCAGGTTGCCGGAGGGTAGCAGTGAATCCAAACCTGAAAAGCAGAGAATCAACATTGTTGAATCGGTACGCAGAACTCTTGAAAATGAGCTTGAACAGAATAACAGGCTTTTGGTATTTGGCGAAGATGTCGGGGCAAAAGGAGGTGTGCATGCAGCTACGCTTGGGCTTCAATCGAAGTTCGGGGCCGACAGGGTATTTGACACCAGCCTTTCGGAAGAAGGAATTATCGGCAGGTCTGTCGGAATGGCCTATGCCGGGCTGATGCCCGTTCCTGAAATTCAGTTTAGAAAATATGCCGATCCCGCAACAGAACAGATAAAAAATTGTGGTACAATACGCTGGCGGACAGCCAACCGGTTTGCCGCTCCCATGGTGGTTCGGATGCCGGGCGGATTTGCAAAATGTGGTGATCCGTGGCACAGTGAATCTAACGAAGTATTTTTTGCCCATATTGTTGGCTGGCAGGTTCTCTATCCTTCAAATGCTGAAGATGCTGCCGGTTTACTACGATCGGCTTTAAGGAGCAATAATCCAACCATCTTTTTTGAACATAGGAATATGCTGGATGCAAAATGGGCCAGGCGACCATACCCCGGAGACGATTTTGTTGTGCCCATTGGAAAAGGTAAAATATTGCGAGAGGGAAATGAAGCCACAGTTATTTCATGGGGCGCTATGTGCGAACGTGCAGAACTTGCCGTCGAAAAAACCGGCATAGATGCTGAAATTATAGATTTGAGATCTGTTATTCCATGGGATAAGGAGTTGATTTCAGAATCAGTACAGAAAACAAATCGCTGTTTAATTGTACATGAAGATCAATTGACGGCAGGATTTGGCTCAGAAATAGCATCTTTTATTTCAGACCGGCTCTTTACACATCTTGACGCTCCGGTTCAAAGAGTAACAATGCCCGATATTCCCGTTCCTTATAATGTTAAGCTGATGAACAGTGTGATTCCGGGTGTGGAGTCGATTTCTGAGAAGCTGGAAGATCTGTTAAAATTTTAAGATTTCTGTTTTAATTAATCATTTCGCTATCTTTTACACTGTTTTGTGTGAAATCACCTGTAATCGAATATAAATGCGTCTAAATCTGAAACTCATTCTTGGGTTTGTATCGGTAGCGGCTTTAATATTGATAGTCGGGGCATCCTCTTATTTTTTAAATAACCGGATTAAATCTGACCTGATTGAAGAAAGCAAATCTACTGCCAGAGAGTTGCAAACATTTTCCGAGCTTACTCTTAACTTGCAAAATTCTTTAATCTATGTAAGGAATTTTTTAGTAGAGTCAGATAAACTGAAAGAAAATCCGGATGATCTTGATGTTAATCTGAAAGTTTCTCTGGCTGAAGACCAGGTAAATGAAAGCTTAACCAGGTTTGAAGAGCTTTTGAACAGAATTATCGAAAAAAGAGATGAACAGGGTCTGGAATCAGAAACGGCATTATTTTACAGGGAGGAAATGTATGGTATTATCGATTCTCTTCAATCTGCATTTGTTCCCTATAAGTCATTAATTGGTCAATTGCTTGATCTCGATAGCAGGCAGGATGATGAATTCGGAGATCAGATGTATAACACAACGATTGAACCGTATTACAGGGGAACCCTGTTACCAATCATTGAAAAACTCAGAGAGAATGAAAAAATACGGGTAGAAGCTCAGCTAAGTATTTTACAGGAGACAGCTGAAAGTACGGGAATAAAAATAATTATCTATACCGGGATCGGGTTTATCGTAGCGATGTGGCTTGCCTATTTTGTCTATATATCGATAGCCAAACTTTTAAAGAATCTTTCTGAAGCAGCGCAGCGAATCGGTGATGGCGACCTGGAAAGCAGAATACACCTTGGAACAAATGATGAACTTGAACGGGTTGCGGAATCTATCAACCAGATGGCTGAAAAACTGAGCAAAAGTATGGTTTCTAAAGCCTATGTTAATAACATATTACAATCTATGGGCGATATGCTGGTTGTGTCAGATAATGAGCTTATTATTACAATGGTGAATGAGGCAACGCTAAAAAAACTGGATTATTCAAAGAATGAGTTGATTGGTGAACCTTTAACTACACTAATACACGATTCTGAAAAAGGACAAATCAATGAGAAGCTGCGTGATCTTGAGAATGGCAGGCCTACGAGCATGGAAACGCTGTATAAAACAAAGGCAGGAGATCCTATCCCGGTAATTTTATCACATTCACAAATAATTGATAAATTCGCGGATAACCATGGTCTGGTTTGTGTTGCAAGTGATATATCTATGCAAAAAGAAGCCGAAAAGAGGATCTCTGATTCTCTGCAGGAGAAGAATGTTCTGCTTGCAGAAATTCATCACAGGGTTAAAAACAATCTTGCCGTAATATCCGGTTTGTTACAGATGCAGATATGGAATATTGATGATGAGCGAAATATTCAGGCACTGAAAGATAGCCAGATGCGGGTTCAGTCAATCGCACTTGTACATGAAAAGCTTTATCAATCTGAATCTTTCACAAATATTAATTTTGAAAGTTACATAACCGACCTGGCAAGTGCGATTCAGAAAACCTATGACAACAATCAGAAACGGGTTGAGATTGAAATCGAAATTGATGATATAAAAATTACACTGAACCAGGCAATTCCTCTCTCGCTGCTGCTGAATGAATTAATCGTAAATGCATACAAACACGCATTTACCGGCATTGATAAAGGAGTAATTTTCGTTAAACTTCAAAAACTGGAAGATAACTTGTTGCTTCAGTTTGGTGATAACGGGGTTGGCATGCCGCCGGATGTGGAACTGAAGAAAAGTAAATCACTCGGTTCAACTCTTATCAAAACATTGGTTCAGCAATTAAATGGAGCTTTTGAAGACATTTCCTCACAAAAGAAAAAAGGGTTTCATATACAGGTTGAATTTCCTGCCGGCACATAAAGACGCGGTTGAACCTCCATATCACGACTCAATTATTAAACCAAGAGGAAAGCCGCTTTTAACATCATAATCTCACGAATACCATTTCATGCAAGATTCTGAATTTCTGCATATTCTTCATCGGTAAAAATTCGTGATTTGATAACAAACCGAACTCCCATCGGAATTTCAAGAGAAAAACTGGCACCACGACCCTCAGTAACGTCAATCGTCAAATGTGTATGTTTCCAGTATTCGTATTGGTCGCGTGCCATATAAAAGTCGCAGCCGCAGATCTCTCCAAGTTTGATATCACTAAACCCGGTCTTGAAATCTCCTTTTTCGAAGCACATTGGGGAAGAGCCATCACAACAGCCGCCACTCTGATGAAACATCAGTTCACCATATTTTTCTTTTAGTTTTTCAATTACTTTTTCAGCCTCTTTGGTTACAGATACTCGTTCTACACTCATAGTTGTTTCGTTTGTTTATGGAATTCATCGGATGACTTTCGAACTTGTAGTCTTTTTATAACTGTTTGTCCTCAGTCATCCGATGAAGAAGTTTTAAAAGAATCCCATTGCTTTTTTGTCGTAGGATATAAGCATGTTTTTGGTTTGACGATAGTGATTCAGCATCATTTTATGATTTTCACGGCCAAACCCTGATTTTTTATAACCGCCAAATGCAGCATGAGCCGGGTAGAGGTGGTAACAATTCACCCACACACGTCCTGCTTTAATTTTACGCGGAACCTGGTAGGCCTGATGCATGTCACGCGTGAATACACCGGCACCAAGACCATACAGGGTATCGTTCGCGATTTCAAGGGCATCTTCTTCATCTTTGAATGTGGTAAGTGATGCTACCGGACCAAAGATCTCTTCCTGGAATACACGCATTTTGTTGTGCCCCTGGAAAATGGTGGGTTCTACATAAAAGCCTTCATTAATGCCGTTGCCGTTTCCGCCGGTAGCCACCATTGTATCGGAAGACTCCACTTCACTTTGTCCATTACCACCTGCATTGGCTACCGCCCATGCTTTGCCTCCGGCAAGAACTTTCGCGCCTTCCTGTTTTCCGATATCGATATAATTCATGATTTTTTCGAACTGGTCTTTGGAAGCCTGTGCTCCGATCATGGTTTCACTGTCGAGAGGATGTCCGCGTTTGATCCGGTTTACCCGTTCGGTCAGTTTTTCAATAAATTCATCTGCGATAGACTCCTGGACCAGTATTCGTGACGGACATGTGCACACTTCGCCCTGATTAAGGGCAAACATAGCAGCGCCTTCAAGACACTTATCAAGAAACTCGTCATCTGCATCCATTACATTTTCGAAAAAGATATTCGGGCTTTTTCCGCCCAATTCCAATGTTACCGGTATGAGGTTCTCGGATGCATATTGCATAATCAGCCGGCCGGTTGTGGTTTCACCGGTAAAAGCAACTTTTGAAATTCGAGGTGACTGTGCCAGTGGTTTACCGGCTTCAGGGCCAAATCCATTTACAATATTCAGAACACCGGGTGGTAAAATATCCTGAATCAATTCCATCAGAACCATAATGCTAACGGGAGTCTGTTCAGCAGGTTTTACCACCGTACAATTCCCGGCAGCCAGGGCAGGAGCCATTTTCCACGTGGCCATGAGGATAGGGAAATTCCACGGAATGATTTGTCCCACAACACCAAGTGGTTCCGGAACAAGCATGCTGACTGTGTTTTCATCCAATTCAGCCACTGATCCTTCTTCGGCACGGATCACACCGGCAAAATAACGGAAATGGTCAACAGCTAAAGGCAGGTCCGCGTTGAGTGTTTCACGAATTGCCTTGCCGTTGTCGATTGTTTCAACACGGGCCAGGAATTCAAGATTTTCTTCCATCACATCCGCTATTTTGTTCAGCAGAATACTTCTTTCTGTTGCCGAAGTGTTACCCCATTCCTCTTTAGCTTTGTGTGCAGCATCAAGTGCCAGGTTTATATCCTTTTCATTCGAACGTGCTACTTTTGCGAAAGGTTGTCCATCCACAGGCGAGATGGCATCAAAATAGTCTCCGTCCACCGGCGGCGTGAATTTTCCATCGATAAAATTATCGTACGAGTCTTTGAATTCGGGTCGGTCGTATAACATAGTCAGCCTCCTAATATAGAGTTAAGTGTGTGGTTAATATAAAGTAAATTCGAAGCGCTTTCATTCCAAATGTATTTTTAATAACTGATTTTATCATTTTCTATTGCATAATGGAGGTCTGTATCTCAGGGTTAAATGGAAGAAGCTGCCCGAATCGGGCATAATCTGCCAAAAAGATGGGCAGTGATGTACTTATTATATAAACTGACGTATACTATTGATCTAACTTGTCACCGGATAGGATGACTTCTTCATATTTGCAAATTTTACCAGTGAAAGCATCACCGGCACTTCAATCAATACTCCTACAACAGTTACAAGTGCGGCACCCGATTCAATTCCAAAAAGCATAATCGCAACAGCAACGGCAAGTTCAAAAAAATTGCTTGCACCGATCATGGAGCCCGGGGCACAAGTTTGATAGTTCAGGTTCAGCCATTGGCCGCCATACCATGCGATAAAAAAAATAAAATATGTTTGAATGATCAATGGAACTGCTATCAGAAGGATAACCACCGGCTCACTTAAAATTCGATCACCCTGGTAGGCAAAAAGTAAAACAAGCGTGAGCAGCAAAGCGGTAATTGAGACAGGTTTAAATTTGGGCAAAAATCGGATAGTATACCATTCCAGTCCTTTTTTATTGACAAGGATTTTGTATGTAATGTATCCGGCGGTTAAGGGGATAACCACAAAAGCTACAACAGAGGTTACAAGTGTATTGTATGGAATTGAAATATTAGTTATTCCCAGCAAAAAAGCGACAATTGGGATAAAGAGTATCAGGATCAAAATGTCATTTACTGACACCTGAACCAATGTATAGGTTGGGTCACCGTCGGATAGATAAGACCACACAAATACCATAGCCGTACAGGGTGCGGCTCCAAGAAGTATGGCTCCCGCTATATATTCTTGTGCCATTGAGGGCTCAATCCAGGCACTGTAGATATTGGAAAAGAATATCCAGGCAAAAAAAGCCATGGTAAAGGGTTTAATGGCCCAGTTAATTATGACTGTCCATACCACACCTTTTGGTGATTTACCGACATCTTTGAGTGCACCAAAGTCAATTTGCAGCATCATTGGATAAATCATAGCCCAGATGAGAATCGCAATAGGGATATTAACTTCGTAGAGATTAAAATCGCTCAGTACCGCAATGGAGTCACCGGCTGTGTAACCAACCAATATGCCGGCAACAATACAGAGTAAAACCCAGACGGTGAGATATTTTTCAAAAAAGTTGATTGATTTTTCAGATTCAGCCACAGTGATCGTAATTAGTTTTAGATGATATTTTCTGTTTTTATTTAATTTCGTGCGGGGATAAGCAGTAAAGGTTTTGATGTTAATCGTGCAACCCTCAAGCTGTTACTCCCTATAAATAATTGTTCAACGAACCCTTTTCCCTGGGCTCCCATAATGATTAGTGTGTTATTATTTTTATTCGCAAAGTTTTCGATTTGTAGAGCCACGTGACCTTCCAATATTTTAGTATCAATTTTATCCACTCCCTTTTTCCGGAGTTTATCTGCCCGGTTTTCAAGTTTTTCGCTTTCATTTTTCACGGCAGAACTGGTTCTTACGTATAAAAGTGTCACATTTGAACTTTTCAGCTGCTGATTTTCAAACAGGGATAACATTTTGTCTGCATTATCTGAGAAGTCTGTTGCTATGAGAAAATTTTTCGTCAAACTCTTGCAAATTGAAACAGCATTATTGCCGGGTTGATCTGATATTCTCAACAGTAAAACCGGCATATTTGCCCGCTGAAGTATTTCTGAAGCCACACTTCCCAGTATCAATTCAGCCATTCGATTATGTCCGCGATGGCCCAGAATGAGCAGATCGGCAGAAAGATTTTTAGCCTCTTTCAAAATTGTAACAGGAGCGTATGTGCCGGATTCTATTTTTAATTTGTAATCTGTCTGAAACCCCTGGTTTTTCACCTTAGATGCATAATTTTTGAGCTTTTCTTCCATCGAAGATGTGTCAAATTTTTCGGGTCCGCCTGGGTATGGATTCGAAATCACTGTCAAAAGAGTCACTTGTTCAATTCCCAGATCTTTTAAATCGCCCACACAGTGAACCAAGTCATCACTCGATTCAGACAAATCAAGAGCCAGGAGGGCATGGTTAAATTTCATAGGATTCATCAGGTTTAAATTTTGTTGTTTACAACACTAATGAGTTACGGTTTGCTTGTCCTCTTGCGCCATTGTTTTCAAAACATGATCCTGCGAAATCCAGGGAATAGCATAGAGTCGTTGGGCATGATCTTCTCTCATTTTTTTCAGCAGTGGTTTTTCTGCAGCAGCCCGCTGCTTCAAAAGCGGATCGTTTACCGTAGCCGCCGACATACTCTGATTCGCGATCCATCCGAAAGGCTCAATACCCGATCGTTTTAAATCGTCCTGCAGTTTTGCAGCTTCCGAAACAGGCGTGGTTTCGGGAAGCGATACGATTAAAAGTTTTGAATAGTCAGGATCTTTGAGATACATGTAAGGTGTTCTGAGTTTATCTGCATCCACAATCGTATTTCTGAGCACTTCTCTGTGATAACCGCCGGTCGTATCCAAAAGCAGCAGGGTATGGCCTGTTGGAGCTGTATCAATCACTACAAACTTCTGTCTGGCCTTGTGAATGGCTTTAGAAAAAGCCTGAAATACAGCTACCTCTTCGGTACAGGGCGATTCAAGATCCTCGCGCAGAAGCTTCAGTTCCTCTTCGGATCTGTTTTTGCCCTTTTGTTTCAGAACTTTTTCGATGTAAGCCTCTTTCTCCACATCCGGATCAATGCGGTCAACTTCCAGATTTTCAGGTAGTTTCAGTTCATCGACTTGATCCATCAGGTGAGCCGCAGGATCGGTTGTTGTTAAATGAACCGGATACCCTTTATCTGCCAGTTTCAAAGCCAGGGCCACAGCAATGGTTGTTTTGCCCACACCGCCTTTTCCCATAGTCAGGATCAGTCCGTGATCTTTTCTGTCTGTAAGTTCGTTTATCAGTTGATCAAGCCCCGTAAGATTACTTTCATGCTCTTCCGTTAAGATGGATTGGCTGTTTTGCCTGATCTCTTTTTTGTCAAGTGGTTCAAACACTTTACGCAGTTTTTCGATTCCCAGAAGATTGTAGGGACGAAGAGGGAAGACCACACGGCTCATCACTTTCAAACGATCCGGCATATTTTCTAATGTCTTATCCGCCATCTCTTTCATTTTTTGTGCGAAAGGGTCCGATTCATCTACCGGTTCAAAATAGCCGTTGATCAGTAAAAACTGGTTGGAAAGCCCCATTTCTTCCAGTTCCCTGCCTGAACGGTCTGCCTCTCTCAGTGCGGATTCATCGGGACGGCTCACCAGGTAGATTGCAGTTGCATCTTCATCTTTCAGTCTTTCCACCACTTTCTGATACCGTTTCTGGCTGGTTTTCAAGGCTGAAGAGGGGCCAATACACGATGCACCATCCGGATTGGATTTGATATAATCGCTCCAGGCTGCCGGTAATTCAAGCAACCGAAGTGTATGTCCGGTGGGAGCTGTATCAAATATAATTACATCATAAGGCTGGTCATCACCATCGCCTGCAACATAACGGGCAAATTCATCAAAGGCTGCAATCTCTGTTGTACAGGCGCCTGACAGTTCCTCCCTGATTTTTTCGATTTCATGACCGGGCAGGATCTCTTCCAAAGGTGAGATCACACGTTGACGATACTCTTCAGCCGACTGTTCGGGGTCAATATTTACAGCATGGAGATTTTCGACGCCTTTAACAGGGTTGATTTTTTCAGTGATATCGGTTTCAAGCACTTCCTTAAGGTTGGAAGCGGGATCCGTACTGATCAGCAGAACAGATTTACCTTCATCGGCCAGTTTAACAGCGGTGGCACTTGCAAGTGAAGTTTTACCAACACCCCCCTTACCTGTGAAAAAGATATATGGAGTGATTTCAGGTAACATGATTTTTAATTATGAATGGTAAATTTTTAATGATGAACTGTCCTTGGATATGCTGAAAAAATTGTAAGGTATTAACAACACCCTCTTTCCGGGGCACAACCCTTAGACTGCTCAACGGGTAATTCATCTGCCGCCATCGTTTTATTTTCCTGATCTACAGCAGTACCGTTTTTCCGGTCAAGATCTATCCAGTTGGTTAGTGCTGTCCGGCCGGGGTAGCCGCCTTCTGAAACCATCTTTCCATTTATGAAAATAAGAGGCAGTACTTTGGCGCCATCTTTTTTTAAACGTTCTAAAACATGAGGATTCATTTTAAAGGTTTCAGGTTCCTGTCCCAGGTTGTAACGTTTCACATCAACTTCCTGTGATTTCAGCCATTTTACATCATTGGCAAAATCCGCGAGGGAATCATCCACGTCAGACCCGCAGACACCGGTACTGCAACACATGGCGGGATCGTATACTTCAATCAAAGTTTTTGTCTCTATTTTATCAGCCATTTCAATTCTTTTGTTTGTTATATTTAATTCATCGTAAAAATACGATTAAATAAACTGAACTCCAACACCGGTTTTAGTCTTTAGAAAGAATGTTTAGCCTCCTTTCCTAAGCATATCCGCAAACGGATCTGGCAGGGGACTCTCTTCAACAGCTTTCGCAGCTTTATCGATATCGTACTCAATGCGAATAAATTCAACACCAAGCGCGTCAGGATTCGAGAGATCAAGGTCGCCTTCCCAATCCAGCATTACATAACAGGCTCGCGGGTCACCGTCTTTTGGTTTTCCGACCGATCCGATATTTATGGCATGCCGAAAATTTCCATCATTATCTTTCAATTTTTTGTGATACGGTTTATGCGTATGGCCAAAAGCCATGGTATGAGCATTTGAATTTTCCATCATACGTATCAGGCTTTTATCTTCACGGTCTTCGAAGAGGTACTCATTGATTTTTCGCGGGCTGCCATGTACGAGCAAAAGATGATACGGATCTGTATTGACTCCATATTCAACACGAATATGCGCCGGAAGAGAGCGGAGATAGGCACGGTTTTCATCCGAGATAATTTCATTGGTAAAAGCAATCGATTCAGCACCACGGGCTTTGTCTTCGTCTGTTTTATAGGCACATCCGCAGTCATCACTGTTCAGGCCAACACCCTGGTCGTAATTACCGGCAATAACCGGTATTCCCTTTTTTCGGATGGTTTCAATCACTTCATTGGGAAACGGTGCGTATCCTACAAGGTCTCCCAGGCAGTAGACCGCATCCGGAGATCGTGAGTAGATATCATCAAGTACTGGTGTAAGCGCGTCGATATTGGCATGTATGTCACTAAATAAGGCAATTTTCATATCGGTTAGCAGCAGGTTTTGATAAGTTCATCGGAAAGTTCAGAAAGGAGTATCTGTAGCTCCCGAATTCCATCCGGATTAAGACAGTAGCATGTACGTACACCTTCTACTTCGCCCTTTATGAGTCCGGCAGATTTCAGTGCTTTGAGGTGCTGTGATACTGTTGATTGAGCCAGCGGAAGGATTTCCGTGATGTCTCCGCAAAAGCAGGTGCTGCGGTCTGCAAGTATTTTTAATATGGCTATCCTTGCCGGGTGTCCGAGTGCTTTAGCAATAACCGCGGATCGTTCAATCGACGGATCTCCAATTTCTATGGATTTAACACTGCTCATAAGTTTTGATTTATTGAGTTGAAATTTCAAGGCGGATCAGAATGAAAATCATTGGATTCACCTCATTTTTCTGCATAGAGTGTTATGCTGAAAATCCCTGTGTCCGAATTCCGGAATGCATCTTTTTCTTCGGGTGACAGATATTTAGAAAGCATTTCATCCGGAAGCTGAATCTCCTTTATTTTTTGAACTTTGATATTTTTAAACCCGGAGTCTTTTACAATTTCCAGGTAGAGGTCCTTGTCAATGGCTCCTGCCACGCAGCCTGCATACATTTCAGCATCTTCACGAATTTTGCCTGGCAGATCACCGGAGAGAACCACATCTGAGATGCTGAAATGCCCGCTGTTTTTAAGAATTCTGAATGTTTCGGAGAATGCTTTTCTTTTGTCGGGTACAAGATTCAGCACACAATTACTTATCACTACATCGGCAACGGAATCGTCAAGCGGAAGTTCTTCTATATCACCTGCAAAAAATTTCACATTTTCATAGTTGAGTTTTTCAGCATTATCCCTCGCTTTATCAACCATCGATTCAGTCATATCAATACCAATCACCTGTCCGGTATTTCCCGTGAGCTGACGTGCCACAAAACAGTCATTACCGGCTCCGGAGCCCAGGTCAACAACAGTGTCGCCGGGTTTAATTCCTGCAAATTCAGTTGGTAACCCGCAGCCAAGTCCGAGATCGGCATCAGGATTATATCCTTCCAGATGAGAGTAGTCGTCAGAAAAAATCGTGTAATCCGATTTTTCACTGGAACCGCAACAGCTGCCTGGTCCGCAACAAGCTGAATTTTTCGCATTCTGGCTGATCTCAGCATATTTTTCTTTCACCGATAGTTTAATTTCATCCGGGGTTTGGATATGTTGTTTCATTTTTTTCTGGTTGTAAAGATCTGATTGATATATATTCATCGTATTACAACGATTAATATATTCTTTTGACTCCACTAATACAACTTAATGGGGAAAGGTTGTTGAAACAGGTATTCTTTCGGGTATTATAGACATGTTACTCTAAATGCGGGAATGGACTCCGGGTCTGTGTAAAAAATGTACAAAATTCGATCTATCGCTCGATACTTTGGTTTCAGCCTGTGTTTTCGGATTAAAAACTGAAACTCGCAATCAAAGAGGCAAACGTTGTAAGCTCATAGGGTATAAGAAATAACAGCGATACGAGGTAAATGATCCATAGTTTGGTTTTTAATAACAAATGACTCCATATAAATTTTATATGCTCTTTTATCTTGTAAATAAATACAGCATCATTGCTGCTAATTTTTATTTAAAAAAATTGAAGATTATTGAAGCAGTAGAAAAAGGCCGGCGGCAAGAAAAGCACCAGCAATCGGTCCAAAAACCGGTACCCATGAATATGCCCAGTCACTACTGCCTTTGTGCGGAAAGGGAAGAAGTGCATGAGCAATACGTGGTCCCAGATCCCGGGCAGGATTTATCGCATATCCCGTGGGTCCTCCCAGCGACAGACCAATCCCAAGTACAAGGAGTCCAACAGGCAGGGCAGATAATGCACCGAGACCAAACCCGATTTGTTCGCCGTTCAGGTTTATGGTTTCCAAGAACTCACCGTTCGGACCTATAAAACCCGGAGAGACCATGTACATCACACCAAATACAAGTATAAAGGTCCCTATTACTTCCGTCATAAAGTTGGATGGATAATTTCTGATTTCGGGTGCTGTTGAAAAAATTGCAAGCTTAACCCCTTCATCTTCGGTTGCTGAAAAATGATCTTTATATGCAAGCCAAACGACTACAGCACCTAAAAAGCCACCCAGTGTTTGAGCGATTATATAGGGCACTACCATAATCCAATCGAAAAGACCTGCGGCTGCAAGGCCTATGGTTACAGCCGGATTGATATGAGCTCCGCTGAACTGGCCTACAGTAAAAACAGCGACAAAAACGCCCATACCCCATCCCCACGTTATAACAATCCAGCCGCTGTTATTGCCCTTGGTTTTATTCAGAACAACATTTGCTACAACACCACCCCCAAAGATTATTAAAATAGCGGTGCCAATAATTTCAGCTATAAAAGGATACATATTAGTTAGATTTAGAGTTAAGAATTCAAAACTTCCGGTTAGTTTTGTTCAGATAGTACGTAATTTTCAGCAATTGCTGTATACTCTTTCACTTGTTCTTCCTGCCATTTTTTGTCGTGGCCGGCTTCTTCCGCCATGAGGCGGGCAACTTCAGGGGCCATTTCAATGCTGGCAGGTGCATCCAGTAAAATTGCCCTTGTTCTTCTTGCCAGTATGTCTTCTACAGTAACTGCAAGTTCCTTCCGTACTCCCCACACCACTTCCGCTTTCAGATAAGGAAGACGTTCATGAAGTTTTTCGCCCAGTTCCGGACGTTTTTCAATCATTTTTTCAAGTGATACCTTATCCGAGCCGTAGTAATAAAGAGGATCTTTTTTATCAACGTTTTTTAGCCATCCGTGAATACGCAGATTTTCAGTAGTGCATTCCCTGATATTCAAACCAGCTACTGTTGCTGCCTGGTCGATCGTATCCTGGGCCATTTTGCGATAGGTTGTCCATTTTCCGCCTGCAATCGTCACAAGACCTGATGGAGAAACAATTAGCGTATGATCACGTGATAACGAAGCTGTATCTTTCGAATCTCCTGATTTTACGAGAGGTCGCAAGCCTGCAAACACACTTCTAACATCTTTCCTGGTCGGGTTGCCGGTGAGATACTGAGAAGCATGTTTCAGAATAAATTCAATCTCTGACTCCATAGCCACCGGCTCCAGTAATGGACTTTCAACAGGTGTATCAGTTGTTCCAAGTACAATTTTATCATGCCAGGGCACAGCAAAAAGTACGCGCCCGTCTTCCGTGTGCGGAACCATGATTGCACTCTCGCCCGGTAGGAATTTTTTATCAATGATAATATGGACTCCCTGGCTCGGAGCAATAATATTGTTGGCATCTTTGTTATCCATTTTCAGGATATCATCGGTAAATACGCCGGTGGCATTTATTACAACCCGGCCGTTTACTTCAAATGATTCACCCGAAACCTGATCAGTAACTGTAACACCATTTGTGGTATCATTTGATTTCAGAAGTCCGGTTACTTTGGCGTAATTGAGAATGGTTGCATCATGATCGAGTGCAGTTTGAACAAGGTTAATCGCAAGCCTGGAGTCATCGAATTGTCCGTCATAATAGATAACACCGCCTTTCAATCCTTCCGACTCAATTGTTGGCAGCAGCTCAAGAGTTTTTTCCCGGGAGAGATTTTTTGATGGTCCAAGACCAAGTTTACCGGCCAGCATGTCGTATACTTTCATCCCGATTCCGTAAAACGGGCCTTCCCACCAGTCATAATTAGGTACAATAAAAGATTGGTTGCGAACCAGGTGCGGGGCATTCTGAATTAGAAGTCCGCGTTCGCGCAAGGCTTCAAGTACAAGAGTTACATTTCCCTGCTGCAGATAGCGAACTCCACCATGCACCAATTTCGTAGATCTGCTGGATGTGCCTTTCGAAAAGTCATGCTGCTCCAGAAGCAGTGTTTTATATCCCCGTGATGCAGAATCAACAGCTGCTCCAAGTCCGGTTGCGCCTCCTCCGACAATTATGACATCCCAGTATTTTGCTTCGGATTTTACTCCGTCTAACATTTCATTTCTGTTTGGTTTCATTGTCTCTGATATTTTCTTGATAGATTTAAATTATTTTTAAAATAGATAGTTGCTGAATCTTATTTTTTAGACCACTCATTAGCAGCATTTAAAGCACGATTCCACCCATTAATTAAAACTTTTGAGTGTTTCTCTTCCATTTCGGGTGTAAACTGCCGGTCTTCCTGCCACTGTTCATTTATTTCATCGTGATCTGCCCAGTAACCGACAGCAAGACCCGCCAGGTACGCGGCACCCAGAGCGGTGGTTTCTAACACCTTTGGCCGGATGACAGGAGCCTGCAGGATATCGGACTGAAACTGCATCAGAAGATTATTGGCAGCTGCTCCGCCATCCACACGTAGTTCACGGATATCAATCCCGGAGTCGGCCTGCATTGCATTCAGCACATCCATTGCCTGGTAGGCAATTCCTTCAAGGGCGGCCCGGGCAATATGTCCGGCGTTTGATCCTCTCGACAATCCCACAATTGTACCGCGCGCATGCTGATTCCAGTGTGGTGCACCGAGACCTGCAAAAGCCGGAACCAGGTAAACTCCGTCGTTGTCGGGAACCGACTTTGCCAGTGCTTCTACGTCATATGAGTTGCGTATGATCCCCAGTTCATCCCGCAGCCACTGAACAACGGCTCCTGCAATAAAGATGCTTCCTTCAAGAGCGTACTCAACTTTTCCATTTACTTCCCACGCAATGGTTGTAAGTAAATTATTCTTGGATTCAATAGGTTTTTCACCGGTATTCATCACCATAAAACAGCCGGTGCCATACGTATTTTTAACCATGCCCGATTTGATGCAACGCTGGCCAAAGAGAGCGGCCTGCTGATCACCTGCAATTCCGGCAATAGGTACTTTTGAAGCAAAAATAGTGGTTTTAGTTCTTCCGTATATTTCACTTGAGGGCTTCACATCCGGTAGCAGGCTCTGCGGGATATCGAGAATCTCAAGAATATCCTGATCCCATTCACAGTCATGAATGTTATAGAGCATTGTACGCGAGGCATTGGTTACATCGGTGATATGGAGTTCTCCGCGGGTAAAATTCCAGATCAGCCAGCTGTCCATCGTACCGAAAGCAAGCTCTCCGTTTTTAGCTCTTTTGCGCACTCCGTCAATGTTGTCAAGAATCCACTTGATTTTTGTAGCTGAGAAATAGGAATCAAGTATAAGCCCGGTTTTTTCCCGGAATGTTTCGGTTAGCCCGTCCTTTTTTAGCTTATCACAGAAATCGGATGTGCGGCGATCCTGCCATACGATGGCATTGTAGACCGGTTTCCCGGTTTTTCTGTCCCAGATCAGCGTAGTTTCCCGCTGATTGGTAAT
Source organism: uncultured Balneolaceae bacterium (assembly GCA_964449075.1). Lineage (GTDB taxonomy): Bacteria > Bacteroidota > Rhodothermia > Balneolales > Balneolaceae > CAYVBJ01. The sequence goes on from CAYVBJ010000013.1 coordinate 22,899, forward strand.
GCCAATAGCAGCCATGTTGTTTCCATTTAAACCGGACTTTGCGATAGCTTCAGCTGCAACACCGGCCTGGGTTGACCATATCTCATTTCCATCGTGTTCCACCCATCCGGCTTTTGGATAAATCTGTTTAAACTCTTTTTGAGCCGTAGAAATGATGGATCCTTTTTTATCAAAAATGATGGCTCTTGAACTTGTGGTTCCCTGGTCGAGTGCTAAGATATATTTTTCAGGCATTAGATTAGTTTTTGTGTTCTTGTTTAGTTGTCTATACAAGCTGCTTTCATCAATATCAGAAACCGCTTCCAAATAGTCAACAAAATTCGTTTGATTTTAGCAACTTTTTTTTGAATTCGCCTGACAAGTGCAACCATTCCATTCCAGCCGGCTGGCATTGCACCGAACTCTACCAACCATCATAAACACCAGCCGAATTGAAACTGACCTGCGACAGGCCTTCAGCCTGTGAAGACCGATTCGCAAAGATCTCCTCGGCTGGCAAATAATGATGGCGGGAAGTGAGCATCATTTGAGTATATTTTGCTGGGTGTAACCGCGGAGAACGCAGAGGAACGTGAAGGGTCATTTCCCGGTTGTGGTCTACCAATCCTGGTCAATCAAATCGAGAGGCAGGCCGGCCATATTGTGATCATCTTCATAGGGGACCGTTTTTGTGGTGAAATTAATGCGGTCACTTCTGTATACATCTTCAGAATATTGAAAATAATCTCCATCTTTCGTTTGTATCAGTCTCTTTATTAGGAGAAGTGGGGTGCCAAGTGATACATTTAACATCTCGTGTTCAGATTTGCCTGCACTGATGGCTTCAATCCGCTGCGTTGCTTCACCCAGCCTCGTATCTGTATGATTATACAGGAGGTTAAAAATAGAATTTTTCTCTAAATCTTTGGAAAAGATAGGCTCAAAATATTTGTAACTGAAAAATGATCTCTCAATAATTAACGGCTGGTCGTTTCCAAAGCGAATCCGAACCAGCCTTACCAGTTTTTCATCTTGCTGCAGGTGCATCAGGTTTTTAAGATAACTGGAAGGTTCGATAATCTCTTTTTCGACAACTCTGGCATCAGGTTTGATGTCGTGTTTTTTCATCAATTCACTGAATCCAATCAGTTTGTCGGGATTTTGTTCAATTTTTTTGTATGTAACAAATGTACCTTTTCCCTGTTCCCTGATCAGGTATCCCTGCTGAAGCAGAAGTTTCAGTGCTTCGCGCACCGTCCCCCGGCTTACGTTAAACGTTTTTACGAGCTCGGTATCGCTTGGGAAGCGGTCATTTTCTTCGAATTTACCATTTCGAATCTGATCGAGCAGCTCTTCATAAATTCTGTAGTATTTCGGAATTGGTTGTTTGTAAGAATTCATTACGGAATATGTATTTATAACTGGTGTAAGTTAACCCGTTTTAAATTCAAGTACCACAATTGCAGCTGAAGTATAAAAATGCAGATACCGGGCCAGATATTAAAATTGTTGCAATCCGTAACCGAATTCACTCAGTATATCCCTGTTTCGTTCCAGGAAAATTCTTATCTGGTTAATACTCACAGCATGAGTAATCCCGTAGTTAATCCTGTTTTTACGCTCAACATAGATAGTATTTGTATATGGAATCTCTGGCCTGTAATCATTCATATTTATTTGTTCAGGAACTAAAACATACTCTATACTGGATGTAGATGACGAGAGCATCCCTACCCATTCCGGCAAAGAGGTTTCACTGTTAATAGCCAGGATCATTCCGCCGCTGAATCCGCGGTTGAACGAAGCATCTGTTGAAAATCCATTGCCACGCATTCGGTCTGTTTTACTTACGATTCCACTGGTTATCATTTTTACTCCTTTGGGATATCCTATGGCATATACAAAGTCAGCCCACTCCAGTCGGTCCGAATCACCGGCTCTGATTGATCCTCTAACCAATTCTTCGTCAATTTCAAACCGGGTGGATAAAACTGCTAAATCCAGGCTTCTGTTATTGATGATAACATCAGCCGGACCAAAATTATCACCGATAAATACAGAATAGCTGCTGCGGGCTTTTACGGATACCGCTTCTACAACCTGGTTATTTGGAAAAGGTGAATTCTCAGAATAGTGCCAAACCGTATCCGGGTAATTTACGATATGATCGGCAGTAAGCAGTGCTGCATTGCCATTGGATTCGGACAATACAACAGCTGTTCCGGCTCTTGATTCATTTTGTGTGATAATACCTAAGGAACGGCCTTCAAAGCCTGTATCAGAAAAATCTGCTTTTGTCAGTTGCTGATTAGGATCAAATTGATATGTGCGGTAAAAGACGGTTCCCTGAACTCTTGCAACCAAGTCCATATTTTCGCGGCTCCACTCCCCGATACGGGTCTGACTTGCGTCTTTCTTGTAATATCCTGAACGAATTGGTTGTTCAGCTGTCTTATTATTGCTTGCGCAACTGCTTACCAGGAAAAGAAGTGCGATTGCGGAAATCAGGTATAATATTTTCATTATTCAATTTGTAATCTATGCCGACTTATTATCAATAACGATACGAAAAAACAAATCATGTGCCAAAAAGCTATATGATTTAAGTAATGCGATCTGTTTTTAGATTCCAGAGTAAATTTTTTTGATATAGAGTCTTCTTTTGATTGTGGTTTGCTTACTACCTGCCCTTGTCAAAATTGTCCGGGAAGTAACCGCAATGGGCGCGGAGAAATTATCAATATAAAGGACCGGGCAGAAAAAACTGGCTGCTCGCGGCGATGGCCGGGAATTTAGCTAAAGAAATTCATCTATATGTGATCTCATTTCTGCGAAAATCAGTGGCTCACACGGCGTAAAACAGCGAGAAATAGACACGGGTCGATGTTTCTCGCAGAGTTTCGCGGAGCAGGTGGCTCCGATGGAGCCTGGTCAATGGGCACCCTTTTCATTTTCTATGAACAGGAGGCTCCTTACGGAGCCGGTATACCGGGCAGTAATTCCATCATGATTCATTTTCAGTAAATCTCTACAGTTCAGAAAATTAACAGTTCTTCGATTCAACAGTTCTACAGTTCAACAATTTTTAATCACCAACTAAAGTGCCAAAAATGAGATGATTAAGGGACCATTCAGCAAGGAAATTTCAGAGAATTCAGGCTTTTAAGTGTCAATAAGCGCAACGGAATCGGAGAACCGCGATGTTTGTCTTGGTAAATGTTTATGAATACTTTTTTTATTTAATATTATTTTGTACTCTGATTTAGTAAATGAGTATTTAATAAAATTGAATGAAAGAGATGTATATCGATTAAAAACAACATCATGAAGAATACCAACCAACCAACCAACCTATTTCAAGTTATAAAGCCTTTGGAATTTCAGATTACCTTCTTGAGACATATAAAAATCAGTATTTTACGAAACCTGAGAAAAGTTGGAATGGTGATATTAAACGGGGAATTGAGCTTTTCAACAAAAAACTGTTTCAGCCGGAATGCAGTGTAAAAATAATTAAAGAGTTGAATAAAACTCCACAGAAGAATTATTCCGGTCGATTTAAACGGCAAGTTGGTTTATCGCCAAGGGAGTATATAACTCACCACCGAATTGGTGCAGCTAAATTGTTGCTAATGGACAAACGCTTAAAAATATTATCGCTGGGCGATATTGGTTATGCAGTTGGCTATGAACGGTTGCACTCATTTTCGATGACATTTAAAAACAAAACGGCCAAATGGCCCGGAGAATGGAGAGAGGGGTATCTAATGGATGGAGAAAATTGAAGTAAATTTTGAAGTAGTTTTTGATGTAGTTTAAAAAAATTATGTTTTATTTGAGTTCAGTTTTAATAGGATTTTTTAAATCCTTTAAATGAAAAATCAAATAAATCCTAATATTATGTTTAAAATAATAAGTAGCATATTTGTTACAATTGCATTAATACTTTTCTCACTGAATATTAATCAAACCAATGATTCTGTTATAGAAGTCGGAGTAAGTGAGGCATTAGCCGGAGGTTGCACAGAATGCCATATGAGTGTAATTGAATGTCACCGAATTATACAAGGCAATGAAGTTCATATTTTTTACGGAGAAGCAGAGGATTGTAGTTCAACTTTCCAATAATCAAAATCTTTAATTTTTATAAACGGGCATGTAATTGCCCGTTTATTTTAAAACATGAATATTTTATACATACATTTAATTCTCATTGGATCAGCATTTTTAATTTCGTGTTCCTCTCCGTCAGAATCATTTCACGAGCCAACGATATTGTTCCAGGATCTGCAAGAGAACAGAAGAAGCGCAGGTTCTTTTGAGAATATTCAATTAAGTACTCCACTACAGATCATGGTCTTTGATTCACTTTTATTAATTCATGATCAGTTTGAACATAATGGTGAATCATTTTTCTTTTCCTTTATAAATAGATTTTCAGGAAAAGAGGTTAAATTATTTGGCAGAGAAGGCAGAGGGCCGGATGAGTTTCTATTTCCAGGTTACATAAGCAGAATACCGGGCAGAAATGATGTAATTGGAATGAATAATCGTAAGTTATTTTCCTTTGTGGAAGTATCCGTAAAAAAGGTTTTAGATGATTCTCTTCCTGCAACAGTCTCACAAATTGATGAACTGCATACAGACTATTCAATGGTTGGCAGGGTAGAAAATGACAGGATAATTGGGACCGGTTTTTTTGATGACGGAAGATATGCGGTCTCAAATCAGGAAAGTGAAATGATTGAGGTCGGGATTAGCTATCCATTCGAGGAAAAATTTGAAAATACTATAAGAAAACAACTGGGAATGCCCTACCAGTCCAATTTCAGATTGCATCCGGAAAAACCGATGCTTGTATCGGCAACGGTTTCTGCTGCTAATTTGGATGTAATTTCTTTTTATAATGATAAATTAAAAATTGAAAAACAGATTCATACCAACTATCCGTTGTTTGAGAATGAGTCAAATTCACAAATGTTATCGGCTAAGATTTTACCGGAAAACCTGGGAGGATATAGAGATTTAGATGTTTCAAAAGCATTTATTTATACATTGTATTCAGGGGTGAAACGCAAAGAGGGATTATCAAAATATTCATCGGGGAATAGGGTTTTAATTTTTGATTGGGAAGGAAATGCTTATAAACAATTAAATTTAGATAAAACCGCCATTAAACTGGCGGTTTCGCCCGATGATCAATACATGTATACGATTTCTTTAAACGAGGAGGATACATACGAAATCAATGTTTATGAATTAAAATTATGAACATGTTTTTCGAATTCCTTTACATGAATAAGGTCTTCTATTCCTTGTCTTAATATCAAGTATATAACTCCCTGATTTTTTTACCACAGAGTTGCGCGGTGTTTGCGTAGCACGGGATTGGCATCCAGTGCCCTGTTCCTGGCTAATACAAAAGGATTCTAAGGAAACACTCTACTTGTAAATGGACTGCCTTTGATGCCTTCACCATTTAATTGAATGATAATTTCATCCGGACCGAAGAACAAGAATGTAGGTGTTGTCGGTGTGTAACTTGTGGTATAAACTCCATTGCCGTCATCGATTATAGGTTCAACCTCGGCATCTTCGTTTACCCCCGAAACGCTTACCGAAAGGTTATCAGCTGCCCCTTCAACCCGGTTACCAAATTGATCTTCCACAGTAATAGTAATTCTTGTCGGCTCACCGACACTTCCATTCGGTACCCTGGCTGTAGTTTGCCCGGGCTCACCGTCAGCACTTGTCACTTCAAAAGGGTTGGAACTCACATCAAGCCCTGCACCATTAAACAGTAAGGAGTATCTGTCGGCTTTGTTGATCACGAGATCTTCAAACAGAGCTTGGCCGTCATTTCCGGTAGTAACTGTCTGGTTGCCGCTGTCAAATCCGGTGCCGCTCCCCAAACTGACAGTGACATCTACTCCTTCGACGGGATTTTCAAATGAGTCCGTAATCTCTGTGGTTGGCGGGCCGGTAATCGGCTGACCGGCTGTACTCTGCCCCGGATGAGTAATGACTATGATCGACTCCGGCGGGCCTGCTTCCACAGTAAACCGGCCGGAAGTTCCATTGATAGAGCCGTTGTCCGCAGTTATCGTTTGTCCGGCTCCGGCTTGCGTAACGGAGACGTCCTGTGTAGCCACTCCATTAGAGAAGCTGACACTTTCCGGGGTTATTATACCTGCCGTAGTACTCAGATTTGCCGTTTCACTGAAACCGGTGGCTTCATTTCCCCCGGCGTCAAGAGCATTGATAGTAATACTAAAGGATTCGCCGGCTGTTTGCGGACTGGAAATTGTGTTAAAAGTAAACTCAGCTGCGGGGCCCGGTTCCACCGTACTGTTAAATGGACTTCCATTAACCTGGGTTCCATTTAATCGTATGTTAATTTGATCCAAACCGGTTTTTTGGGGTGTATAACTGGCTGAATAAACTCCGTTGCCATCATCTTTGACCGGTGATACATTATTGATATCATTGGCACCGGAAACACTTATGGACAAGCCATCTGCTGCCTCTTCAACCCCGTTTCCAAACGGATCTTCTACTGTAATTGTAATCTCCGAGGGCTCACCAGCCGTACCGTTTTCCGGTACATCGGCAACCGTTTGTGAGGGATCACCATTTGCACTATTTATAGTAAAACGATCGGATGTTATTTGTCCGGCTCCGTCTACGGAAAAGACCAGCCTATAGCTGCCTGAACGGTTGATAACGAGATCTTCAAACTCAGCCACGCCGTTTGAATTTGTGGTGACAGTAAGTGTACCAGAGTCAAAATCGAGACCTCCCAGTTCGCTGACGGTTACCTCGATCTCGCCAAGCGGGGTATTCTCAAACCCGGTGACTACAACAGTTGGAGCAGGGGATATAACCTCACCTGCTGTTGTGTTTGTGGGTTGAACGGTTACATTTATGGAGAGATTTGAAGTCAGAGATTCAAAAACAGCAGTAACAGATTTATCGCTGTCCATAACTAATATTGCAGGGTTATCTGATCCGGTAAGATCTTCCTGCCATTCTGAAAAAGCCCATCCTTCAGCCGGTTCTGCCGTTAACGTCACTTCCTCAGCTTCTTCATACATTTCTTTATCAGGGTTAAGATCAACGGTCCCCTCTCCCTGAATTCCGGCAGACAGTGAAAAGGTAATTGAGCCTTCTTGTTGAAAAACAGCAACAATTGTTTTGTCTCTGTCAATCTCTACTATAGCAGGATTCTCATTTCCGGTCAGGTCTTCCTCCCAGCGGACAAATTCCCAGCCTTCCGACGGTTCTGCAATAAGTCTTACGGTTCTAACCGGTTTTACTAAATTATTACCGGCTTGCAGGGTGCTATTATGTGTACTGAATTTTTCACTTGGGCCGTCATCATTAGTAAATAATTCAGAAGTATTTATATTTTCTGCAGTTGTATCGGGTATGGTGCCTGTTTTGTGATCATGCGCTTTGCCTGGAACATCGTTATCTGTTGTTTTAGAATTTTCCTGAATCTCTTCTACTCTTACACTTCCGTTACCGTTGACTTCTATATTTAAATTAAATTCACTTTCCAGGAAGCGCGAAGTGATAAATTTATCACTATCCATTAGTATTGATTCCGGATTTCTGCTGCTCTCCAGGTCGCCTTCCCATCCGATAAAAATCCATCCTTCTGATGGCAGTGCTTCTACCTCGATTTGTGTATCTGCCGGAAATGTATCATCGGATGGAATAACAGTACCTCCCTCATCCGGTGTAACGTTTGTGGTAAGCGTAAAAAATTGAGGAACAGTCTCATCAAAAGGGGAGGTTGTATCTTCACAACCAACCGTATATACAAAAATGATCAAAGCAATTATAAATAGTGTTTTTCTCATCTCAGATTTTATTTGTAATAAGCCTGTATTTCTGAAAATCCAGAACGACGCCTGATGAATAATAGAATAGGTGGGGCTTTCTTTTTAAATACCTAACCGTTATTAATTTATATACTTAAAAGCAGAGTGATATTTAAATTAAATTATTATAATGAATGCTTTTTGGAGCATTGATATTATAAATGCGCGGCAATTATGGCAATTCTTTTATCAGAGAACCATTCAAAGCGATAAGGATAATGCTTCAATTCCCGAAGCAAAAGCATCCGGTTCAGGCAATTCATGTGTATAACGACCGTCACCTCTTGAAATGAATACTGTCTGAAACCCAGCCCAGGCGGCTCCCATGATATCCCAGTCGTGGGTGGCAATCATCATACAGTTGTCAGGTTTAGTCCTGAGTTTTTTAGCTGCTTTTTCGTAGACCACCCGATGAGGTTTATAAATCCCGAACTCTTCCACACTCAGATGTTTGTCAAAAAGGTCGTGCAGGCCTGAATTTTTCATCTGCTGCTCAAGGGCGGATGATGAAGAGTTGGTCAGGGTAATCAGTCGGTAACCGGCTTTTCGCAGCGTCTGCAGTCCGGGGATGACATCGTCATGAGGTTTACAAGAAAGAATTGGCCGGATAGCTGTTTCAGCATCTGAAATAGAAAGTTCGATTTTATGATTTACGGCAACAGATACAAGAGCATCGGCAGCCAGCTGACCAAAGGGCTTAAATTTTCCGCCCGCACTGTAAACGAGAGACAGGTGCAAAAGAGATTGAAACCAGAGGGGGACAAGCTCTCTTTTCCCATTCAGAGCTTCTGCTACCGATTCGCGAACCGGCGTGAGATCGAGCAGTGTTTCGTTAACATCGAAAAAGAGTGTTTTGGGCAGCATGGGAAGTGATTTGGTTGTTTTCATGTGTAAGTGAAGTTTAAGGATTTATTTTTATGTGAGAAAGGAGCGGGATTTTTGAGGCTGTTGCCTGTAGAATGGGATCAGTCAGGAGACAGTACTGTCCCTCGGTGCGCCTTCCCGCCAACTGACGAACCGGCTTACGGGATGACAGGACCATTTTAGGATACTGTGCGGCGTATAAAGACCATTATTAGAACAACGATAATCTCACGACGTGAGGAAGCAACAATAATCCTGGCGGCGTATGAAATATTTGTACAATTCTGATTTTTATACGCCGCCCACCACTTACTGCGATCCCTGTCACCCCGAGTGCAACCCCGACAATTTCTTGCTCAATATCTTACATAAATTCAATCCTGTCGGGGTGGAATCGAGGGGTCTCATGCTACAAGCAACTGCTGTGAACAAAAAACTCCCTGTCAACCAGCCAAAAACAAACTTTTCCCACCGGAACCATCGGATTAACTATCCAAATGTTGGCAAATTTCACAACCGATGGTTTTAGGTTGGCAGGCTTGCTGTTCCCCCCGGCTAAAGCCGAGGGAAATCGATTTAATTTTGGAAAAATTTCAAACCCTAATGCCATTAGCAGAGCTATTTTCCGGGCAACATCACTCCGTCACTCAGTCTCCCTTTATCCTCTCACTCAGTCACCCCGTCTCCCCTCCGTAACGGACTTAACCAGGAATTTTTAAGATATCCGAAAGCACTCCGGCAGCGGTTACTTCTTTGCCCGCACCGGGACCCTGGATGATCAGGGGCTGGTCGTAGTAACGATTGGTTTTGATCTGAATCAGGTTGTTGGTTCCGGACAATTGTCCGATGGGCGACTCTTTGTCTGTCTCCCGGATTCCAATCCGGATGGAATCATTCGTAAATCTGCCGGCATAACGTAAGGTTTTACCGGTATTCTGAGATTTTTCAAGCCGCTCTTTCCAATAGTTATCCACTTGGTGCAGTTGCTGTAAAAACGTAGTTGAGTCGGCATTCTGCAGAAAATCGGGGATGAGAGATTCGACGTGAATCTGGTTTCGTTCCAGTTTCTGCCCGCAAGTCCTGGCCAGGATCAGAAATTTACGTGCCACATCTTCGCCTGAAAGATCATCCCTCGGATCTGGTTCAGCATAACCGAGAGCTCTCGCCTGCACTACTGCTTCACTGAACGAGGCGCCTTTTCCAAGTTCATCAAAAAGATAGGTCATAGTCCCTGAAAGCACACCACTAATTTCAACAATTTCATCTCCCGATTCAATCAAGTTACGGATAGGTTCAAGAACCGGCAGTCCCGCACCTACAGTTGTTTCATAATGATACTGAATACCGTTGGAATTCGCAGCTTCCAAAAGTGAGTCGAAGTAAAGCTGACTTTTGGTATTGGCAATTTTACTGGGAGTTACGATGTGAATTCCGGATTTGAGAATCGTCTCGTAAAGCCCGGCTACTTCCTGGCTTCCTGTTGCATCCACAAAAACGAGATTCTGATCAGAAAGCAGGTCAAGAGTATCCAGAACAGAGTCCCACTTTTTTGTTTTACCTCTGTAAAGCGTATCCGACAATTCAGAGACAGATTCGCCCCCGGATCTCCAGTTCACTTTTTCCCGGTTGCAAATGCCAATGATATTCAACGAAATATCACGATGTTCCAGGCTTTCAATCTGGTGCAACAGCGTACCGCCTATGGCCCCCACACCGGCCAGGAATATATTTAATCTCTTTTTGCTGATACCTTTTTGTTCAGCATGTTTTTTCAGTGCCAGAATTTGTTTTGTCATAACTATTGAATGGCTGCAGATTTATTGGTTTTGGTAAATTGACGGATAATTTTGTTCAGTTGTTCGAATTCAATCAGAAAAGCATCGTGGCCATGGTAGGATGATATCTCCCGGTATGTTCCGTTGGCGAGCAGTTTGGCGAGCTCTTTCTGTTCTTCAACAGGGTAGAGGAAGTCGGAGTCCACCCCAACTACAAGAACCGGAATCTTAACACGGTTAAGAATGAATTCATCGGAACCTCTGCCGCGCGCCGCGTTGTGCGTATCCATTGCCTTTGTAAGATTGATATACGAATGCGCGTCGAACCGTTTAACAAGCTTTTCTCCCTGGTAATTCAGATAGGATTCAATTTGAAACAGATTCCCGGTTTCGTCTTGTAGTTTTCTGCTGAACTTGCGTTCAAAGTCGGCAGGGGACCTGTAGGTGATCATTGCCATCATCCGGGCTGCCGATAGTCCCCGGGCAGGCTGCTGTTCCAGTTCATAGTTTCCGCCATTCCAGGCCGGATCAGCTTTGATTGCACTGCGCTGCGCATGGCTGATGCCAATAGCCCACGGTGTGTGCTCTTTCCCCATGGCTATGCAAACGGCCGACCCGGGGCGGTGATCCATGATCGCAAATTCCAATGCCTGCATACCGCCGAGGGAGCCGCCGATTACAAATTCAATACCGCGGATATCAAGCTGATCGAGAAGGAGCTGCTGAAACCGTACCAAATCGCGGATAGTCAGTTCCGGAAAATCATTTCTGTAAGGCTTGCTTGTTTTTGGATTCTCGGTCCACGGTCCCACAGATCCGTAACAGCTGCCCGGCACGTTGATACAGATTACAAAATGAGTTTCCGGGTTAAAAATTCCATCGGGAGCAAAAAATCCCCAGAACCACTCATCAGCTGCAGCATGCCCCGTGAGCGCATGACAGATAAGAATCACATTATCACGCGACTCATTCAGCTCCCCCCAGGTTTTAAAAGCCGCGTCCGCCTGTTCAAAACGATGACCCGATTCGGTGATAAAGGGTTCCGTAAGTTTTGTTTTTGTGATGCCTTCGTTCATAGTTGTTTGGTTTAATTTCGTTTTAACAATTCATCTGACGACTGAGGCCCAGGTATTGCTATGACCACGATCCAACAAGTCGTCTGATGAATCTCTGTGACAGCAATCCAGCCACCGCCATTCGCCGGACGACCTGAAAAATCCTGCCACTGGGTTCATCCAGCCCTCAGTCGTCAGGCGAAACCTTTCTATTGCACAAACTGAACTTCACCTTCAACAGGTACCGGGTTTTTGATAATATCTAACACCGGGCACCGGGCGAATGACAGCTCCCGGAGTTTATCAAGTTTTTTTTGATCGGTTTCGTTTGTTTTAATTTTGGTGATATAGTTAATATCAGTAAAACCGGAACGAGCGTCAGTCAGGTTTAAAAATCCGTGTAGATCGATATTTCCATCAACCTCTACCGTCACTTCCGTAACATCTATTCCAAGTGCAATCGCATTGGCTTTTACAACAATTTCCTGGCAGGCAGCAAGTGCTCCTAAAACATATTCAACAGGATTTGGTCCCGCATCTGTACCGCCAAGGCCTTCCGGTTCATCAGATTTAAAATTGAAATTCCGCACCTGCACATCAGTTAAAAAACTGTGTTCAAGTTTTGATTTTGCACTGAATGTTGCTTTGGCGCTGGCGGGATTTTCCCCGATCTTTTTAACAACTTGCGTTATTACCTGACCGATTTCCCGGTCAGTCCGTTTTTTTTCTATGGTTGTAGTGCTCATGGTTGAGTGATTGATATTATGGTTTTTGTTATCTGAAAATTCTTCTATTCATCTGACGACCGAGACAGTGGTACTGCTAAGACCGCGATCCAACAAGTCGTCTGATGAATATTCGTGGCAGCAATCCAGCCACCGCTATTCGCCGGACGACCTGAAAAATCCTGCCACTGGGTTTATCCAGCCATCAGTCGTCAGGCGAATTATATATATGCCTCCCGTACACATCTGAAGGTGTTTAAGCCAGTTCCTTCCCCTCTCGAGAGGGGACAGAATACTGCAAAAAGGCGTAGCCTGATTTGCAGTATACAGGGGTGTGTTCGGGACGTGTTAAAGATCATCAAACCTCCGATCACGCCGATATCTTATCAAAAGCCTGCTGGAAATCGGCTTTGATATCATCGATATATTCAATGCCAACTGAAACACGGATCAAATCGGGAGTAACACCGCCGGATGTCTGCTCATCTTCACTCAGCTGCTGATGAGTGGTGGATGACGGATGAATCACCAGTGTTTTTGCATCACCCACATTAGCAAGGTGGCTGGCCAGTTCCACGCTTTCAATAAATGTACGCGCAGCGTCATATCCACCGTTTACGCCGAATGTAAGTACAGCTCCAAAACGATCTTTTTCCAGGTATTTTTTCGCTGTTTCATGGTACGGGTGATCCGGAAGGCCCGTATAAGTAACCCAGGAGACGGCATCATTTTCTTGCAGCCATTTTGCAAGAGAGAGTGCATTTTCGCAGTGGCGTTCCGTGCGGAGTGAAAGTGTTTCAAGTCCCTGAAGAAGCAGAAAACTGTTAAATGGTGACAGGGCGGGGCCAAAGTCACGCAATGCTTCCACGCGTGCACGAATGGCAAAAGCGATATTGCCAAAAGGTCCGTGTTCACCGAATACTTCCCAGAAATTGAGTCCGTGATAGGCCGGCGAAGGGTCCGTGAAAAGCGGGAATTTTCCGTTGCCCCAGTTGAAATTACCGGCATCCACGATTATACCGCCGATACTGGTGCCGTGTCCGCCGATCCATTTTGTTGCCGACTGAACCACGATATTGGCTCCGTGATCAATGGGCCGGGCAATAGAACCGGCAGCGCCGAATGTGTTATCCACGATAAGAGGGATGCCGTGTTTTTCAGCTAACACAGAAAGCCCGCCAAAATCAGGAACGTTACCGCGCGGATTGCCGATCGATTCCACATACAGGGCTTTGGTGTTGTCTTTAATCTCTTTTTCAAACGCTTCAACCGAATCACCTTCGGTGAATGATACATCAATACCGAGTCTCGGAAGAGAGACTTTAAATTGATTGTACGTACCACCGTAAAGAAACGGGGTGGATACGATGTGGTCGCCGGCCTGCGCAAGTGTTGCAATTGCAAGAAACTGGGCAGCCTGCCCCGAAGCCGTTGCAACAGCAGCAGCACCGCCTTCAAGAGCCGTGATCCGCTGTTCGAATACATCGGTTGTGGGATTCATTATCCTGGTATAGATATTACCAAACTCCTTTAGTGCAAAAAGTGTGGCCGCATGCTCGGTATCTTCAAATTGATAGGAAGTAGTTTGATAGATCGGAACAGCACGTGATCCGGTTGTCGGGTCTGGTTCTTGTCCTGCGTGAAGCTGCAGGGTGTCGAAATGGTAATTTTTGGGTTGTCCGTTATTGCTCATATGTATTTTTTATTAATGGTTAGCGTAAAGTAACTTTTAGAAAATATTTCTGTTCAGATTTTTCTTTTTGGACGTATCAGGAATTGATGATCTACTTTCATACACCTGCTTTGAATCAGTTTTTTCCCGGCTTTTTCGGCTCTTTCTTTCTGCTCCGGATGTACTCCGGTGCCAAGTTGCAGCCAGATAGCTTTCGGATCAATTTCGAGAGCCTGGTTTACCACTTCGGGTATGTAATCGGGACGGATGAATACGTCCACAACATCAACTTGTAAGGGAATGGATTTTAAATCCGGGTACGCTTTTTCACCGAGTATTTCATCCGCGCCCGGATTCACGGGGATAATTTTATAACCGGCATTCTGCAGATAGCGGCCAACATAGTAACTGTCTTTATGCTGGTTGCGCGAAATACCGACAATGGCGATTGTCTCTGTTTCATCCAGCAGATGTTCGATTTCATCCGTTTCTTCTGAGAGCTCCGTTGTTGCCCTCATCTTTTTGTCGTACCAGTCGTTAAATGTTGATCTCAATTGTTGTTAATTGTGTTTGATTTATATGATTCCAAAAAAAAACCTCTTCTGAATTTCTGTCCCGTAAGTGCCGGGAAAAGATTTCAGAAGAGGTTTTTGGATTTCAAAAATTACTCAACCTCTCATCTTTCCCCAAAACGTGCCGGGGCAGGAAGTAGCACCTGACTCCCCGACAAATTTTTCAAAGAAAATTAGTCGGGGACGGTTGCCAAGGCTTCACAGGGCCTGATCCCTCCGCCTTTCTCTATAAGAGTTCAAAAAAATTTTAAAAGAACATTTCTGAAAACCATAAACGAAAAAAGCCCTGCGAATGAACGGAGGGCTTTTAGAATAAAAAAATCGTAAACCCGCCGCTTTATGTATGCATATACATACAACAAATCATTCCCATGATTTTACAGCAACAGATATGTACGATTTCGGTTTTCATAGCAATGAATGATAATGGTTTTCAGGATAAGAATAAAATCAAATTTTAAAGTGTTTCAAATCAGGCAGAAAAAAACTCAGCGGCACACTGCGCTGAACACCGCGCGACACTTTGGTTCCCTTCTGCGATGCACTTCGCAAGGGTGGTAAATTGAAGGTAAAGCAGATCTCGAAATCATGAATTTCAGCCGATTGTTGGGCTTTCGAGGTTTGGAACCCCGGCGTAGCGCAGAGGTTTCGCAGAGTTACACAGAGTTGTGCGATGTTTATTTTTAAAAATGCTATTTTGTTTGGTATCAATTTCGATTTAAATACCAAATGAAATGTCCGGAAAGCTGTTTTTACTGTTTATTCTGAATTTTCTCTATACCTTTTCGATATCTGCCCAGAACGGTCTTGTCTATGAATCGGGCGGGGAACTGATTTATGAACAGGCGGCCTATGATGTAAAACACTACAAACTTGATTTGAAGATTAACCCGGCTGACAGTACGATTTCGGGTCATACTGATCTGAGTGCAGAAATTGTGTCTCCCACAAACAGAATCGCTCTTGATTTGCATCCGGATATGAAAATATCCAGGATTGAATGGCTGAACTGGAGTGATATTTCGGAGCTTCCATTTTCGAGGGCTGGTTCAGATAAAAAATTTATGATACATTTTCCGGCAACACTGCAGCCGGGAGAAAATATTTCTATTCGGATATATTATGAGGGAAAACCACGGGTTGCACCGAATCCGCCGTGGGATGGCGGGTTTGTCTGGTCAGAAACATCCGCAGGCGAACCCTGGATTAGTGTGGCAAACCAGACTACAGGTGCCTGGCTCTGGTGGCCAAATAAGGATCATCCGTCCGATAAACCGGATTCTGTGAATCTGCATTTCACCTTACCGGAAGGTTTGAAAGTGGCCTCCAACGGCAGGCTGCAAGAGGTATCGGTTAAAGAGGATGGCTGGGTCCGGTGGAGCTGGCATGTATCAACGCCCATAAATAATTACAATATCTCTGTAAATGCGGCACCTTATGAAATTCTTACGGATACCTACCAAAGCATTGCAGGGGATGAAATAGAAATGACATTCTGGGTATTGCCTGAGTTTTTAGAACAGGGGAAAGACCTCTTTCCACAATTTGCAGAACAATTGCGGTTTATGGAAGAGCTTGCAGGACCCTACCCGTTCCGGGCTGATAAATTCGGAGTGGTTCACACTCCCTACCTCGGAATGGAACATCAGACGATTATATCATACGGGGCGAATTTTGAAGATGATAATCTGTTCGGCCTGAACAATGAATTTGACGACCTGTTTCAGCATGAGCTGGCACATGAGTGGTGGGGAAACCTGGTCAGTGTGTGGGACTGGAGTGATTTCTGGATTCATGAAGGGTTCGGAACCTATATGCAGGCACTTTATGCTGAGCATCTGAATGGCAAACGGGAATATCAAAAAACAATGGAATTATTCAGGCAGCGGATTAATTCTTCTTCACCTGTGGCCCCCTTACGGAAAATGTCTACAGCTGAAATAACAGAAGGAAATCGCGGCGGAGATGTTTACTACAAAGGCGCATGGATTCTTCACACACTGCGTTACCTGATCGGAGATGATCATTTTTTTGAATCGCTGCGCCGTTTTGCTTACCCCGACCCGGCAATGGAGGAGCAGATTGATGGTTCACAGGTTCGGTTTGTGACGTCCGAAGATTATATAAAAATCACGGAGAAAATATCAGGAATAGAACTTGGCTGGTTCTTTGATCTCTATTTAAGAGAAAGTGAATTGCCTGAATTGGTACATGAGGTAACGGATCAACAAAAATTAAAACTGAGATGGGAGCTGCCCGGAGACAGAAGATTTCCAATGCCTTTGGATGTGAGTATAAATGGCAAAACAGAAAGAATTATAATTGATGGCAAAACTGAAATCGCAATTAAGCAAAATGCTGAAGTAGATATAGACCCCGAAAACCGGGTGTTAAAAAAAGAAAAGTCAGCTTCCCAGCAGTGAATCAAGCATTCCCTTGTTTTTGGATTTGTCTTTATAGACGAGAAGCGGGACTCCAAAGCCATAGTTAACAATTTTGTCTGACAAATCTTCGTGAAGGAATGAAGCCATAGTCCGCTTGCTTTTGGAACCGACAACAATCAGGTCTGCCTGGACCTGGATTGACTGATCATAGATTTTATTCTGGATTCTATCCTGTTTATTCAGGGTAAATACTACTTCTGTATCCTCAGTAAATCCTTTCTCTTTTTTGAATTCATCATACTTTTCTTTCAGCTGCTTACTCATCTTTTCTTCAAATTCATTTGATGGTAAAAAAGGAAAAAATTGTGCCGGGTAATCGTATACATGCTGTAAAAGTACATTTGCATCCGTTCTGTTTGCCAAATCTTCAGAAAAACGAATAGCGGCTGCCGAGTGATCATTGAAATTGAAAGGTGTTAAAATCTGGTGAAGCTGATATCGGGAGGATTCAGGAACAAACAGAACCGAACCGGGAACGTAACGCACAATTTTTTTTGAAAGAATTCCTTCGCCCTTAAATTTCTCTTTCTTACCCAAAACAAGCAGGTCCGGGTTTTGTTTTTTTATCTGCTTGATAATTGCATTGGTCGGATCACCCTCATCGAGTACAAGTTGAGTAGATTCAAAATTCTTAAATGCTGAAGATATCTTCTCTTCCAGTTCTTGTTTGATAACAGAACTCAAGTCTTCCGGATCTTCAATTTCCGGAAACAGTTCCTGCATCTCTTTCGAAATATTCGCAGATTCAAGAATATGCATAAACGTAATTTTTTCCGGGTTTAGCTTTGAAGCCAGGAAACTTGTATAACCCAACAGTAAATCGTCCATATTAGTAAGATCAAGACTAACCAGCCAGCTTTTAGATGTTTCCATTTTACTTTTCAGTTTGAGATTCTTCTTTGGATTTCCTTCTTTTTTCGATGAGATGTACCACCGTATCGCGGTACGATTCGCGTTCGGCCTCTTTTTCCATTCTCAGTTTTTTTGCATGCTCTTCATTTAACCCGGTATAGAGGCTATAGCACATAATCAGCAGTATAAGTGCGAAAGGCAAACCTGACGTAATCGCAGCTGTCTGAAGAGCACCCAATCCTCCGCCTATCAGTAAAACAGCGGCGACAATTCCCTCGGTTTGTGCCCAGAAAATACGCTGACCTACCGGTGCGTCGAGCTTTCCTCCGCTCGTCAATCCGTCGATGACCAGAGACCCTGAATCAGATGATGTTACAAAAAAGCTGATGACAAGCACAATCGCGATCATGGAGGTTATGGAAACAAGTGGAAATTGCTCCAGCAGCACATACAGTGCTGTTGCAACGTTTTCCTGAACGGCAGCCCCGATCGTGCCAATTCCTTCCAGTTCAAGGCTGATTGCCGTTCCGCCAAAAGCAGATAACCATAAAAATGTAATGATACTCGGCACAATCAGTACTCCCAGTACAAACTCTTTTACTGTTCTTCCTTTTGATATTCTTGCTATAAACATACCAACATAAGGTGACCAGGAGATCCACCATGCCCAGTAGAATACTGTCCAGCTGTTCTGCCAGTCGGTGCCCTGGTAGCTCTCTGTCCAAAAACTGTAATTGGGAATATTGGTGATATAGTGGCCAACATTCTGTACAAATGAGTCAAAAATATAGATCGTTGGACCCACAAAGATCATGAATATCAGAAATATAGCGGCAACACGAACATTAAATTCACTCAGTACTCTAACGCCTTTATCGAGGCCAAGTACAACCGAAACTGTTGCAATCATCGTAATTCCGAGAATCAATCCAACCTGCATCCAGACGGTATCGGGTGTTCCAAACAGGTAGTTAAGACCTGCACTAACCTGTGCCACACCGAGTCCGAGTGAAGTTGCAAGTCCGAAAAGTGTTGCAAGTACGGCAAGAATATCGATCAAATCACCAATCCATCCATTAATTCGATCACCAAGAAGCGGGTAGAAAACAGAACGAAAAGAGAGCGGCAGCTTTCGGTTGAAAGCAAAAAAGGCAAGTGCTAAACCAACAACGGCATAAATGGCCCATGCATGAAATCCCCAGTGAAGAAATGTAAGTCCCATTGCTTCTCTTGCCGCTTCAACAGTACCACCTTCTCCCATAGGAGGCCCGGTAAAATGGAAGACGGGTTCGGCAACACTCCAGAACATGATTCCAATTCCCATTCCGGCGCTGAAGAGCATGGCAAACCACGCAAGGTTACTGAATTCAGGTTTTGCATCGTTACCACCAAGCCGTATCGAACCAACTTTACTAAAAGCGATAAAGAGAGAGAACACCAAAAATATATTTACGGAAAGAACAAAGAACCAGCCTCCCATATTGGAAATGGTAGCTTGAGCAGCCGAAAACATGGCATCCGCCTGATCGCCCAGTGCCAGGGTTGTAACTATCATGATTATGATCAAAATAGAAGCCGGCCAGAATACAGGTTTATGGATATCAAAATATCGATTGATACCTGTGCGGGGCTTTGTTTCTTCATCTACATTTCGAAGTGCCATAAAAAGCAGTTTGTTAAGTTTATTAATTTAGATTTTAAAAGTAATAACCAATATTGATATTAAATCTGCTGTTAAAGCGAGGGTCTTCTACTCCCTCATCCATGCCCACTCCAAAATCACTTGTGAGCCAGGGATGGTTCAGGCCTGATGCAAGATCAAAATAGATGAACATATTGCCTACTGTTGCAAGCATACCCAGTACATTTTGATGTGACTCGTTAAATGAAGAATTGGCTTTATCCATGAAGGTATAATCATCATAGAAGGTTAAATTTGATACCGGGCCAAAGTCAACATCCCAGGAGTAAGCAATCCCTAAAGAGTACATGGCAGCTTCAGATGCAATATCATAAGGAATTCCGTACGCACCAACATTTATGAGTTCAGCGCTGCTTCCATCATCATTCAGTGCATTAAAATTATAGTACGTAAACTGGCCTAAAATATTCCAGTTCCCATAATTGCCGTCTAAATGGAATGCCAGTGCAGAACGGTCGCTGAAGTCATCAAGCACTGAATTATAGATTCCGCCATACATCACGGAGCCCCCGATTTCAGTACTCCCGTTTCCGTGGGTCAGCAATCTTGAATAGCGGATATTTCCCTGTTGCTTTTCCTGGTTTGAAAATCCTTCAGTCGGAATCATGTCATACGAGTACCTTCCGGATCCGCCAATGCCAAAAGAAGCTTCGCCATTTGCAGGACCGGACGGCTCCGGCTGGATAAAATAGGCGACCATCAAATCCCATTTTTTTTCTTTATGGATCACCTTTATACCCATATCGTGATCATCTTCAAGACCTACATAATAGGGACCCTGGAACCACCAGTTGTGAGAGTTGTATTGCAGGTTACCGAATGGTACCTGGGTAACTCCGAGCTGAACAGTGGTTTTATCGGTTATACCGTGTTCAAACCAGCCCTGTTTAATAAAATGTGTATTAAAAGTAGGGTAAAACCGGTATTCGAAATTGATACCCACTCCGGAATGCTCAGCGAGGATATTGATTCTCCAGGTGTCAAATGTGAACTGGGTTGAATTTGGATCTGTACCTCCCTCAAAATCGCGGTGAAGCAGATTAAAGCGAAGTGCACCCCCCACTTTCAGAAAATCTTCACTCTCGTCTTCATCTGACTGGGCATAAGCATTTGAAGCACCTGTAAACAGCAAGATTGAAGAGACGGCTACAAATATAGTAAAAGAATAAATGAATATTTTTAGCAATTTTTTCATAAAAAAATCCCTGAAATTTTAGCAGGTTAGTAAATTGAGAATTTTAAGATTACATCTAAAATAGTAAACTTTTTTTCATCACGAAAATATATCTCATATAATATAAGAACATATTGCAAAAATTTATACTTTTACAAACGATTTCTCTCTTTTCTTATAAAAGAAAGATGAGCAGAGCAGTTTATGCATCTACATGGCAGAAAGCTGTTTAAGCAGATTTGAATTAGCTTTAATTTTATTATATTCATCCGAAATCAAACTTTACGTAACAAAAAAATGAAATTGAAAATATTCTTAATACTGACAGGTCTGCTTCTCTTTAATTTTTCTGAAGTTTATTCTCAGCGTACAATTTTACATGCCGGAAAGTTATTTGATGGCAGATCTGATGATATCATGTATGAAATGAGTATTATCATTGAGGAGGGAAGGATTCTGAAGGTCAGTGACGGATATGAGCAGCCGGATCCGGAAGACACTGTAATCGATTTGAAGAATAAAACTGTAATGCCGGGCCTTATTGATTTGCATGTTCACCTGGAGGGTGAGACAAGTCCCACAAGATATATGGATGCATTTACTCTCAATGATGCAGATAAAGCTTATCGGTCAACACTCTACGCAAAACGAACACTGTTGGCCGGATTCACCACTGTTCGTGAACTTGGGGGTACAGGGGTGAATATATCTTTGAGAAATGCAATCAACGAAGGTTTTGTCGATGGCCCGAGAATTATAACTGTAGGAAAATCGATTGCCACTACCGGTGGTCATGCAGACCCCACCAATGGCTGGAAGCATGATTTAATGGGTGATCCGGGCCCGTCTCTGGGTGTTGCAAATGGTGTAGATGAGGCCAGAAAAGCGGTCCGCCAGAGATATAAAAATGGAGCTGATCATATAAAAATAACAGCTACCGGTGGTGTTTTAAGTGTGGCAAAATCGGGTGACGCTCCCCAGTTTTTTGATGATGAATTGAAAGCAATCGTGGAAACAGCACGCGATTACGGGATGCACGTTGCAGCTCATGCACATGGAGCAGAAGGAATGAAACGCGCTGTTGAAGCCGGCGTGCTTACCATCGAACACGGCACCAAAATGACAACCGAAGTGATGGATTTAATGATCGAAAAAGGAGCGTACTATGTACCAACGATCACGGCTGGAAAATGGGTTGCCGAAAAAGCTAAAGAGGATGGCTATTACCCGGCACTTGTGGTGCCCAAAGCACTGGAAATTGGCCCGATGATACAGAATACTTTTGCGGAGGCATACAGCCGCGGTGTGAAAATTGCCTTTGGAACTGATGCAGGTGTATTTCCTCATGGTTTAAACGGACAAGAGTTTGCATATATGGCGGAAGCAGGAATGCCTGTTCTTGAATCGATCAAAAGTGCCACCATTATTGCAGCTGAGGTTCTTGGTCTTCAGGACGAAATTGGAAGTATAGAGGCCGGAAAAGAGGCTGATATTATAGCTGTTGATCAGAATCCTGTTGAAAATATTGAGACGATGACCAGGGTATCCTTTGTGATGAAAGGCGGCAAGGTTTACAAACAGTAAAAATTTTGAAACGAATCTCACAAAAAAAGCCGGATAAGTAATTTACCCGGCTTTTTTATCAATCGAGGTAATTACTTTAGAAGTTCAGAACCATGCTGAATTCAAAATCTGTATTATAGGTTTTGCTGGTTTGATTATACTTCATAATCAATGCCGGAACTGCAGTTAGCGTTGTGTTGCCGGAAATATGTATTGATGTATCAAATCCAACTTTAGGACCGAACTGAAATCCGTTAAAAGCCTGTGTCGGGTTCGTTGAAGTATGAGAAGTTGTTGGCAACTGGTAGTCTCCATAACCCATATATGTACCGATATTGGGTCTGACCGTTATATTTTCAGCTGCTTCCATCTCGTAATAAACAGAAGAGAGAGCAACAGCAGAAACTGTACTTGGCGTATCACTTCCGGTGTCGGAGCTGAACAGAAATCCGCGGTAAGCTCTGAGTTCAACTCTGCCGGTAAAAGGTGAATTATTACTTAATTTATCAGTATAACCTGCAAGAATACCAATATTCATCATCGAAAAATTAAAACTCTGTTCTGTAAGTGATTTTGACTCATTTGAAAAAAATTCAGCATGCAGTGCGATATCGAAATTTTCATTAAAACGATATCCCGCCATCGGGCCTATTTTCTGAGTAGACTCTACAATATTGCTTCTGATAAAAAATGAAGAGAGTACAGGTGAGAAAAAACCTTCATTTTGAGTATAAATAGTTTGTGCTTTTACTCCGGGTGCAGCAGTTAACATAAAACTGCTTAGAACAATAGCTGCTAATAAATAATGTGAAAATCGAAATGTCCCTTTCATAATAAATTTCCCAATAAATTAAAACATGTTGAATAAATCCCGGGATCCGTATATGATATTTTTCTTTTTATTTAAATGATCCCATTCAACAGTTTGTTTAAATGTCTGATTCAATATACCCGTAGCTCTGTCACGTTTCAAAATTAGCAAGATTAGAAAACGCTAATATTCAGAGTTCATTTGTAACAATTGTTCAGCTGCTTTGTCTCCCCGATTTGTAGATTTGGAATATATGCTGCATTAACTAAAAACCATTCTTATACAGTGTATAAAGCCACTTTCAGGAAATTTATTCTAATGAGAGTGCTCTTGTTTTTCTGGGATTATTGCACAAGAAACAGGCGATAAACGGAGAAGGGTTGTTTTCTTAGAGTTTTATTATAAACAGGTTGAATCTGAAAAATTCAGGAAAGCCAGTAGTTCAAAAGGAATCTATTTGTTTATAAAAAGCACACGTAGTCTATAATACTTATAAATAATCTCAGAGAGAGATCAATACTCAATACCCGATAATCCCGTAGGATACCGCACTGTGCCGGTCGCTCTCATCCCACCATTGATAATCCAGGATTTTTCCGTTGACTTTCGGAAACGTTTTTAAGAAGGTTAAAATAGGTGGAAATCCGCAAACTCTGAATGGATCGTATCCGGTGCTGATATGTTCAAGCAGATCTTCTGATCTGTTTTTTGATGCCAGCTCAAGAAAAGCTTTATCAAATACGCTTACGCGGTTTCGCATATTGGAAGCGGGCCTGTCATCTCCGAATTTCATTCCGATATGGGAAAGGTCTCCGCTGATCAGATAGAAAGTATCAGGATCATCGAGGGATTTAATTAGATCAGAAAAGTTGTTTATATAGTTGTTAAGAGCGCCGTCTTTTTTGTAGAAAAGTTCTTCGAAGCTCCCTACAAGAATGGGAACAATTTTAAAATCATGGTTCCAAACGTGATTGGCAAAAAGCAGGTGGAGCTCAATGCTATGTTCTGTGCGATGTGCACGGTCTTTTTCGGTGTATCCTATTGATTCAGAGTTTTTTTTCAGCTGATCCAGGTACTCTTCATCAACTTTCAAATTTCCGGCGGCAGATAAATGTGTTTTACGTGACCCAATAAAGGGTTTGTTTTCATATAACCCGGGATAATAACCTGAATAGTGGGAAGTGGCTAAAATAACCACCCTTTTCGGAGTGAGTGATTTTATAGTGGAAAAAGCTTTAGCATAACTGCTGCCACCGATATCCGTATCTATATGGGGTGCAAACAGCGCTTTCTGTGGTTTATAAGGTGAAGATGAACTTTCAGAATCAAGTAAACTTCGAACATATTCATACTGTTCTTCTTTCTCCGCAGGATATGAACTGCCGGCAAGTAAAGGCTGACGAACAGACTGCTTTTCATAATTTTCTTCAACAGATCGAGAATAATTTTTAAATTGATCTGTTTCAAGAAGCATTTCCTGATCCAGCATCTGTATAAATTTGAGCAGATCTTCCTTTTCAATACTTCCACCCAGCATCTCCCGGATTTGCTCTATACTCAGCCGTCCGTTAATCAGAGAAAGTACAGGTTCAACCTGCCTGTTCAGGGCAAATTCCGGGTTTGTATACTTCAGGGCGTCGTAAAAATAAAAGTAAAAATCGCCATTGCTCTGGACAGGTATCATTTGAATATCCCGCCTGACAGGCGGAACAGGTTTTGTGACTGAATTAAAATAAACAGTATGATCCATAATCAGTTTCTCATCTTTTGGCATTTACATTTTTTGCCATAATTTACACAGAGCGGGTGATCCGGAGGAGAAGATATTCTCGCCTTACAGGCATTACGGCCATGATGGATCAGTAAGTGAGATAGATTTGTCCAGTGTTCACGGGGAAATAGTGCCATCAGGTCTTTTTCAATTTTTGCAGTATTCTTTTTTTCTCTGGTTAAGCCGAAGCGATTGGATAATCTTTTTACATGAGTATCAACTACGACTCCTGCATTAATACCATATGCGTTGCCAAGTACTACATTTGCTGTTTTCCGCGCTGCTCCGCGAAGAGATAACAAATCATCCATATTATCCGGCACCTTGCCATCAAACTCTTCAACTATTTTCTGAGATGCCTCCTTTAATGCTTTTGCTTTATTCCTGTAAAATCCTGTCGTTCTGATCAGCTCCTCCAATTCCGGAAGGGGGGCTTCAGACATTGCTTCAGGCGTAGGATATTCCTTAAAAAGTTGCGGAGTAACTTTATTCACTCTTACATCTGTGCACTGGGCACTAAGAATCGTTGCAATTAAAAGTTCAAACGGGTTACTGTGATTCAGCTCGCACCTCGGATTCGGGTAAAATTCATACAACTGATCCAGGATCTCTCTGGCTCTCTCTTTTTGTTTTTTTGATTTTCGGGGAAGTGATGGAATGTCGTGCTGATTCATTTCTGATCGTCGGGATAAAAAAATTAAAATGTATTCTCAAACATCGCTATAAAGATAACTCAAAGCAAAATTTTCTAAATATCAGTGAGTAATGAAGTATATGCTGATAACGTAATTTTTTATTTTTTACTGTTAACTGTTTCATGATGCAGTTATAGACTGAAGAAATAATATTTCTATATTATTTACAGAGTCTGGTTCCAATATATAAGCGAATCCTCGATATTTAATGCTTAAAATTAATTAACCTGTTTAAAATGCCTTACAGAGCCTCAGAGCAGACGCTAAAAATACTAAAAAAAGGTCTCCAAAGGGAAGCTGAACCCTTTAGATTTTTAATGAGATGTATTGAAGTTATTACAATCACTTTTATTCTTGCCGGTTTCGCAATGATTTATTTTAATCTTGAGCTGGCAGGTATATTAATGATTACAGGAGGTTTGATACTCTATGGTTTTGAAGAACTTTTCCTCCAAAAAAGGAGTACTATTGTTCGAATATACGGGCCTCTCGGAAGAATGAGGTATGTATTTGAACAGGAATTCCGCGACAAGTTTCTTCAGTATTTTAACGAGAGAAATACTGACGGCCGCCCGATACCCAGAATTGTAAGAGACTATATCTATCAACGTTCGAAGGATGTACCGGCTTTGTCAAGTTTCGGAACTGAACTGGACAATTTTGATATCGAAAATACGGTTAATGCCCGCCTGCTTCACAATAATTTCGGACAGCCTTCCAGATGCCATGAATTCAGAGTTACAGTTGGTGCACACCGAAAGGAAGTGGCGTCATTTGATGTTATCAATACAATGAATGTTTCGGCAATGAGTTACGGTGCAATAAACTGGAAATCAGCGGAATCGCTTAGCAACGGCGCGGCAGGAGTCGCTTTCGTCAACACAGGAGAAGGAGGGTTCGGACCGCACGGTGTTGGAGGAAATGATACGGTATTCCAGCTTGGAACAGGTAAATTTGGTGCCGGTGACAGTGTAAAACTTGACGACGGAACAGAAACACGAAAACTGAATGAAGAGCTGTTATGTGAACTTGTGAGAGAGCATGACAATATCAAAATGATTCAGTTAAAAATTTCGCAGGGAGCTAAACCAGGAATTGGCGGTCACCTCCCCGGCTGCAAAGTTAATGAAGAGATTGCGTCAGTAAGAAAAATTCCCGTTGGTGTGTCGGCGATCAGTCCGCCTCAGCACTATGAACTTATGTCCCGAAATCCTAAAGAAGCCATTTTGAAATTGATGGATTTTACCAAACAGATCAGGAAACTGACAGAGCTGCCGGTTAGTATTAAACTGACAGTTGGAAAGCTCAGCGAATTAAATCTGCTCGTGGATGCTATGAAAGAAACCGGGGAAGGGCCGGATGATATTCAGCTTGACGGAGCAGATGGCGGAACGGGGGCCGGGCCTAATTTATATCTCAATTATATCGGGTATGGCGGAGCTGTTGAACCGCTTTCCTATCTTCACAATAAATTGAAGAAAGCCGGATTGCGTGATAAAGTTACACTCAATACGTCCGGACGATTTTTTACACCGGCTCACGCTGTGGTTGCATTTGCACTGGGAGCCGATTACGTTCAGTCAGCCCGTGGCCCGATGCTGGCACTCGGCTGTATTCAGTCGTTACGATGTCATACCAATAAATGTCCCGCAGGTATTACTACAAATAATGCATGGCGAATGCGAGGAATTGATATACCTGATAAATCGGTTCGGGTAAATTGTTACTTGCGAGGATTTCATCATGATATGATGGAGATTACACGCACTCTCGGCCATGAAGATCCGAGAGATATCAACCCTGAAGATATACGGCTAATGTCGAAAGACATGCCATTTGAAGAGTATTTTGCCGACGATCCTGATGGTATTGTATATCCGCCTCGTGCAATTCTTCAGTAAACAGAGGTGTTAAAACATTTTTATGAGCGAACCGTGCATTCTGAAATCAAACATCCTTGTTTAAGTAAAAGCGTGATGGCAGGTTGATATCAAGTGCACCCAGGCCAAAAAGCCCGTAGTCATATTTGACCGGGTCTTCGGGATCCAGAATTCTGAGTACTGAGGTCAGTTCAAGTACAGATTGCCAGTCGCTGGCTCTGCGCGTGAGTAGCCCAAGCTGCCGCGACTGACGGGCTACGTGAACATCAAGCGGAATTTTCAGATCATAAGGATTGATAAAATTCCATATACCAGGGTCAACAGGGCTATCTTTCCTTATACACCATCGAAGATACATATAAAGTCTTTTACAGGAACCGTTCTTTTCAGGAGTTGAAATGTGCTTGTATGTTCTCTTTTTAAAACGGGGATAATGAGAAAAAAAACGATTGTGAAACACAGTCATAAGTGGGAGGCCTGATTTTGATGAAATTTCATCACAGCTTTCCCAGAATTTTTCAAAATCAGTGTAACTCAGATAAATCGCCTGAAGTGCCAGTGTTAACCCGTGTAAATCTACCGGTTTGAAAGTGCGATGCTTAAAAAAACGGAATAGTGGAAAGTCGGATTCAGTATAACCCGTGATAAATTGAAAAGGCTTGTAATTCATGATTCCGATCAGCTCTTCAACTTTTCTGCATACAACATCCCGCCGGCCCCACGCCATTAATGCAGCAAAAAAACCGGCAATTTCTCTATCTTTTTTTGAGTCAAAAGCATGCATAAACTGTACGGGATCACTATTGATATAGTCTGGCGTTTCCACTCTTTGATTCAGGTCATCCAGGTAAGGTTTCAGCTCAAACAGTAACTTTTTGCTTCTTTTACGAAGGCGTTTCTTCATATTTTTTTATGTAATGAACAGAAAAACAACTTTTGAATCGATAGTTTAAAATATTTATTTATCTGCAGGATAATTCTGTTTCAATCGCTGAACCAAATCTTTGTTCGCTTTCGGAAAAGGATAGCGGTCAATATCTGTAAGGTCTATCCATTTGATTTCCTGGCTGCTAACGGGTTCAGGTTTACCCTTCCTGATTTTACAAATATAAGATTTGAGTGTAATTCTGAAGTGGGAGTATGCATGTTTAACGGTCATAAACTCTTCCAGTATTTCTGCTTCCACTCCCAGCTCTTCTTGCAGCTCCCTGCGTACAGTATCACGAATATCTTCGTCTTTTTTTCGTTTTCCGCCGGGGAATTCCCATAAACCGCCAAGCATTACATCTTCAGGTCTCAGTGCGATCAGAACCTGGTTTTTGTTGTTAAACAGAATGCCGACACCAATATCGTAGTGAGGAATTTTTTTAGAAGGTGATTTATATGGGATTTTTTCAGTCATAGCTGATTTGAAAGCATTACATGCAGCAGATATCG
Source organism: uncultured Balneolaceae bacterium (assembly GCA_964449075.1). Classification (GTDB taxonomy): domain Bacteria; phylum Bacteroidota; class Rhodothermia; order Balneolales; family Balneolaceae; genus CAYVBJ01. The sequence continues at coordinate 51,756 of CAYVBJ010000013.1, forward strand.
GACAGGATTCACATAGCGGGTTAGAAGGCAGGCAAATAGTTGCACCGAGTTCCATCACTGCCTGGTTGAAATCACCGGGGTTCGAATGTGGAATCACCTCACTGGCAAGCTGCTGAATACCGTTTTTGGTTTGTTGATTTCTGATATCATCGATAATTCCAAAATAACGGCTTAATACACGAAGCACATTCCCATCGACCACAGCATGTGGTTTTTGAAATGCAATGCTGAGTATGGCAGCTGCCGTATAGGGACCGATTCCTTTGAGGGTTTTTATTTCGGACAGGGTATCCGGCAGATTTCCATCATACTTGTCTATAACCATCCGGGCTGCATCCTGAAGGTTCCTTGCACGGCTGTAGTAACCAAGGCCTTCCCATAATTTTAAAACACGCTGGCGGTCTGCCAGTGCCAGATCATATACAGTCGGGAACTCGTTTAAAAACCTTTGATAGTATGGAATAGCGGTGCTGACCCTGGTTTGCTGGAGCATGATTTCAGACACCCAGATTTTATACGGGTCTGAAGTCTCCCGCCATGGGAGGTTACGCTTATTCTCAGAGTACCAGTTCAAAATATTCTCAACAGGAAAAAATTGCTGCACGTTAATTCAAATTTCCGGTTTCGCCTGTTGTCATTTCGATCACATTGATTTCAATATTTTGCGAAGAGGCTGCGCCGAACTGATCGGTGGCAATAACCTTGAATTCCCATGTACGTACCTGGCGCAAAGTAGGGGTCCATCGGAAAAGGCCGGTTTGTTCATCAAGAGAAGCACCATCAGGGAGATCTACACCCAGATATCTGAGAAGGTCAGGATTCACACCGTCTGGGTCAACAGCCTGAATTTCAAGTTCAAACGGCTCATTAGCAGGAATAGTTATCGGTCTCCGGGGGGTAAATCGAGGCGGAGCGTTGAATGACTTAAGATCAATCCAAAATGATGTACTGTCTTTCAGACCTTTTGAAGTTTGGGCAATAATATTTACCATGTGGCGTCCTGTTTGAGTTGCCATCGGCTGCCAGTAGAACGATTGCCCCTTAATTTTTGCATTGCTTATGGAAGATTGATAATAAAATTCAACATCGGCTGCATCATAATTTTCTTCTATTTCAAGCGGGATTAACACAGTTTTTGGAAATGGTATTGTGATATCCGAAACCTCTTTTAGTGTAACGGAGTTTGGCACATCAATGCTTTCTGGCTTCTGGTTCTCTACAGAGACCTGCCTTACAGGAAAAACCTGGTTGAATTCTGAAATCCAGAGAGATCCGCTTGTTACTGTAAAATAATTTCCGGAGCGCTGATCATCTTTCCAGTTTTCAGTCTCATCTTCATTTCTGACAATCCATAATAACCCGTTCTCAGTTCGGATTATGACATTCTCATTCCAGGTATCCAGTTTGGTAACAGAGCTGCTGAGAGTTGCAATCACATTACTTTCGCCATTCGCCCCAACTTTGAAAACTGTTCCCGCACTGTCAGAAGCATAAATGTTGTCATTAGTAAAAAAGAGTTTTGAAGCTGATCTGTCTATTTGCACGGATCGCTGATAGGCCGGCGGGGTGGCGCTGCTTTCATGACGAAATAACTCAATAGTATTTTGATCAGTTAAAACATAGAGGTTATTGCTTCGATCAGCAGTTATATCAATAATATTTTTTCCAGAGAATGCATCAGAAGTTATAACTTCAGCCTCAGTATCCACTGCTTCAGGAGAATCGAGTGCAATTCTGGCCAGTTGAAGATTATTCAGTACGATATACAAACTGTTGCCTATTCGTTTCACAGTCATAGGTTGTTCAGGTAAAACAGTGGCTGAGTAGACTCCCAGAACTGATGTAGGTTCAATAACAGTTAATCTGCGGCCATCGCCGTACAGATAGGCGAAACGAGTATCCGCCTGCAATTTATTTCCACGCCGCTGCATTCCTGTTGATGAATAGAGCCATTGCAATGAATCGGCATGCGCACGGAATACGATTAATCCTTCAGTGTCAGAAAGAACATAGAGGTGAGTAGCAGAACTTTCAAGTGATTTGATTTGAGGTATCTCCATTAACTGAGAATAATCCTGCATCATAACCGGTTGGGCAGAAAGGTCAATTGCACAGTTATATATAGTAAAAAGTAAAAATATTGATATCGCTTGCTTCATCTTCGCAATCCTGTTTTTTTCATAACCAATGATGTTTTTTATACCAGGCAATCGTTTTTTGCAATCCATCTTCAAGTGAATACCCGGGTTTGTAATCAATTTCCTCAACTGCTTTTTCATTTGAACAAGTCCATTCGTGAACCATCTCATTCGCCTTTTCTTTATTAAATACAGGATACTTACCAAAAAAAGAAGCCGAAGTTTCAACAACTGAAGATAATTTTTTTACAAGTTTCGGTTTGATTCGAATCGGCAGCGTTTTTTTTCCGAGGGCTTTACCTGCTGCGCGCCGTATCTGATTCCAGTTATATATTTCAGGACCAGATACAAAATAGGTGTGAACACCCGGATTTTCCAGGGCTGCGGCTTTTGAGATTCCCTGAATTACATCATCTACATAAACCATCGAAATCTCTGGCTTTTCACCATCCCCGACAATCGGACAGAGTCCGTAATTCATAATCTTAAAGAAAGAGTAGATCTGATCTTCACGTGGCCCGTACACTGCAGGCGGACGCAAAACAGAAACAGTCATGTCGCCCAGCGCAGCCTGGTGAATCATCTCCTCCATCTTCTTTTTAGACTTGCCGTATCTGCTTACAGGATTCATCGGGTCAGATTCAGTGAGTGGTTTTCCATTAGCAGGTCCGGCTGCCGCAAGCGAAGATAAAATCACCATTTTTTTAACACCCGCTTTTTTCGCAACAAGTAACATATTTTCTGTTGCTTCAACATTTGCACGGTCAAACTCTTTTTGTGACTTTGCCATTACAAGTCCGGCAAGATGAAAAACAACATCTATATTTTCCATGGCTTTATGAAGCAGGGAGATACTGTACAAATCACCGGAAATTCGTACATAATCTTTTCCCCGGAGCCATTTTTCCCGGTTTCTGACAAGACATCTTACCTCAGAAATATTTCCGGATTCAAGCAAACAATCAACAAGATGACTTCCGATAAAACCGGTGCCGCCGGTAACAAAAGTGTTCATATAATTATTATATTGATAAGCTTATTTAAACAGATACTGCAAAGCAACAAGATACGGGTTTGCAGTCTGCATTAAAAAATTATGAGCAAATTTCGAGTAGCTATTTTTACGGGCAATTACAATCACATCCGGGACGGTGTTTCGTTGACATTGAATCGTCTCGTCAGTTTTTTAATTCAGAATGATGTTGAGGTTGTTGTATTTGGTCCTACTACCGAAAATCCTGAGGTAGACCATGTGGGTGAATTTATACCGGTTCCCTCTAAGCCGGCACCGGGCAGACCTGAATACCGTCTTTCAACAGGCCTGTCGAAAGAGGCTAAAAACCGGCTGGAAGAGTTCGATCCGGATATTATTCACATTGCAACTCCTGATCTGTTGGGATACCGTGCTTTAAAATGGGCAAAAAAACAGAGAAAAGTGATTGTAGCTTCCTATCATACCCATTTCCCAAGTTATTTGAAATACTATGGATTTCAATGGCTTGAACCGGCCGGCTGGAAATATCTGCGGTGGTTTTACAGCCACTGTTCTCAGATTTATGTACCAACTCCTTCGATGGCAGCAGAGCTAAAAGAAAATAACATATCAAACGGCCTGATTGTCTGGGCGAGAGGAGTAGATACAAATCTGTTTAATCCGGAGAGAAGATCGGAAGAGTGGAGAAGCAAATTGGGTATTTTACCTGGTGATATTGTGGTCACGTTTGTTTCAAGGCTTGTTTGGGAGAAGAATTTGAAGATGTATGCAGATGTGCTGCGAACTCTGCAGAAAGATCATGTAAACGTGAAAGCTGTTGTAGTTGGAAGCGGGCCGGCAGGTGATGAATTTAAATCTTTACTTCCATCTGCAATTATGACCGGGTTTCTTGAGGGCGAAGAATTGGCCAGATCGTATGCCAGCAGTGATATATTCTTTTTCCCGTCTGATACAGAAACCTTTGGCAGTGTCACTCTCGAAGCAATGGCAAGCGGATTACCGTGTGTGGTTGCAGATGCTGCCGGCAGTAAATCATTGGTTGAAAATAGTGTTAATGGCTACAGAGCTGAAGCAGAAGACTTTGGAGCATTTTTAGATGATACAGAGTCTCTGATTAAATATCCGGAATTACGTAAAGAGATGGGAACTAATTCTTTGGAAAAGGCTAAAGAGTACAGCTGGGAAAATATCAACAGGAAACTGTTATCCTGTTACAGAGAAATGTTGTCAAATAAGCAGGAAGAGTAAGACAGTTTAATTACAGGGAGAATATAAAACCGTATATCGGTAATTTTCCTGAAACAAAAGAAAGGATTTGTCAGTAGTAATATACCCCTGAAAATTTAAATAATATATCTAAGGGAATGCAGTTTATACCAGCTATGTTACTAAGCTGAATCAGAAAAACGGGAAACAAAATAGAATAGCGGCAAATCAATAATTTGATAGAATTTTAATACTGCCTATATTCCAACGATAATGTAAATTATAAGCACCTCGCGATGGGCGAATTCAGAGCCGAAATTAAACGAGCAGACATTTTTACGAAAGCCTTTGAATTTACAAAGGCAGATGAAATTAAAGAAGCTGGTCTGTACCCTTACTTTAAACCGCTGCAAGCCACTGATGGAACGACCGTTCAGATTGAAGGTCGTGATGTGATCATGGCAGGTTCAAATAATTATTTGGGTTTGACAAATGATCCCAGAACCATGAAAGCAGCTCAGGATGTGATTAAGGTTTATGGAACCGGCTGTACAGGTTCAAGGTATTTAAACGGAACCCTCGATTTGCATCTTGAGCTTGAAGAGAAACTTGCTGAATTCATGAATAAGGAGGCCTGTGTTCTGTTTAGCACAGGATATCAGACGAATGAAGGAAGTATACAGACAATTGCAGGCAGAAATGACATAATTTTTTCTGATAAGGACAATCATGCCTGTATTGTTGTCGGAACACAGGTATCGAATGCAAAAACTGTGCGCTACAAACACAATGATATTACACATCTCCGAAGACTTCTGGAGAACGCTGATCCTGAAGCGGGAAAAATTATCATCAGTGATGGTGTCTTTTCAATGTCCGGAACCATTGCCAGGATTCCGGAATTGCTGGAGCTTGCAAAAGAATACGGCGCACGATTGTATCTCGATGACGCTCATGCTATCGGAGTAATCGGTGATGGCGGCAGGGGCTCTGCCTCTGTATTTGGTCTGCTTGACCAGGTTGATCTTATCAGCGGAACATTTTCCAAATCTTTCGCGTCACTTGGTGGGTTTATTGTTGGTGAGAGACCTGTTATTGAATATATTCGTCATAATTCCCCCGCTCACATCTTTAGTGCGAGTATGCCGCCTGCCAATGTCGCCACAGTATTAAAAGCTCTTGAAATACTGCAGGAGGAGCCCTGGAGACTCGAAAGGCTGGAAGAAATTTCTAATTATATGCGCACAGAGCTTCGGAAACTTGGCTTTAATGTATGGACAAGCCAAACTCCAATTATTCCTGTGGTAATCGGGGGTATGAATGAATGTTTCAGTTTTTGGAAAGATCTCTTTGAGGAAGGGGTTTACGTAAATGCAGTCGTCCCCCCTGGTGTTCCTGCTGGTCAGTCACTGGTTCGTACAAGCTATATGGCAACTCATACCAATGAACAGCTCGATCGTATTCTAAGTGCATTTCAGATTGTTGGAATAAAACATGGTATCATTGATAAGAATGGCCATTCTCTAATTGATATTTAAAAAATGCCCGATACTGAAACGAACGGGGTAACATTTGTAACCACCAAAGCGGAGAAAAAAGAGTTTCTCGAGTTTCCCTACTCGCACTATGCAGATGACAAGTACTGGGTGCCGCCTCTTAAAATTGAGCAAAAAAAGCTTCTCGATACAAAAAAGAATCCTTTCTTTGAAAACGCTGAGATATCACTTTTTGTAGCATTCCACAATGATAAACCTGCTGGCCGGATAGCTGCGATCATTGATCACAGATACAATGAATTTTATGAAAGCAAAACCGGTTTTTTTGGCTTTTTTGAGGTAATTGATAATCAAAGCACGGCCGATTTGCTCTTCAGAGTTGCTGAAGACTGGCTGAAAGACAAAGGTATGGAAAATGTACTGGGGCCGGCAAGTCCCGGAATGATGGATATGATAGGTGTTCTCGTTGAGGGGTTTGATAAATATCCGGCAATTATGATGCCCTACAATAAGCCTTACTACGATACATTGATAAAAAAATCCGGATATGAAAAGTCTGTGGACCTGTTTACCTATATCGTATCTCAAGAATCTGTTGACAGGGACCGTATAAACAGAGCTGAGGCAATCGTTAAAAGACGTCTTCCAAATTTGGAAATCAGACCACTCGATCTGAAAAATCTTGAAAAAGAGGTAGAGATTGTTCGGGGTATCTTTAATGAAGCCTGGCAAGATAACTGGGGATTTATTCCCATTAGTGAAGAGGAGTTCAGGCATTTTGCTAATGATCTGAAAATGATCGTGGATACAGATTTTGCTCATATTGCTGAAGTGGATGGTGAACCGGTTGCCTTTTCGATTGCACTGCCTGACTATAACCAGGTCTTTAAAGAGATGAATGGCACACTTTTTCCGGTTGGAATACTAAAACTCTTATGGTATCGCAGAAAAATAGATAAGCTTCGAACCGCACTGATGGGAGTGAAAAAGGAGTACCAGGGAAAAGGAATTGATGTACTTTTACACAGAGAGACGATTCAAAATGGACTTTACCGGGGCATGAATAGTTCTGAGATAGGATGGATTCTTGAGAATAATGTTAACATGATTCGTGTTGCCGAAAAAATTGGCGGACACTTTGAAAAGCGTTACCGGATGTATCAAAAAAGATTGATTTGAACGAACAATTTTCTTTTAATCTTTGAAATAATCGAAAAAAGGTATCATAATCGGTCAAGATTCCTGAAAATCTCAACTTCATTTTCATCCAGGATATAAACATTGTCAAGCTGCTCAATGTGATAAACTGGTATCTCATCCATTTTTATCTTTGATTCGGGATCGACAACCAGGATTCTGTTCAGGTGATACCCCCCGCTTGGTATCACCTTCAGATAACGTTTTCTTGTGGCAGAGAGGCCAATATAAACCCGATTCTTTTTTAATGAGAAATCCACACCACGACCGAATCCACCATTTTCAATTTCAGTAATGAGCTCCCAGTTACTATTATAAATCTTTGTAGAGAAGTCACCACTGTCCTGAATCCAGTAATCTCCATCGATCATTCTCAGTGAATGAGGGCTTTGCAGTTTCAATGGAACCACAGTTTCTTTATCAAGATTGATCACACCACCATCTCCCTGGTTTTTAACCAGTTTTTCGAGCAGTATCCTGTAATATTGCCATCCGCTGACATGATGAATCAGTACGCACAAATTGCCTTCGTAATTCCTGAAAACCTGGTTGCAGTGAAACCGGTCTCTTACCTTTTCTTCGCTTGCCTTTTGAAGCTCCTTTTGAGTTCTGAATTTATCAAGGGAAATACGCCTGATGATGTTCTCTTGTTTGGTATTGTACTCAATTACCTCATCGAATTCGGTGTTTGAAATCCAGAGAGAATCTCCTAAGTAATGGATGTCGTGCAGATCATAAATACGGGGAATATCCAGTTTTGTAAATTTGCCTGTTTTGGTATCGAGTTTTCTCAGCTCATCATTGATGGATACAATCAGCTGATTCCTATTATGTTTTTTCCAGGCAATAGAACTGACCCCGACTTTTCCCCAGTTATTAAAAAAATTCACAGGTTCTGAATGTGCGTCCCGGTGCAGAATCTGAACCGGACGGATCTCATCTCTGTCCAGGTTTTGATCAGCCGGATTGTTGTTCTGCGATCCCAGTATTAAAAGATTATGCTTTAAAGACATTTGATCGATAATATTCAAAGTGTCTAATATGCGGCATATTTTGATCAAATTGAATCAAAAGTGGTTTTTTTTATTCAAGCAGGTTATCATTCATCTTCATATTATCTTACCCTATGCTTAGCAATCTGAAATTCATTTATCTTTTGCTGTTATTTATGCTTTCTGCCGGAGGACAGATCTCAGCACAGCAGCTGGGAACCTGGAGAGCCAGCACTTCTTTCAACAGCATTACAGATATTACAGCCTCTGATAACAGTACCATTTGGGCAGCTACTACGGGCGGACTTATGTCGGTCGAAAACGGGGAGGTTTCCGGTACATTTACCACAGTGAACGGGATGCATCGCCTGAGTCCGGATGTTATTGAATTTGATTCTGGTAATAACAGGTTATTCCTTGGATATGTTGATGGAATGATTGATATATTTGATATCGATACTCAAGAGTTTACCAGGCTAGAGGATATCTTCAGAGCTTCATCATTTACTACAAGGTCTGTTAACCAGATGAAGGTTCGTGATCAGCAGCTTTTTGTTGCCACGTCGTTTGGGATTGTTGTTTTCAATCTGAATACTCTGTTTGTGGAAGATACATTTTCAAAACTTGGAGAGTTTGATCGTGCGATTAATATCAATGCGATAACATTTGTAAACAATAATTTATGGGCTGCCACCCAGCAGGGAGTGGCCACCGGTTCCCTGGATACCAATCTTGCAACAGATGAGAACTGGATTAATTTTGATAGTTCCGGCGGATTTGTCGATTTACCCGTTCGGGCGATCGAATCGCTCGGCGGACGTATCTTTGCCTCAACGGATGACCGCAACTTCGAATTTAATGGTCTGGAGTGGTCTGAGAGTACTCTCTTTACGGGAACAAATGTTATTAAATTTAAAAAAGGTACAAGTTCAGAAAGTATAATCGGAATCCAGGAGCGCCGGCTGATTCTTGTGGATGAAACGTTTGAACGGGAGATCCGGAACGTGAATACGTCCCGCCTGACATCCGGATTTTTGATCGATGACAATTTCCGGTTTCAGCTTTTTGCAGGATCTGCAATAGATGGCCTGGGGGTATCTGCAAATTCTGATACCGGTTTTCGGTTTATCTCGCCTGAAGGGCCAAGTGTAAATCTGATCGATGGAATGACTTTCGATGAAAATACTCTGATCTCCGGCACCTCCCGTTTTTCTGACAGGGATGCCACAATTGATAATACGAAAGGGTACCTGATAAGAAGGGAAGGAGAGTGGAATGCGTTTAATATCAATAACACCAGTACGCTTGCAGAAAACCGGTTTGATCTTGTTTTTACAACTGCTGTAACCGACTCTTTTTACTATTTTGGAAGCTGGGGAAGAGGAATTGCGAGGCACGAGAAAGAGACGGATGAAATCAGAATTTTCAATAATGAAAATTCCACACTGGAAGGCTGGGTTGCCGATGATCCGGGTTTTCCGGTTATCAGTGGATTGCAGGCAGACAGTGAAGGACGCGTATGGGCGGTAAGCCGTTTTGGTTCCACCCCGCTCTACAACCAGCTGCCAGGTGACGAAGACTGGGTTAATTTTGCACCGCTTGGTGGATTGTCCTCTTCAGATTTATACGTAGGCCTCTTTATTGATTCGAGAGACTGGAAGTGGGTATCTCTGCAGTCAAACAGAAGAATTGGCCAGGGGATGGTGATTATTGATACAGGTGATCCGAATGATGAATCGGACCAGAGAGGTATAAAGCTGGTTGATGATTTCAACCAGGGGAATTTGCCAAACAACCAGGTCACCGCAATTATTGAAGATTTAAATGGTGAAGTGTGGATCGGGACTGAGCGTGGCATCGCAAAATTTGTGATACCCCAATTTATACTGGATGGATCACCCAATGATATCAGGGCACAATGGCTTATCAATGCAGATACAACTGCGGCTTCTCCTTTTCTGCTAAGAGATATTCAGGTAACAGCGATGGCTGTTAACGGGGCCAATCAAAAGTGGGTTGGCACATCCAATGAAGGTGTTTTCCTGTTAAATGAACAGGGAAACAGAATACTGAATCAATTTACAACTGAAAATAGTCCGCTGCTTTCCAACGATATTCAGTCAATGGCTGTAAATCCTGAAAACGGCGAACTTTTTATTTCCACCAGTGTGGGGCTGATCTCTTTCCTGGATGTTCCGCGAATTGCAGAAACCAGTATGGACAAGCTAAAAGTATTTCCAAATCCATTTGTCTATGACCGGCACGACAGAATATTTATAGACGGAATGTCTCAGGAAACAAAAGTGAGAATTCTTGCATCCAACGGATCACTTATTCAGACGATTGAGGCAAGAGGGGGCAGAATTGAATGGAATGCAAGAGACTTTGAGGGAAAACGGGTAGGGTCTGGTGTATATCTTGTTGTTGCAATTGATGAAAACAACAGTGAAAGGGGTGTAGGAAAAGTGGTAATCATACGCTAAGATCATGAGTAAACCGGCCGGGTATGACATTACGATTATCATCGTCAACTACAATGTAAAAGAGTTCCTGGCTAACTGCCTGCGATCGGTTGAAAATGCATCCCGGGGATTGAATACAGAGTGTATTGTAGTAGATAACGCCTCAAAAGATGGCTCCCTGGAATTTCTCAAAAATCGCTTCAAAGACGTTCGGTATATTGAAAATTCTGAAAATTATGGATTTGGAAAAGCAAATAATCAGGCAATACGTGAAGCAAAAGGGAAATACACACTTCTTCTGAATCCTGATACACTTCTCCAGGAAGATACACTCAGAGTTCTGATCCGTCATATGGACGAAAACAGTGACTGTGGGGCATGTGGTTGCAAAATTGTAAATCCGGATGGTACGTTTGCCCCGGAATCGAGAAGGACTGTCCCGACAATATCAACAGCACTTTTCAAGGCATCAGGACTCACTGCCCTGTTTCCGGAAAGCCGGTTATTTGGCAGGTACTATGAAAGCTGGAAAAATGAGAATGAACCGGGAGAGATTGAAGTATTATCGGGTTCTTTTATGTTTTTTCGCAGCAGTGCATTAAAGGAAGCAGGCGGTTTTGATGAACGTTTTTTTATGTATGCGGAGGATATTGATCTCTGTTACCGTGTCAGGAAAAATGGCTGGAGAATCGACTATGTACCCGAAACTTCCATTATTCACTACAAGGGAGAGAGCTCAAAACAGAATAACATGCAGTATGTACGTCATTTTAACCGGTCTCTTTACCTCTTCTTCGAAAAGCATTATTCATCCAGGTATTCGTCCTTTTTCAGACTCATGGTTTTTATTGCCATTTTTATCAGATCGATTGTCTCAATGAGTTCAGTATTCATCAAAAAACATCGCTTTGTGATTGTTGATCTGCTGATCCTTAACCTGGCACTTCTGATCAGCTACGCAGCGAGGTTTAACTTTGATCCGGTTGAAATTTCAAACCGGGTTCGATTTGAATTTTTGTCACTGAATCTCATTTTGTCAATATTCTATCTTATCTACGGTCAGCTATTTGGTATCGTCAGCAAGCACAGGTACTCTGTGATTGGCAGTCTGAAAGCTGTGGTGATGAGTTTTGCAACGCTGGCCGTGATTGCCTTTTTTGCAAGGGAACTTGCTTTTTCTCGTATAATATTTGCAGTAAGCGGAGTTTTGGGTTTTTTCTCAGTTGCCCTGGTACGTATACTGCGCCTGAATTTTTCCAAAGATTCGGTATCTGCCAGGGGGCGTTTCAAAACGCCGGGAATACTGATAGCGGGGGTAAGTGAAAAGACTGCAGACCTGGTAAGGAAGATTTCTGCTAATGCCGGCAGACAAAAAAAGATACTTGGAATTATTCACCAGGAAAAGTGGGACGGTAAAACCGAGATTGAAGGTGTATCGGTAATCGGGTCCATTCAACAACTGCCGGAGCTGATCAGGGCTACAGAAGCTGATCAAATATACTACCTTACAGATGCTCTTTCGTTCAGTGAAATCCTGAAATCGCTTGAAAAAATCAAATACCTGGATGCTGAATCGAAAATTGTCTCATCAGATATCAACTTTTTACTTGGGAAAGCTAATGTTGAATACCTGGATGATATTGCTGTTATAGAGGCTGATATGTCGTTTTTAAATCCGCTGCAACGCTTTTTGAAAAGAGCTTTTGATATCGTATTTAGTTTTACAGCGATTCTGCTGCTGACCCCCTTTGTCTTTTTCGGCTGGCTGATGCACAAAAACAAATCCGGAAAAATTCCTTGCTACGATGGCAAGAAAATGACATCAATGACTCTTCTGAAACCTGTTCGTGATCATAAGTGGGTGAACCGGTGGCTCTGCTGTTTGCACGTATTGACCGGTAAGATCAGCTTCACAGGTTCGGATTTAATCCTGGCGGGCGGTAACGGATATAATTACAAATATAAAAGCGGTCTCACAGGTTACTGGCAACTGCATAAGAATGATAATTATATCTCTGAGAACCGGCAGAGATTTGATTTGTACTATCTTCAGAACTATTCGGTATGGTTTGATGTGGATATTCTGATTAAATCGTTTTTAAACGGATCGATCCTGGATCAGTTCTCAGAGCTATAAATTGCTTTCTAAGACTTGTCTCTGATAGCTTTTTGATACAATCCCGGTGATTTCTCTCGTTGAGTCTCGCAGATAAATCCGCAGTGTTGCGCTGATGTTTTATTTTGCCACGAGGGCACGATGACACAAGGTTTCACGAGGATTTATTGATTGCTTTCTGCATACTGTTAACTGTCTGTTTTTACAATTCCATAAATCCGTGCAAACCGGTTAATTGTTCAAATTCTTGAATCAACTGTCTTTGACATATCATCATACCAGCCGGCAAATGAATTGTCTTTGATCCGGTTCCTGATCTCCTGCATCAGCCAAAGATAAAATGTGAGATTGTGCAAAGAGGCGAGCTCAAGCCCCAGGATCTCATTACACCGGAAGAGATGGTGCATGTAACTCATATTGTATTTGCTGCAGAGATCAGTCGGGAAATCAGTATCAAACGGTTTGTGATGGTGTTTCCATTTGGCATTCCGGATATTGATGGTACCGTGCTTTGTGAAAAGCATGCCGTTGCGGGCATTCCTGGTTGGCATCACGCAATCAAACATGTCGATACCGAGCGCCACACACTGCAGCAGGTTGGCCGGTGTTCCAACACCCATAAGATAACGCGGTTTGTCGGCAGGAAGGACGTCAGTGTTCAGGTTTGTCATCTCGTACATCAGTTCGGCAGGCTCGCCCACGCTGAGTCCGCCAATCGCGAGACCCTCAAAATCCAGGGAGGCCATATATTCAGAGGATTCTTTCCGAAGATCGGGAAAGGTTCCGCCCTGAACAATCCCAAACTGAAACTGACTGTGGCTGTAAAGTGATGTTGTCCGGTTAAAAGCATTTCGCCCGCGTTTAGCCCATCGGTGGGTGAGTTCCATGGAGTTTTTCACGTACCCGTAATCGGCAGGGTAGGGAGGACATTCGTCCAGGATCATGATAATATCTGAACCGAGGGTTCGCTGAATATCAACAATATTTTCTGCTGTAAAGAGATGTTTCGATCCATCAAGGTGGCTTTTAAAGTGAGCCCCCTCCTCAGTCAGCTCACGATTATCAGAGAGTGAGAATATCTGGTACCCACCCGAATCGGTAAGAATGGGCTTCTCCCAGTTTATGAATTTATGCAGTCCGCCGGCATCCTTCATGATATCAAGGCCGGGACGAAGGTAAAGATGGTAGGTGTTTCCCAGTATGATTTGAGCTTTCACTTTGTTTACCAGCTCGTCCTGTTTTACCGCTTTTACTGAGCCGACAGTTCCCACAGGCATAAAAATCGGAGTTTCAATTTTGCCGTGATCTGTATCAAGAATTCCCAGGCGGGCTTTGGTTTTTCCGGAGGTTTTTAAATGAGTAAACAAGTGAGTTATGGAAATTAATTATAAATTTGTTTTAGGATGCTGAAAAATCGTTATTTTCATTGTCCATTAATAATAATTTTCGAAAAATAGTTTGCCAAGAATAAATCGTTTCAGAGAAATCACGTTTACTTTTCTTCTGGATGCCTTGATTCTGTGTCTTGCCTGGTTTCTGTTTTATATCACGGAGACCCGCATGCTGGATCAATTTATAGAAAGAAGTAGTTTTACCCCGCTTACATTGGGTTTTGTGCATGTGGCTTTCTGGCTCACAGTTACTTCAGGAATGGGACTTTATAAAAAGTTATACCTCATTTCCAGGTTCGACGAGTTCCTGAAGGTATTGAAGGCCACGATTACAGGTACATTAATTTTGTATTTTGTTTCCACACTCGATCCCAGAATTAACTTCCAGGACGCAATAAGCACAACGGCTATTTATTTCTTTTATGTAGGATTTTGTCTTTCTGTTAACCGGTTTGTAATCCGAACTGTTCAGCGAATGTATGCAGTGAGGGGAAAAGGACTGCACAGGGCCATTATTGTAGGTACGGGAAAATCAGCCCAAACGGTTTTTGAAGATCTTCAAAGAAATAAAACTCTTGGTATGCAGGTGTTGGGTTTTATTCATCTTAACGGCAAAGCAGGGGAATCGGAACCGCTGGTTAATGAAAAAGAGATTTTAGGTGAATTATCGGAAATCGGATCGGTGATCAGCAATCTAGAGATACAGGAGGTGATTGTTGCCCTGGAACCGGAACGAAGAGAAGACCTGGTACGTGTTATCAGCAGTGTGGATTATCCCGACATATCACTGAAACTTCTGCCCGACTTTTTTCAGCTTGTGAACGGTCTCAATAAAACCAATCAAATTTTTGGACTTCCTCTTGTTGACGTATCACCTGCGCCTCTTTCTTACCATGAACGATTTTTAAAACGAATGCTTGATGTAATCGTTTCCCTGGTTGTGCTCCTGTTATCGATACCACTTATAATTATTATATCGATTTTGATTAAGACTACTTCAGAAGGCCCGGTTATTTATCGTCAAAAGAGGGTTGGGCGTAACGGCAGAAATTTCACGATGTATAAATTCAGAACAATGATAGATAATGCCGAAGCAAAGAGCGGGCCAACATGGGCCAGTGACAACGATCCGAGAATTACAAATGTTGGCCAGTGGCTTCGAAAATTACGACTGGATGAGTTACCACAATTTATAAATGTATTGAAAGGTGATATGAGTCTGGTAGGTCCTCGTCCGGAAAGGCCGCATTTTGTCGAAAAATTTCAGAAACAGATTCCTCTGTACACAAGACGCCTTCGGGTTAAGCCCGGAATTACAGGCTGGGCACAGGTTAAGTGGAAATATGACACCTCTCTCGATGATGTCATTGAAAAAACAAAATACGATCTTTTTTATGTAGAAAATATGTCTTTGAGAATGGATTTCAAGATCTTGATAAATACAATTTTTACTGTTGTAAGAGCCAAGGGGAAGTAAAGTGAAAAGCAGAAACTCATTAGTAATTATTCCCACTTTCAACGAAGCTCATAACATCAGCAAGATGATAGACAATATTATGAATTTGCCTGTCTGGGTTGATTTACTGATTGTGGATGATAATTCGCCCGATGGAACAGCTGAAATTGTCCGGCAAAAACAGAAGTTATACGAAAACAGAATTCATTTAATAGAGCGACAGGAAAAGTGTGGTTTGGGAACAGCGTATGTAAGAGGGTTCAGGTTTGCTCTTGAACATGAATACCAGTTTATATGCGAAATGGATGCTGATTTTTCACACAACCCGGAAGATCTTCCAAAACTTATTGAACCAGTCCAAAAAGGTGAAGCAGATGTCGCTATCGGGTCCAGATATTCTGATGGAATCAGTATTGTAAACTGGCCGCTGAGCCGGCTAATTTTATCGTACGGGGCAAACCTTTATGCCCGCTTTATTACAGGTCTCCCTATCAAGGATACCACTGCCGGGTTTAAATGCATAAGGCGGGAGGTACTTGAACACATCGATATTGATAAAATCAGATCGAATGGTTACGCATTTCAAATCGAAATACATTTCAGGGCCTGGAATGCAGGTTTCAAACTGAAAGAAGTTTCAATCATATTCAGGGAAAGGGAAGAAGGAGAATCCAAGATGAGTAAATCGATTGTGCGTGAAGCGGTTTGGAGGGTCTGGGCTCTGAAGTTCAGAAGCCTTACAGGATCTCTCTGAACCTGAACAGAAAGATATCTAACGCCGGCGCTTTCGTTTTAATTTCTGATCCATACTGTAGCGACCCGGTCCCGTAAGAAGTAGAGCTGCAAATGCAATGGCAGCTTTGAGCGGATGCGCAATTTGAGAAAAAGAATCACCCTGGGCCACATGATGCAAAGATGCCACCGCCATTGTGATTATTAACAGCAGAAGTGCGGGCATCATATAGAGACCGAAAATGAGCAGTATTCCGCCGAAGAATTCTGCAAAAGCCGCCATAAAACCAAAAAATACAGGCGCAAAATCAATGCCAATACTCTGCATTGCCATTCCAACCCGGCCCCACATTTCAGGACCTCCAAAAAGTTTGGGAAACCCGTGAAGTATAAACAGAACACCCAGTCCTACGCGGAGAAGAAGGAGTCCGAAATCGGTATATTTTCCTGAGAGATACACGCTATTTTTTTATCTTTTATGCGTTCTGGTTATACTTGTTATATGATATTCTGTAGATTTTGTTCCGGTGATCATCTGATACAAGCAGAGACCCGTCGCGTAACTGGACAAGGTCAACCGGTCTTCCCAATACGGTTTCATCCTCCTGCAGCCATCCGTCTACAAAAGGTTCGTAAGAAACTGCCTCACCTCCTTCAAGTCGAACGAGAGTTACCCTGTATCCGATTTTTTCACTTCTGTTCCAGCTTCCGTGTTCAGCAATCAGAATTTGATTCCTATATTCGTCAGGAAACATTTCGCCTTTGTAAAACAGCATTCCAAGTGCTGCAACATGCGGTCCAAGATTCTGTACCGGGGTTGTGAAATTGATATCAAGCTCTTTTCCTTTTTCTCCAAATTCGGGATCCCAAATATCATTTCCATGCAGGTAGGGATACCCGAAATGCTGTCCGGGTTCTTCAAGCCGGTTCAGTTCATCAGGAGGTATGTTATCACCCATCATATCCCGGCCATTTTCTGTAAACCATAACTCACCGGTTTCGGGATGCCAGTCGAATCCGACTGAATTTCTGACTCCTTGTGCAACTATTTCCATCTCTGAGCCATCCGGATTGATCCGGGTAATGGTGGAGAAAATCTCCTCTTCCCGTTCACAGATGTTACAGGGTGCGCCAACCGGAACATAGAGTTTATCATCCGGACCAAACGCAATATATTTCCATCCGTGATGCGTTTCTGTCGGGTATTGATCTGTTACCACTACCGGGTCAGGCGGATTTTGAAGATTATTGTCAATATCCTCAATCCGAAGAATCCTGTCGACAGCCGACACGTAGAGATCTCCGTCTTTCCAATCTACTCCCACAGGCATATTCAGGTCGGATGCGATCGTTATCAGAGAATCAGCACGGAAATCATTATTAAGATCCAGTATAGCATAAACATTTCCTGCACCCCGTGAACCGGCATAAATCACACCATTGGGACTTACTGCCATAGCGCGCACATTGGGTACATTCTCTGCAAAAAGCTCAACCTTAAAACCTTCGGGGTACGAGAGATAATCAACCTGTCCCGGTTCAGGTGTTACAGAACCTGATCCCGTCCCGGAAGTGCACGAAAGTAAAAAACAGAGAGAAAGTAAAAGAATGCCTGCAGATGGTTTCATTAGTCAGATTAAATTAGCAGCTTTATTTATATAAAAAATTATGAACAGATTACATAATCAAACTTTTTAAAAGTTGTGAATGTTGTAAAATCACTTTAAACAGATCTGCAAAACAGTAATTATACCCGGCATGATTCAACTTGTATGGTTCAGGAATAATCTAAGACTTCACGATAACACGGTATTGAGAGCTGCGTCTGAGAATGGCCCCGTCATCTGCTTTTACTGTTTTGATGAGAGACACTTTTTAAAAAACAGGTATGGATTCTTAAAAACCGGAGAGATCCGGACACAGTTTTTAATAGAATCGGTATCAGACCTTAAGCATAATCTGGCTGAAAGAGGCGGAGATTTAATTGTTTCTGTCGGCAAGCCTGAAGTTGAAATTCCAAAACTGCTGAATAATTACCCGGTTAGCCGAATATTTGCACCTAAAGAGGTGACGAGTGAAGAGATAAATGTTGAAAAATCACTTGAGAAAAATAGCGCGGTGCCTGTTACCTGGATTTGGGACTCTACATTATACCATCTGAATGATCTTCCTTTTGATGCTGATGCGATTCCCGATGTTTTTACATCATTCAGAAAAAAAATTGAAAAGCAAGTTGAATTGCGAAAACAGGCAGATTATCAGAACAAATTGGTATTTGCCCGGATTCAGAATGCCGGAAAGATACCTGCCTGTGAAGATTTGTTAATGGAGAATGCCAAAATAGATAAACGGTCTGTACTTCAGTTTAAAGGCGGAGAGAGAAGCGGATTGAAAAGATTGTCGGAATATATTTGGGAAGGCAACCATCTTAAAAATTACAAAAAGACGAGAAACCAGCTTTTAGGTGCTGATTATTCATCAAAATTTTCAGCCTGGCTTGCGAACGGATCATTATCTCCGCGTAAAGTTTATGATGAGGTGAAAGCGTATGAAAATGAACGGGAAAAAAACAGTTCAACTTACTGGCTGATATTTGAATTGATGTGGCGGGATTATTTTCGGTTTTCAGCTTTGAAACATGGAAACAAGATTTTTAAACCGGGTGGAATCCAGGGAAAAAAGATGAATCCGCAGGCAAACGAATACCTGTTTGAGGCATGGGCGAAAGGAGAGACAGGCATCCCTTTTATTGATGCAAATATGCGTGAACTCAACTCTTCAGGATATATGAGCAACAGGGGCAGGCAAAATGCAGCCAGCTTTTTGTCCCAGGATCTGAATATTGACTGGCGAATGGGTGCATCATGGTTCGAAGAGAAACTGATCGATTACGATGTGTGCAGCAACTGGGGTAACTGGGCTTACAATGCTACTGTAGGACTTGATCCCCGAAACCGCCGGTTTAATGTCATCCATCAGGGTAAAAAATATGATAAAAAAGGGGAGTATATCCGTCACTGGATTCCGGAATTAAAATTGGTTCCTTCTGAATTTATCCATGAGCCCTGGAAGATGACGCCGGACCAGCAGGTACTGTTCGGTATGGAAATCGGGAAAACCTATCCCGGGCCAGTCATCAGCCTTTAATAGCATGAGATCCTTGTTACTCCCACACCAATGCAAGCCTGCACCGGGAGATGTCTCGACTCCATTCGTCGCTCTGCTCCTCATTACGCTCGACACGACAATGACCGCGGGAGTGAGTCCGGGCGGCGCAACTCCAAACCCTATACTAATTTTACAAGCCGTATGCGCCGCCGGATGAATATGAACGATCCTGTCACTGGTAACGGAAACCTGCGAACCGGCAGCGAGGACGGTTGGAGTCGAGAGATCCTGCTGAGAATGTTGAACTGTTTAATTGCAGATTTGTTGAGAATAAGTAACGGTAAAATCAAAAGAGCAAAATAACGGACAGAACTGAAATTCTATATCGGGTTAAACTGATAATTTATTTACATTTCATAGTATAAATGTTTTCGAAATCAGGCTTAAAAATAAACAAAATGAAATTTTTCTCTGTTATTCTGTTTCCCTTACTGCTGCTTTTAATGAGCTGCGGCTATCCCGAAGAGGATCTTCAGGAGCTTTTTGATGATCACTATGAGTATCGGCTTCAAGCCGATCCGCTGTTTGCTACCGACCAGGGAGTGCACAAATTTAATGACAAGCTCCCGGATACATCACTCGATGCACTTGAAGAGAGGTATAATCAAAATAAAAATTTTCTTGACAGGCTTGAGTCAATTTCATACCAGCGGCTTTCACGCGAGGATCAAATCAATTACGATATATTTAAGCTGCAGCTCGAAAATGATATCACAAATTATGAGTTGAACGGGCATCTTCTGCCGCTGAACGGATGGTGGGATTATCATGCAACGTTTGCGGATCTGTCCAACCGGGTTCCTCTCAATAACAGGAAAGATTATGAGAACTATTTGAAGCGGCTTGAAGCGTTCCCATCATACAATGATGGATTTATTGAACGAATGGAAAAGGGAATTGAAGAAAACTGGGTACGGCCAAAAGTTGTGTTCGATAACTATGTGGAGTCAGTTGAATCTCACATTACGGATGATCCTTCTGAAAGTGTTCTGTTTGAACCATTTACAAATTTCCCGGTCTCAGTTGAGCCGGAAGAACAGGAACTGTTGATCTCACGGGCGGAAGAGGTGATTCGGAATGTTATTGTTCCTGAATATGAGAGACTTCGGGATTTTCTCACAGAAACCTATATCCCAAATGGATCGGAATCTATAGGTATCACAGACCTGGAAGGCGGCAGTGAATATTATGATTTTTTGATTAGCAGGTATACGACACTGGATCTTGCACCGGAAGAGGTGCATCAGGAAGGATTGCGCGAAGTGAAAAGAATCCGTGAGGAGATGATGAAAATCGTTGAAGAAGAAGATTTTGAGGATGATTTTGATACCTTTGTCGAGTTCCTGAGATCAAATCCGCGATTCTATGCAAATAGTCCGGAAGAACTTTTAAAAGAGACTGCGCTTGTTTTAAAAAAGATGGATGGAAAATTGCCAGAACTTTTTAAAACACTTCCCAGGCTGCCCTATGGCATACGGGAAGTGCCATCTTACCTTGCACCACGAACTACTACCGCCTATTACAGCCGGGGAGCTGCTGATGGAACCCGAGCAGGTTACTATGCTGTGAATACTCATAATTTGAACAGCCGGCCACTATATGAAATAGAGGCACTATCTTTTCACGAAGCAGTTCCGGGTCATCATTTGCAAATTGCTCTGCAGCAAGAGCTGCAAAATCTTCCGGTTTTCCGAACGGCTTCCGGCTTTACTGCCTTTACAGAAGGATGGGCACTCTATTCTGAGAGGCTGGGTCTTGAAGTTGGATTTTACGAAGATCCGTACAGTAATTTTGGCCGGCTGAGTTACGAGATGTGGCGTGCACTTCGGCTTGTTGTAGATACTGGAATTCATTCAATGGGCTGGGAAAGACAGCAGTCTATTGATTATATGGCACAGAACTCAGCTCTCTCATTGCATAATATCCGATCTGAAGTTGATCGCTATATTTTCTGGCCGGGACAGGCACTTGCCTACAAAATGGGAGAGATAAAAATTCGTGAGTTAAGAGATTTAACCGAACTCGAACTTAAGGAGGAATTTGACATCCGTGAATTTCATGATGTGGTTTTGCTGAGTGGCAGTGTACCGCTTTATGTATTGGAAGAGAATGTGAATCGGTATATTGATGAGAAAGCAGAAAGTTCAGGGCAAAACAGGTAAACAGATTTGCTGCCTCTTCCCGGATTAAAATATACCGGGACTTCACTTGAAATGTAAAGTCCCGGCAGTAGATTCGTCTTTAAAACAGATTTCAGTTTGCAGCCATTTCACCGGTTTCTTCCGGTATCCAGCTATTTACAAGCTCTTCGTGTTCATTCATCCATTGTTTGGTAACCGTTGCCACATCCTGGTCAGATTCATTTACTTTAACCATCAAGTCTGCGAGTTGCTCTTCATTGAAAAACATATTTTTGAGAAACTGAGCCAGTACCGGCTTATCTTCTTCGATATTTTTACGGCCCATGATATGAATGTTCCCGGTTTCCCATAGCGTTTTATTTTCATCCTGTTTCAGAAACTTCAGATCCCACCGGCCAAACTTCCAGTGTGGCTGCCAGCCGGTTACCACGATCCACTCCTCATTCTCGATTGCGCTGCTGAGTGCGGCTGTCATGGCCGGCCCGCTTGATGTCAGTAAGTCATAATCCAGGTTATACTCTTGAATCAGTTCCTCGGTTGTCTGCATAATCCCGGCACCGGCATCTATCCCGACTATTTCACCGTCAAATTCATCCCTGTATTCATTCATTTGAGAAATACTGTCAATCTCAACATATTCGGGTACAACAAGACCACTTTGAGTTCCCTCATATACATGTCCTAGATCTACGATATCCTCCTCAAATCTCTGCATATAGTTCCGGTGCAGAACGGGCAGCCATGTCTCCATAAAAGCATCCTGGTCGCCGTTGGCAATAGCTGTATAGGCAGGACCGACATCCGCCGAAGTAATTGAAACTGTATATCCCATCTTTTCTTCAAGAACGTTTTTTGCAAGATTTGTGTAAGCTATTCCTTCAGCCCAGTTTACATAGACAAGATCAGCGGTTTTCGTGGTATCATCCTCAGGTGCACAGGATGTGGCATAAAGTCCGAAACTGACTAAGATTGCCAAAAAATAACCTGTGCAGGTTTTTAATGTATTCTGTGTATTCATAATAAAACCTCTTATTATTTGATTTGAATGTTAGTTTGTTTGATTAGAATTAAGTTTTTTGCGTAGCTGTTCCCAGCGACTGGGTAACTCTGTCAAGGAAAATGGCAAGAATAACTATGGCAATCCCGCCTTCAAAGCCCAGTCCAATGTTTAATTGCTGGATTCCAACCAGAACAGGTTGGCCCAGTCCGCCGGCGCCTATAAGAGAAGCAATAACAACCATTGAAAGAGCAAGCATAATCGTTTGATTTACACCAGCCAGGATGGTTGGCAATGCAACAGGGAGTTCAACTTTATAAAGCATCTGCCTGGAGTTTGACCCAAATGCCAGTGCTGCCTCTTTAATCTCTTCGGGAACCTGCCTGATTCCAAGATTGGTAAGCCGCACGGCCGGAGGAGTGGCAAAGACAAGAGTTGCTACCACTCCTGGTACTTTTCCAAGCTGAAAAAACAGAACAGCAGGTATCAGGTAGACAAATGCAGGCATTGTCTGCATAAAATCGAGTATGGGCCTGACAATTTTTTCAACTGTGTCATTTTTAGAAGCCCAAATACCTACGGGAATGCCAATAATCAAAGCGATAATCACAGCAGTGAATATGAGCGCCAGGGTATCCATGGTCTGAGGCCATAAATTCATGCCTTCAATGACGAACATTCCAGCAAGCGTAAAAGCAGCAACACCGTAGCCGGATATATACCAGGCAATGGCAGAGAAAAGAAAGATCATAATGAGCGGATGAGGAAACATCAAAACTGACTCAAATGCTGTCAGGGTTGCACTTACAGTTGCCGTAATAAGATCAAAAAATCCACTCAGGTTATCGATCAGCCATTGTATAATAAATTCAAAAAACTCTCCAACAGGAATATCAATCATTTGAGCACCTCTTCTTTATTATCGGCTATGTCTGCTTTTTCATTTTCATCCACATAGTCAGGATCGTTCAAATTGACTTCACTGATAATCGAAGCACGGTCAACGGCACCCAGAAATTTTCCCTGTTCGTCAATCACTGCAATGGGATGACTGGTTTCGATCGCAGTCCCAATAAGTTGCTTGATGGGAGTGTCAGGTGAGGTTGATTTGGCATCAGTTTGTATAATTGTATCGAGGCTTTTGATTTTCTTTTTGTGCAGTTCTACGGCATCTTCAATCGAAACAATTCCTTTGAATTTGCGATCGCCATCAATAACGAAGGTAGTGGATACACCATGCTGCTCCATCTCTCTGACAGCAACTCCTGGTCCGTCCTTTTTTATATTGACAAACGGAGCCTTTCGCATAATGCTGCCGGCGGTTATAATCTTTGTCCGATCAACATTCTGTACAAACGCTTTTACGTAATCTGTTTCGGGCTCGGTTAAAATCTGTTCAGGCGTGCCTATTTGCACAATCATCCCATCTTTCATAATCGCAATTCTGTCACCAATTTTCAGAGCTTCATCCAGGTCGTGAGTAATGAATACAATTGTTTTATGCATCCGGTCCTGTATCTGCAGCAACTCTTCCTGCATATCGGCACGTATAAGCGGGTCAAGTGCACTAAAAGCCTCATCCATCAATAGAACTTCGGGTTCGTTAGCGAGTGCCCGTGCAAGACCAACCCGCTGCTGCATTCCGCCACTTAATTCCGATGGCTTCATATTTTCATAACCTTTAAGGCCAACAAGATCGATTGCTTTCATTGCTTTATCTTCTCTTTCCGGCTTAGCCATACCACCTATTTCAAGTCCGTAAGCCACATTATTCAAAACCGATCTGTGGGGAAAGAGTCCGAAATTCTGAAAAACCATCGACATTCTTTTGCGTCGCAAATCAAGCAATCGTTCATGGTCAACATTGAGTATATCTTCATTGTCTTCGCCGATGTAAATTTCTCCATCCGTAGGTTCAATTAATCGGTTCAGGCAACGCAGTACAGTTGACTTGCCGCTTCCGGAGAGCCCCATGATAACAAAGGTTTCAGATTGGTGGATTTCGAAAGAAGCGTTATTAATTGCTACTGTACATCCTGTTTGTTCCAGAATTTCAGGCTTTGAAACACCATCTTGAAGCATTGGAATTGCCTGTTCAGGTTTTTTTCCAAAAATTTTATAAAGATTATTAACGGTTATTGCACTCATTCATAAATTATTGAGACATGGTTTTAAAATTTTTCCCGAAATATTTATCTGACATCTGGTTAAATATTAAAGTAAATAATTACCATGAAAATTGGGCGAAAAATATCTATATGAAAATATATAAAATTCTATGCATCAAAAAATATTATTAGCCAAATCTGACCATGTAAAAAAATAATGCTCTGAAAAGTAATTTTAAGAATGGATAATTTCAGTACCCAGGATTTTCAAAAATTCTGCGAGCCACTTTTGATGTCCCGGCCATGCAGGTGTAGTTACCAGGTTTCCGTCAACCACAGCCTCTGTAACCTCAACATCCACATAATCAGCACCTGCAAGTTTCATTTCAGGACCGCAGGCGGGATATGCGGTTAATTTTTTTCCTTCGATGCCACCAACTGCAGCCAGAATTTGCAAACCATGACAGAGTGCAGCGATTGGTTTATCCTTTTCAACAAAGTTTCTCACTTTTGAAATAACCTCGTCATTCAAGCGCAAATATTCAGGTGCCCGCCCGCCCGGCAACACCAGGGCGTCATAATCTTCCGGGTCAACACTGTCGAAGTTATAGTTCAGGGTAAAGTTGTGACCCAGGCCTTCCATGTAGGTTTGATCCCCTACGAAGTCGTGAACTGCCGTAGGACAGTGTTCTCCTTTCTTTTTGCCAGGGCATACAGCGTGAACTTCATGACCAACCATTTGAAGTGCCTGAAAAGGAACCATGATTTCCAGGTCTTCACCATAATCACCCACGATCATTAGTATTTTTTTTGCAGCCATAATTTTATCTCCACTGAAATTAAATAAATTTTGTTTACGCACATTAATTAAAACAATCCAGGGTAGGATTTTGTTCAGATTTGCAAGACATAAAAAAAGCCCGCAGTAAGCACTGCGGGCTTTTAAATGAATTGAATGATTCACTTACTTAATAAGCATCATTTTTCGTACCTGTGAGAAATTATCTGCCTGTATTCTGTACAGGTACATTCCACTTGAAAGGTTAGACGCATCAAAGGATACCGTATGGCTTCCTGCTGAGCGCTGTCCGTTTACAAGTGTTGCAACCCGCTGTCCCAGTGTGTTAAATACATCCAGTGTTACATCTGATGCACTGGGCAACGTAAATGTGATCTGGGTAGTGGGGTTAAACGGATTCGGGAAATTTTGATTTAATTCAAACTCCTGCGGACGATCTGAAAAGAAGTCGTCTTCGTTACTTGTAACCACTCCGCGACTGAAAGTGACAGTAAATGACTCTTCCGGATATTTAATGTTTTCATCGTCGGTTGCAACTACTGTCCATTTAATCGTTGCATCTTCACCAACCTGAACACCCAGTTGTTCCATCGTTGTATCAATGAACCCTTTGGTAACGGTAAGTGCAGGATTTTCACCGGAAAGGTTTGAGGGTATGTCGAGCAGCGGCACACTGAACAGAAGATCAGGTGTTGTTGCTATCCACCGGTAGGTAACGGATGCATCTGTGATAGATGTAGTGGCTTCCCATGATACTTCAACCAGCTCGGTTGATTCGCCCTCTACCGGAATCGTAGCACCGTTTTCAGGAGCAGTCAGTGTAAATGACGAAAGTGCGTCAAAGTCCTGGAAGTCTCCCAGTTTTCTGGGTACGATCTGCACAGTTTCATTAAACTGTGCGATATATCCGATCACATTGATCGGTTCAGAAGGAATGGTTGTACCTACGTATGTCTGCTCTCCGGGTTCCAGTATGGATTCCTCAATACGATCGACTCTGAGGGTAAATGAGTTGTCAAGAGTATCGATGAGAGTATAGTTTGTTCCGTTTGTCCAGGTCTGTCCGGCTTCGTCTACCGTTACATTTTCCAGAAAGACAAGCTGTCCCTGGAACGGGGAAATGCCTGTGCCACTAGTCAGCTGATCAAATGTCCGTTTAACCGGGTTGACAACATTATCTGTAGAAGTAGCCGGTCCGGGATCTTCTGCCGGTACAAACTGAAGAAGATTATTGAAAGTGCTCAGGGTTCCTTTCAGGCCTGTGATGCCATCATTACGGTTATACTCAGTGGTGATTACACCGCCATCATCATCGATGACAATTCCCCCAGTTGCGTCGGTAAGTACTTTACGGCCCCTGAATGTAGATTGGAAAGTAAGTATCGCTTCGCCGGTCAACTCATAAACGG
>CAYVBJ010000014.1:0-10751 GCA_964449075.1 uncultured Balneolaceae bacterium
TGTCACCTGACTGATGACAGTGCGACTGGTTGGATGAGGGCGGCGTATCAAATTCCTGCTGTGCAACATATGTTCTAACGCCGCCATAGCTGGGTTGTTGAATCGTAGTGGAGAAGGAGGGACTGAGTGAGGGAGTGAAGGGGAGACGGAGTGAAATCTGCGGAGAAATGTAGAATCGCAGAATCGTTACACGATCCCAGAATACAGAACCATCCGGCTTCCCGGAGCATTACAGAACAACATCCATTGCCCGCCGCTTAAGCTTTAGCAGGGAATTGTGCGGCATTCCCAGGCTGAAAGCCTGATGCAACATAGCCCGGGGCAGCGCCCCGGTGGACAAATGCGCGGAAAGCCCAGGCAGGCTGAAGGCCTGCAGCAGGAGAGTTTTTCCAAACGAAATATCCCTTCCCGTTCCTACGCCGCCAAACTCGTATTATTGAATTACCCAAAAACTTTGAAAATCAAACAAGCAAAAATACTACCTACTAAATACTACATACTTCTTACTCAATTACTGCCAACTACAACAACACACTCCAAAAACCTGACCATACTCTATATCAACGGACCCGCTTCAATCAATGCTTCACTCGCTTCATCTTCAAATTTTTTAAAGTTTTCTTTGAACATATCTGCAAGCTTCTTCGCTTTTTGATCGTATGCGTCCGGATCCTCCCAGGTTTCACGTGGTATCAGAACGGAATCGGGAACGCCATCTACGTGTTTGGGTACCTGCAAGCCAAATACAGGTTCCGTGTAGTACTCTGCATCATCAAGGTTTCCTTCAATGGCCTCCGATAACATTTTGCGGGTATGCGGCAGATTCATCCTGGATCCGACTCCAAACGGTCCGCCTGTCCACCCGGTGTTAACCAGCCATACATTGGAATTGTGTGTTTTGATTTTTTTGGCAAGCAGCTCTGCATAAACGGTGGGGTGAAGCGGCATAAAGGGTGATCCGAAACATGCCGAAAAGGTAGCCTGCGGTTCAGTTACACCGCGCTCTGTTCCGGCCACTTTCGCTGTATATCCACTGATGAAATGATACATAGCCTGTTCAGGTGTTAGCTTTGATATGGGGGGTAAAATCCCGAAAGCATCGGCTGTCAGGAAAATGACATTTTTGGGATGGTTTCCTATTCCTGTATCACTTGCATTGTCAATATAGTGGATCGGGTAGGCGCATCGCGTATTTTGAGTAAACGAATCATCATCGAAATCGGGTTTCCGGTCAACATCCAAAACTACGTTTTCAAGAATGGTACCGGGCAATTGCGTTGTTTTGAAAATTTCCGGCTCTTTTTTTTCCGACAGGTTGATTGTCTTTGCATAACTGCCGCCTTCAAAATTAAAGATCCCGTCTTCACTCCAGCCATGCTCATCATCACCGATAAGAATTTTTGAACTGTCAGCAGAGAGTGTGGTTTTTCCTGTTCCCGAAAGTCCGAAGTAGATAGCTGTTTTTCCATCCTGATCCATATTTGCAGAACAGTGCATGGCCATTATACCTTTTTTAGGGAGCAAATAGTTCATGACAGAGAATATCCCTTTTTTGACTTCACCTGAATAGAGAGTGCCGCCAATCAAAATCAGGCTTTTCTTAAAATTACAGAAGATAAATGTATTGGTCCGTGTTCCGTCAATTTCAGGATCGGCATGAAAATGGGGTGCAGCCAGTACGGTAAACTCAGGTTTATGACTTTTCAGCTCCTCTTTGTCCGGCAGGATAAACATATTATGGGTGAAGTGAGCGTGGTACGCCTCTGTACTTACAACCCTCACATTTAACCTGTGTTTCGGATCGGCACCGGCGTAAACATCTTTTACATAAAGACGCTTATCTTCCAGGTAGCCGGCCATTTTTTTATGAAGACTATCAAAAACCTCTTCCGAAACCGGCTGGTTGATATCATTCCAGTCGATGTCATCTTTTGAAGTGGATTCTGCAACTGTAAATTTATCTTTTGGGGATCTTCCGGTATACTTTCCGGTCAGTACGCGAAGGGCCATATCATCAGTAAGGATTCCTTCGCCATTTTGGATTGCATGCTCATAGAGTTCAGGAGGAGTCAGATTCCAAAATGTGTTATTTCCGGAAAGGCCAAGGTAACTGAGGTCTGTACTGCTTTTCGGATGATGTTCATAAGTTGTACTCATGTGCGAACTATTTTTGATTTTGAATTTTAGTTCTCTGTTATATTTCTCAAGACGATATAAAGCCAGGCTTTATCTAAAAAAGCGCTTTTCTGATCGCTAAAGATACAAATAGTAACAATTAATTATTTTATGCGATCACTTTTTTAATTTTTTACAGAACTCCGGAAAAATTAGAAATAAAACTGATAACTTTGGTTTTATTCTCAAATCCAGTCAAATTTCTTTTTTATGACTAAAATTGCATTGATTCAAAAGTCCTGTTCGGAAAAACCGGATGAAAATATTGCAGATACGATTACGTCTGTTAAAGAAGCCGCCCGGCAAGGAGCTCAAATCATATGTCTGCAGGAACTCTTCAACACTATCTATTTTTGCAGGGAGACAGACCGGAAATATTTTGCATGGGCTGAGGACTCCGAAGGCTCTCTTGTTAAAAAAATGATGAAGATTGCTGCTGAAAACGAGGCGGTTATTACAGTCCCTTTTTTTGAAAAACACGCACCCGGCTTGTATTTCAACTCCATGATCGTGATCGATGCAGATGGATCCGTTGCCGGGAAGTATCGCAAAATGCATATTCCGGATGATCCGGGGTTTTATGAGAAGTATTATTTTACGCCAGGTGATCTCGGCTATAAAGTATTCCAAACGCGATATGGGAAAATAGGTACTCTCATTTGCTGGGACCAGTGGTTTCCGGAAGCAGCCCGATTAACAGCTATGATGGGTGCCGACATTCTGATCTATCCCACAGCTATCGGAACCCTGCCCGATGAGAGTGATACAGAAAAAGCTGAATTCCTGGATGCCTGGCAAACGATTCAGAGGAGTCATGCCATATCAAACGGATGTTTTGTGGCCTCGATCAACAGGGTTGGGACTGAGAACGGCACCCGGTTTTGGGGCCGTTCATTTGTAGCAGGACCATTTGGCCAGGTGATTTCTGAAGGCGGAGAAGATGAAGAGATCGTTACGGCAAACTGCGATTTTAGTCAAATTGAAGAACAGAGACAAATCTGGCCATTTTTCAGGGACAGGCGTATTGATACCTATCAGCCGCTGGTAAAGAGATTTTTAAAATAACACAGCATAAAGAGATTCATGGAAAAAAAATCTGACCGAACTCCCAAAGAGCTGGGCTATGCTATGCCGCCTGAATGGCAATCCCACTCAGCAACGTTGCTGCACTGGCCATCGAACCGTGAAACCTGGCCGGGTGAACGTTTGAAAAGGGCAGAGGATGTTTATCTAAATATTATAGATATTTTGCACCGGTTTGAACCGGTTCTGTTATTTGCTGAAAATTCAGATATTGCCAAACGTGCAGAAAAGAGATTGAAAGAGCAGGAGATGAATCTCAGCCATATTTATATCCGGGAGGTTCCGCTGAACGATGTTTGGGCCCGGGACTGCGGACCCATATTCATTCAAAAACAATCAAACGGTATTCCTGAATTCGCCATCACGGATTGGGACTATAATGCCTGGGGAGGCAAATACCCGCCTTATGATGATGATAACCGGATTCCCCAAAAAATAGCTGAAGAGTTTGGAATCAAACGCTTTGAACCGGGTATGATCCTGGAGGGTGGTTCGATTGATGTAAACGGAGATGGCGTTGGGATGACAACAGAATCCGTTTTACTGAATCCCAATCGGAATCCGGATCTTAGTAAAGAGGAAATTGAGAATAAATTGAAGGGATATCTTGGTGCCGAAAAAATTATCTGGCTAAAAAACGGGCTGAAAGGGGATGATACGGACGGCCATATTGATGATTTGTGCCGGTTTACAGGTGCAAACAGGATCGTTGCCTCTCTTCCTGAAAATGAGAGTGATATCAACTATCCGGCACTGAAGCAGAATCTTGAAATCCTGGAAAGATCATCTGACAAAGAGGGGAACCCGTTTCAGATAGTGATTTTACCACTGCCGGAGACAAAAATAGTGGGTACAACGGTTGATGGTTCTGAATATGTACCGGCAAGTTATGCCAATTTTTATATTGCCAATGGTCTTGTACTGTTTCCTCTGTATGATGAGAGATACGATGACCGGGTACTTGAACTTTTTCAGTCAGAATTTCCTGGTTATGAAATCAGGGGAGTAGTATGCAATGACCTGGTGTGGGGGCAGGGAAGCATTCACTGTATTACCCAGCAGCTTTATGGAATAAATCTCTAAAACTTATGAGGTAAACTAAGTAATAGTATACGAGGCATATATTTGTGGATAATAAAATACCCTCCCGGGAAAGAACCCGCTACTTCCGCGTTCAGCGGATAGCGAGGGGTGGCTTCCATCCACGACTTAAATCCTGCAAACATGCGGGCTCCCTGGAACGGGTTTCCTGGCAAGTAAAGAATCATATATCAAAACTTTGAT
The DNA here is from genome assembly GCA_964449075.1 of uncultured Balneolaceae bacterium. GTDB lineage: Bacteria > Bacteroidota > Rhodothermia > Balneolales > Balneolaceae > CAYVBJ01. The sequence continues at coordinate 4,543 of CAYVBJ010000014.1, forward strand.
GAGTTGTGTTACATTTCCGGTGATAAATACCAATCAAACTGAACGGTTTGATATTTTGCGGAACCGCTAAAATTTATTATCGTGAAGAAGATTATTCTTACAATTTTCAAAACTTTAAAGCACATATTATGGCAAAACAAAAAATAAACAGAGCGTTTAATGAGCAGATCAAATATGAGCTGGATTCAGCCTATCTATACCTCTCTATGGCTTCCTATTGTGAATCGATAAACCTGAATGGATTTGCCTCCTGGATGAAAAGTCAAAGTGAAGAGGAGCGCGAGCATGCAATGAAGTTTTATGATTTTTTGCAGGAGAGGGGTGCTGAAGTTGAACTTTTGGCGATAGATAAGCCACCCAAAACTTTTGACTCCCCGGTTGATGTTTTTCAAAAAGCATTAGAGAATGAAAAGAAAGTCACAGCACTGATACACAAATTGTATAAAATCGCTCTCTCAGAAGATGATTACCCGGCCCAGGTGATGCTGCACTGGTTTATTGAAGAGCAGGTGGAAGAGGAAAATGCAGCAACAGAAATCCTGGAACAGCTCAAACTTGTAGGAGACCAGGGTGCAGCGCTCTTAATGATGGACCGCAAACTGGCTGAACGAAACACGTAATCGTTTTTTACTGACACTTCAACAGGTTTATACTTCCTTACTATAATTTATTCCTCTGGGGGTTTCACGCAAAGGGCGCCAAGGAGCAGAGTACGCGGAAAATCTTAGTTGTTAAACAGATCCTTAATCGCATCACCTGCTCTGTCCAAGATCTTTTCTGCACCTTCGTCTTTTACTGCATCAAAGGCGATGTCAGATACCCGGGTGATGATAATTTCGAGAACAGATTTCACCACCTGGCTAACACTCTGATCGCCGCCGCGGCCAATTCCTTCGCGTTCAATATATGGCAGAGTTACACTTATGGTTTGCAGCTCCTCAAATTGTGTGTCAATACTAACCGTTGATTCTTCCATTACAAACAGCTCAATAATCATGCTCGATTCAGCATCATCTTCAGTATCTGCCGAATAACTTTCAAGATTATCCAGCAGTTTTCCGAGATTGCTGCCGGTGGCTTTCAGTCGATAGTTAACATCCATTTCCCGGATAGTAAGCTGGTTTACCACGACTGTATCTGATAAAATTGTTGACAGATCCAGGCTCATTTGGATGGAAGAGATTGTCAATGCTTCACCGCCTTCAAATTCATCCGGATTGGCAATGGTTAGTCCCTCGATCGAACCGGTGCCGCCAAACAGTGAGATGTTGACATTGTTGATGGATAGTTCTGTTTGAAGTATTTCACTTCCCCGGGATTCAATCGTTGACCGGACAATGCTGTCGATCGTAAATGTAAGTATGATTGCAATCAGAATAAGAGCTGCAACCGGGATAAGAATAAATTTTAAAGCTTTTTTCATTTTGTATCTCCCTGTAAATTAATGAATACGTGATGTAAATGAACCTCTGTTACTTGTTTATGAAATCCGTTTTTTGAAACTATAAATCCGGGTCAGGGTACTTTAGTAGCCTGCCAGTTTACAACCTGCCATCGACCATCCCGATTTAAAAAAGTTCCGCTGTTCAGGTACTCCGATATTTCTTTTTTCTCTCCCTTACCGGTTACAGCAACGAGCCTGAAGGCTACAACAGCTGTAGTTCCGTACTGCTGTATTTGGATATCTTCTGCACTGTAAACATGTGAGGATTCCTGCTGATCAGGTGAAGGTGAATTTTTAAGGCCTTCTAAAATATCCTTTTTTGTCATACGGACTCCCGATGAACTTGTATAAATCAGATCATCAGCCCAAAAGCGTTCATGTATTTGAATATTATTCTCCGAAGCACCGTCCAGAAAATGTTCCAATAAATTTGTCAGTTCTCTTGCATCGGGAGCCTCCTGGGCGGACAGAGGTATAGTTAAAAATGCAATCATTAATAAGTTCAGAAGGATAGTTTTCATCTGTTTTTACAATAAAAAAATAATAAATCTGGTTTGAAAGCCACTGACTTCAGAGCTTATCATTAATTATAGCCTTATGTTCTTTGATCTCCAAATAACTCATCCGGTTCATTTCACAGTGTGATTTAAACAGAACTGCAAATTTTGAAAGCACACCTTCGTCCGTCAAGTGCAGCAGACACAATTCCGCCTGCAAACCCTGCACCTTCACCACAAGGGTACAAACCCTGAATTCGAATATGCTGGAGTGTATCACTATTCCGCGGAATCCGAACCGGTGATGATGTCCTGGTTTCAGGCGCGTGCACTACAGCTTCATTGGTGAGGTAGCCGCGCATAGACTTGTCGAACTCCCTGAATCCAACCTGAAGTATTTCGTAGATATTTTTTGGTAAAACAGATTCCAAATTTACAGATGTGATACCGGGCGAGTAAGATGTTTTTGGCAAATCGGAAGAGATCTTTCCGTCAGTAAAATCAACCAGTCTCTGGGCAGGAGCGGTTTGGGATTTGCCGCCCTGAAGCCAGCACTCTCTTTCAATGTATTTCTGAAATTCCATGGCCGCAAGTGGTCCGAAAGCAGCAAACTCTTTGAAGTCTTCTGTTCGCAATTCTACAACAATCCCGGAATTAGCAGTAGACCGGGCTCTTCGTGAAGAGGACCAGCCGTTGGTTACGATCTCTTCCTGCTTTGTTGCGCAAGGCGCAATCACACCGCCGGGACACATACAAAATGAGTAAACACCCCGACCGCTCACCTGCTTCACAATACTATAGGCGGCAGGAGGGAGCCACTTGCTTCGATTTTTGGTGCCGTACTGAATGTGATCAATCAGCGATTGCTGATGTTCAACCCGTACTCCAACTGCCATCGGCTTTAGCTCAATTTCAATCTTTTTGTGCTGCAGCAGTTCAAAAATATCTCTTGCAGAATGTCCTGTTGCCAGGATTACATTCTTTGCCTTGAAATTATCCCCTTGAAGCGTTCTTACACCTGTAATCTGATTGCCATTCAATAGAAAATCGGTTACCCGTGAATTGAAATGGATTTCACCGCCACGCTCGAGGATAAAATTCCGGATGTTGGATATAATCCCCGGCAATTTGTTCGTTCCGATATGAGGATGAGCTTCAACAAGAATATTCCGGGTTGCTCCAAAACTGACCAGGAGGTCCAGTATATGCCGGATGTTTCCGCGTTTTTTAGCTCTTGTGTAGAGTTTTCCATCAGAATAAGTTCCGGCACCTCCCTCACCATAGCAGTAGTTAGAGTCCTCATTTACTATGTGGTTCACATTTATATTTTTCAGGTCAGCGATGCGGTTTCTGACATCCTTTCCTCTCTCAATAATAACCGGCTTTTTGCCATTTTCAATTAATGTAAGGGCAGCAAATAACCCGGCGGGACCTGCACCGATAATGATCACCTCTTCGGAATTATCAACATTTGAGTAATCAGGCGGGCGGACCGCTTTTTCAACGAAATCCTCGTCAACATAAACCCTGACCTTCAGATTTATCATCACTTTTCTTTGCCGGGCATCCACAGACCTGCGTAAAATTTCAATATGACGTATATCAGATACCGGTATACCGGAATGGTCTGAAACATGTTTTTCCAGAAATTCAGCCCGGTTTGCAGCTTCAGGTGAAACTCTCAGTTGTAATTCTCGTAGCATAGTAACATTTTAAAGATAACGAAGGGGATTAATCAGATCGTTAAATTATAAACTGTGAATCAAAGTTAATTCTTTTTTAAAATATAAATTACAATATCTGATTATGGGATTACTTGAATTTTTACTTTTGCTCTTAATTGCCGGGATTTGTGGTTCTATCGGTCAGTCGATAGCCGGAATGAGCCGTGGAGGATGTGTTGTATCCATTGTTGTTGGTTTTATCGGGGCACTTCTCGGATCGTGGCTGAGTGTGAAGCTTGGATTGCCCGAACTGTTTACTATTGAAGTTGGCGGAAGTCCGTTTCCGATTATCTGGTCAATTATAGGATCTGTTATTTTTGTGGTAATTGTGGGTCTCTTTACCAAAAAACGATAGCTTCAAAAGCAGTGCGGGGTTACTCTTATTTAGATGAATCCGGCGGGTTATTTCTGAGGATGTTTTTCAATCTTGATTCTGCCTCTTCCGTTTCATCTATTTCTATTTTCTCATATCCCGGTTTGGCGTTTTCTTTTTTTTCGTTCAATTCCGTGTCCTGATTCAGTTCCATGTCAAGGTCCTTTAATTTCTGTTCAGAAACCTGCATCATCAACCTGGATCTGAGCGAAAGTGCTCTCTCTTTATCTGCCTTCTTAATCAAAAATGATAAGCAGTTACCCTCGATAGTGAGTGGTTTTTCAGTGTTGGGAAGCTGGTTTAAATATATTTGAAACCGGTGCCTGAACCATCTTTTTTCAACTTCGACAGAGTCGATCATTCCAAGAGGGAGTTTTACATTTTTGACATCAGACTGAAGCATCCCGAACAGCTCATCCTGCACCTGGTATTCAATGATTAAGGTCTCATCTTTCAGGCGCACCAAACCACTGATTTCAGCAAGACCGCCATATATATCACTTTGTCGAACAGGAAGAACCATTGAAGTTAAATCTTAGGATTTAAAATTGTGTATGTGGTAAATGTACCAAACAGAGGTGGTAAAATCCGAATAATATTCAAAACTTCACAATTCCTGGAATATTATAATTTCAGGGATTTAAAAAGAAGTTTATTGTATTAGGGGTAGATGCGGGGTTATGTGTAATACAACAAATGACGATGTATAAACAAATCAAAAATAACCTCTACATACAATGAAATCACTAAAACCCCTTTTAAGTTTATTGGCTGCTTTAAGTTTAATCATCACCGGTTGTGATATAGCCGGCTCTGACTCAGATGGTCCTTCAACTGTTGAGCTTCAGATGAAAGTCCAAACATCAACCCAGGCCAAGATGACGGCATCATCCACGGATGGTGCCTCTGTCAATACGGCTGCAATTCAGGAAGTAAAATTATTTGTTGACGAAATGGAGCTTGAGAGCGCAGATGAAGATTCACTCGATTTTGAGCGTGAAGCATTTATAATTAGTCTGCCGCTGGATGGAAGTCCGTTAACTCTCACTGAATCTGAAATTCCGGCCGGTTTCTATGACGAGTTTGAACTTGAAATAGAGAAGCCGGAGTCGGATGAAAACATTTCAGATCCTGATTTCAGGGATGAAACCGGAAGCTACTCAGTTGTGGTGAAAGGTTTATACAATAATGAGCCTTTCATGTTTCGTTCAGATGAGGATTTTGAACTGGAACTAGATCTGAATCCGCCTCTTGATATTTCAGAATCTGATGATGCTCTGTTGGTTATATCTGTGGATGTGTCAGACTGGTTCAGGGGATCTGATGGCACCGACCTTGATCCGAAAGATTTTGCAAACCTGGAAACCATCAATGAAAATATAGAGAATTCATTTGAGGCGTTTGAGGAGAATAATGATGATGATGACGACGATGATGAGGATGAAGATGACGACGATGAAGACGACGACGATGATGATAACTAACCAATTAATGATTTAATACAGACTGCTACCCACGTATCCTTAAGAGCCTGTTGTTATGCAACAGGCTCTTTTTAGTTTTCCCAGAGGGCAGGCGTGGTCAATTCAAGACTGTTATTGGCAGGATCACGAAAATAGAGAGATTTATAACCGTTAGGCCAGGTTACTTCCGACTCAATTTCAATATTCAATTTTACAAGCCTCTCTTTCCACGAGTCATATTCTTCAGGATTAATACCAAATGCCACGTGTCCGGGCCCCTCACAGCCATGCAACGGAATAAGATCTCCATTCATAAAGGTCTTTTCCTGTTTTGTGTGACCCGGATTAAAAATCAGAAGCATCCCGTCACCACAGCGGAAAAAAACATGCCTGTTTTCTTCAGAAGCAACCGGCTCCAGTTTCAAAACCTCACTATAGAACCATTCAGCTTTCTTAAGATCCGATGCATAAAGACAGGTTTCTACTATGTTTTTTATCTGCATAAATTCTTCAATTAGGATTTAAGACTTATTTGCGCAGCAGAACACAAAAATGACAAATAGAGAGACATCAGGCGCCAGGTATCCAGCCTCATTGATAACTGATCATTATCCATGTGTCAATATTTGTTGAACCAGCCTACAATATAACCCACCTTCCGTATCAAATTGCTTGGCCGGGCTGCAATACTGTGGCTTGCGCCGGGAA
>CAYVBJ010000014.1:10851-72152 GCA_964449075.1 uncultured Balneolaceae bacterium
ACCTTCCGTATCAAATTGCTTGGCCGGGCTGCAATACTGTGGCTTGCGCCGGGAATCCTGACAAGAGCAGCATCAACTCCCCGTAATTTCAGGGCCTGGTAATATTGCTCCGATTCGCTCATTGGCGTACGGTAATCGGCTTCTCCTGTCAACAGCATTGCCGGTGTGGAGACATTACCTACAAGTGAGATAGGTGAAAATTTGTGGTATTGCTCCGGATCATCCCAGGGCATTTCCGTAAACCAGTATTTGCTGAAAAAAGGATAGGCATCTGCGGTCAATGCAAAACTGTACCAGTTAATTACCGGTTTGGCTACCACAGCGGCTGCAAACCGGTCTGTCTTCCCGATCGCCCACGAAGTTAATACTCCGCCACCACTGCCGCCGGTGATATACAGACGATCTTCATCGATATATCCCTGCTCAAGCATGTAGTCGACTCCGCTCATCAGATCATCATGGTCTTCGCTCGGGTAGTTGTGGTTGATGTAAGCAGCAAACTCGGTTCCGTAACTGGTGCTTCCCCGCGGATTGGTATAGAGAACTACATAACCTTCGGAAGCCATAAGCTGCAGCTCGGGTGAGAACCTTGAACCATAATTGGCATACGGTCCTCCGTGTATTTCCAGAATGAGCGGGTACTTTTTATCCGGATCAAAATCGGGTGGCGTAATTATCCAGCCGTGAATATCCATACCGTCAAATGATGATTTATACCATACCTCTTCAACCGCCCCGGTTTTTCTGGCTTTGAAGAAATTATCATTTAAATTTGTGATCTGAGTAATGGCCCGCCGCGTCGGAAAGTGGCCGGTTGAAAGTTCAGCCGGACGATCGGTCGTAACTTTTGTAAATACAAACCGCCCGTTACCGGCAATGCTGTAAGAGCCTCCGCCATAAGGACGGCCAATTGTAGTGCTTCCCAAATCGCTAGTAACAGCAGTGACCTCTCCATTCAGACGGTTGTTGCCAATTTTTGTAGTTCCCTGGTCATCATACTGGAAAAAGAGGCTTTGATTGTTGGCAGCCCATGTATGGGAGCCGGTATCATAATCAAAGTCAGCAGAAATCTCCCGTTTGTCTGATCCGTCCCTGTTCATAATGTGAAGCCCGGTGCGCTGGTATCCAACAAACCGGTCTTTAAATCCTGTATATGCGATTAATTCACCATCCGGCGAAACTTTCGGGCTGTTATGAGGTCCCCGGCCATCGGTAAGTTTATTCAGCTCGCCGGTTTCAATATTCAATTCAAAGATATGTGTATTGTTCGGATCAAGATCAGCATTCTCGGACCTGTTGGCCGACAAGATGATTGATTTACCATCGGGAGACCAGCTGAAAGAGTTGTGATTGAAGTCTCCGCTTGTAATTTGTCGCGGTGCACCTCCTTCTGCTGATATCAGGAAAATATGTGTGTGAGACGGTTCCAGGAAACCGGCTCCGTCAGCCCTGTAACGAACATGATCAATTACTTTCGGGGAATCGGCCCACTTGGCACCTTTCGGAGGTGATGGAACAGAGGCTATTTTTGGTTTTTCATCAGGTACATTCATCGTAAATGCAATCTGTGTGCCTTCGGGAGACCAGCTCAGATTTGACGGACTTTTTGAGACATTGGTTATGGATGTTGAATTACCGGAATCCATCCATCTTACAAAAATCTGGGTTGAACCCTCTTCAGAGGATGTGTAAGCGAGTCTCTCTCCATCCGGAGACCATGCAAGGTTACCGATAGAATTCAGACCGGACGTAATGGCCTGATGATTATCACCGGTGAATGAGATTTGCCATAAATTGGTGTAGCGGCGATCTTCCATCACATCAAATTGATTTCGAAGATAGACGATTCTGCTGCCGTCGGGAGATATTTCCGGTGATCCGGCCATTTGAAGATCAAAAATATCCATGTAGGAGAAATGCTGATCCTGGGCATGCAGAGTTGATGAACTGAAAAGAAGAAAAAGCAGAGATAGAGAGAAAAATAAGGTACGTTTCATAAATCCTGTATTGTATTTAATTCCTTGTTTGTTTACGAAACACAGTTTAAGAAAAGGAATTCAAAGTTCAGAATTTTTGTGAGTTTGTTGCTTTATTTTACAATATTAGATTCTGTTTTTCCGTGTAACGAATGAGAACTATGATATGATCTATGTAATAATGGGTGTTTCAGGGGCAGGCAAAACGAGAGTAGGAAAACTGCTTGCTGACAGACTGACTCTGCCGTTTTATGATGCAGATGATTTTCACCCGCAGAGGAATGTGGAAAAAATGGAATCGGGTCAACCGCTTAATGACAGTGACCGCAAGCCCTGGCTTGAGGATCTTGCAAGTCATATTCAAAACTGGGAGGAGGAAGGCGGAGCTGTGCTGGCATGTTCGGCATTAAAAAAAAAGTACCGGCAGCTGTTGAAAAAGAAACCGGAATCGAAGGTTCAGTTTATCTACCTGAAGGGAACGCCTGAACTTATTGATGAACGATTACGACAACGTGAGGGGCATTATATGCCGGCCAGTCTTCTGAACTCACAATTCGATGCACTTGAAGAGCCCGAAAATGCAATTGTAATCCCGATTGATAAAGAACCGTCACGGATTGTTGAGGAAATTATAGAAAAGATTTCCGAATGAAGCAGGCTTTCTTAAAACTCTGATAGAAATAGATGTTTAAAAATGAATTGGCTATTCTGAAACGTTACATTTACATTCGGTTAACCCGATAATAATCTAATTATGCTAAGTAAGAAGAAATCACAAATTGGTGTGTATGGCCTTGGGGTTATGGGAAGAAACCTGGCACTTAACCTTGAGAAGAACGGTTTTAAGGTTTCGGTCTACAATCGTACTACAGAGGGAGAAGAACATGTAACGATAGATTTTCTTCAAAATGAAGCCTGGAATAAAAATATTACCGGATTTGAGGCAATTGCCGATTTCACGGGTTCACTGGCAGATCCGGGAATCATTCTCCTGATGGTGCCGGCAGGAAAAGCTGTTGATGAAGTTATAGGAAAGCTGCAGCCGATTTTGAATGAAGGTGCAATTATTATTGACGGTGGAAATTCAAACTTCGAAGATACAGAACGCCGTGTAAGTGAGCTGGCTAACGAGGGACTACGGTTCATAGGCATGGGAGTTTCGGGCGGAGAAGAGGGAGCACTAAACGGTCCGTCGCTGATGCCCGGCGGAAATCCGGATGCCTGGAATGATGTGAAACCGTTTTTGATGAAAATTGCTGCCAAAAATCCGGCTGGTGAGCCCTGCTGCGAATGGATGGGAGAGGGCGGTGCCGGCCACTTTGTGAAGATGGTACACAATGGCATTGAATATGCCGATATGCAGATTCTCGCCGAAAGTTATCACTTTATGAGAGACCTTCTTGGATATAGCTATGATAAGATGGCTGCTCTCTTTGAGGAGTGGAACCATGGAATTCTGAATGGTTACCTGACTGAAATAACAGCTGAAATTATGCATGCAAAAGACTCAGATAACAAACCGCTGCTCGAAAAGATCCTGGACGTTGCGGGCCAGAAAGGAACCGGCAAATGGACGTCGATACATGCCCTTGAATTTAGCGTTCCGCTCCCCGCAACCACTTCTGCGGTGATCAGCAGATTTATTTCCGGCTACGTTTCAATCCGCAGGGATACACACGAGCGTTTTGGGACTTCAGGGTTTGATAAACTGCCGCACAGTGATACTGTAGTTGAAAAACTCAAACAGGCCGTAAAAGCTTCACGGATCATGTCGCTTAGCGAAGGATTTTTTCTGATCAGGCAGGCTGCGCTTCAAAACGGATGGAAGATAAACCTTTCAGCGGTCGCCAAAATATGGCAGGGGGGCTGCATCATCCGTTCAGAATTGATGAAGGAGGCGGAATCATCTTTTCTGAAAGAGGATAGAATAGATCACCTGTTCACATCTGCTTTTTTTGCCAGACAGTTGAAAAATAATTCAGAGGGCTGGAGAGATACAGTCTCCCTGGCAGTTTTGAAAGGATTACCGGTTCCGGCTATGTCGGCCGCGCTTGCCCATTTTGATTCATTGAGATGCGGAAAATTGCCCTTAAACCTGGTACAGGCTCAGCGGGATTATTTTGGAGCGCATACTTATGAAAGGGTTGATAAAGACCGGGGGGAATTTTTTCACACAGAGTGGAATAAATAAAGATGAATATCCAAAAACCTTTAAAATAACGGTTTTATTACAATTTCTGCTTTAGCTAACTGATAGTTTATGGGTGCAATACAATTACTGATTGTTACATTTTTTGGTGTAGTTCTCCTGTTGCTGCTGGTAACACGTTTTAAATTGAATGCCTTTATTGCACTGCTTATCACAAGCATGTTTATTGGAATTGGAGCGGGTATGCCGGTAGATGTGATTCTTGAGAGCATGCAGGAGGGCATGGGTGGTACCCTCGGGTTTGTGGCTACAGTGGTCGGGCTGGGTGCTATTTTTGGTCAGATTCTGGAACATTCAGGCGGTGCTTCGTCACTCGCAAAATACCTGCTGAATAAATTTGGTGATGAAAATGCATCTTGGGCCATGATGATAACAGGCTTCCTGGTAGCTATCCCTGTTTTTTTTGATGTCGGCTTTATTATTTTGGTTCCGCTGGTTTATGCTCTTGCAAAGAAAACAGGAAAATCACTGCTCTATTACGGCATCCCGCTTTTGACCGGTCTTGCGGTAACCCACAGTTTCATACCTCCCACACCCGGACCCATTGCTGTTGCTGAAATTGTGAATGCAGACCTGGGATGGGTAATTTTATTTGGTGTGATTATCGGAATTCCCACAGCCATCATTGCAGGGCCTGTTTTTGGCAAATATATCAGTAAAAAAATCCATGTGGGAATTCCGGATTATATGGAATGGGAAGAATCAGGCGTCTCTGATGAATCAGAACTGCCGTCATTCGGATTGATATCAGCAATTATAGCTATTCCTCTTGTTCTGATTCTTTTTAATACTCTCACCAATTTGTTGGTGGATGAACAGGTGATTGCTGCAGGCATCCATACAGATGTAATGCGATTCCTGGGTCACCCGTTTGTTGCTTTGACGATTGCCGTGTTAATGGCTCTTTACTGGCTTGGAACTAAAAGAGGGACTACCCGGGAGCAGCTGTCAGAACTAAGTATTAAAGCTATGCAGCCGGCCGGAATTATCATTTTGATTACAGGGGCAGGCGGCGTACTGAAGCAGATTCTTATTGACAGCGGCGTCGGTGACCTGCTGGCAGCTACGATGTCGGACATGGGATTTCCCGTGATAGTGCTTGCGTACCTGATTGCCTGTGCAGTTCGTGTAACCCAGGGCTCTGCCACAGTTGCAATGATTACAGCTGCCGGCATTTCAGCCCCGGTGATTGAGCAGTTTTCACTTTCCGAACCACAAACTGCACTGGTAGTGCTTGCAATTGCGTCGGGTGCTACTATTTTGTCGCATGTTAATGACAGTGGTTTCTGGCTGGTGAACAGGTACCTCGGGTTGTCTGAAAAAGAGACTCTGCAATCGTGGACAGTAATGGAGACAATTATTTCTGTTACCGGCTTTTTACTTGCCGCGGGGTTGAGCCTTTTTGTTTAGCTTTTCAGCTGCTCTGCAAGTTTTTTCAAATCCTCATGTTCCGGCTCTGCATTCAAACCCATTTCAGCATACTCCAATGCTTTTTGAGGAACCCCGGATTTCTGAAGAATCCAGGCTATATTGAAATAGGCATCTGCAAACCCCGGGTCCAGGTTTATTGCTGTTTCATAACATTTTGCAGCTTCAATATGTCGGTTTTGCCGTAAGTGGAAATTCCCCAGATTAAAAAAAGAGAGTGGATCTTCCGGACTGATTTTTGTCAGATACCGGAAAAGTTCAAATGCTTTTTCAGGTTCTCCGGTATGTTCGTACAGGTCTGCAAGGTTGTTTAGAGAGGGGATATGATCCGCTTGTAAATGCAATGCCTGTAAATAATGATGAATGGCCTGCTCAGGTTCATTTTTTTCAGCAAAGCTGTTTCCAAGATTGAAATGATAAGTGGCTTTGAGCGGATTGAACTCCAGGGCCTTTTGCAGTGCTGAAACAGACTGATCATAGTCGCCAAGCAAATAATAACCTATTCCCAAATCATTCCATTTACTATCATCCTCAGGTTTTTTTTCAAGCTCCTCTGCTATCTGTTTTATTTCATTTGTTATTTTTTCCATAAAAAAGTGCTAAATATTCCGGGTCAAAAATGATAGCCGATCTGTACTTCAAACCTGATGGAATGTTCATTACTTGCAGAAAGAATACCTTTTACAGGACCTGCAATTGTTAATAATCCTGCAGCCGCGCTAAAGCCATAATGGTTATCCTGCGTAAGTTTCATATCCCATTTATCCGGCGTGCGGCCATAGTACAGATTGCCCTCCAAAAATTTATTTTTTAATGGTTCTAATTGTACTCCTGCTGTAATCATCTGAAGATTACGGGAAGTGAGCTCATATCTTTCAAAACCGCCAAATCGGAGATATCCCAATTTTGGGTCATAACGGTTAAGACCGAACCAGTAATTCCATGGCAATTCACTGCCTGTAGTTCGTCCGGCATAGAAACTGCTTCTGAGAGAAAGAGTTGGCGATACCGGTAAATATCCTTCCCAGAACAGGCGTATTACACCAAAGTCAACCGGACTAAAAATTACATCATTGCTAAAAACTCCTTCCAACAGAATATTTTGTCCGCGACGGGTAAATGCTTTTCGGTCGAATGTATTAAGCCAGAACCGGCCGGTCAAAGCATGATTACTTTGATTGGAAAAAGGGATAAGCACCCGGTTCACTTCATTTGAAAAATAGACAAAATCATTTCTGATTCCTGCTTCAAGCAAAAAGGTGTTGTTGAAATAATTGCCAATTGAAAACTCCGTTCGGATAATATTATTGGTAAAATTTGCCTGCTGACTAAAATTTTCAAAATACCGGATATCTTCTGAAAAGAAACCGGCCCTGAACCGTGCTCCAATTCTTGAAACTTGTCCGCCGAAGGTTAAAAAATCAACTATGGTATTCAATTCGCTCCCCAGGCGGACATTCAGATACAGTACAGAATTTTCATATAAAAGATTTCTGAAGGTTGATTCGAGATTGACAGATGCGGTGGTTTCCGTTTCAATTCTTGCACCGATGCGAAAAATATCTTCTTCATTTTCATCAACATTGATCTGTAAATTGTAAAAATAAGATGTATCAGGAAGTATCCGATAAGTAACAAGATCAAATAATTGTGTGCTGTAGAGCCGGTTAATCTGTTCTTCTATAATGGCAGGAGTAACAAACGTGCCAGCTTCTATATCAATTTCACTCAGAATAAATTCGGTACTTAACGACTTGTTTCCAACGACCTCTATACTGTTGAGCGGCAAAGCGGCCTCACCTGAGAAGGATTGCCTTACGTATTCACCCGACTGCTTTTCCGCGATCTTTTTGAAGAGTTCCATATGTTTTCTCGCCTCTTCTTCACCAATTGGGATAAACTGATCTGCTACATCAAAGTCGGCCATTGAATAGTTCATGATTTTATCGGGAAAGATCAATACATCCGCAAGTTTGCTTTGATTGTCCATCTCTTCATTAATACGAAAACTAATTGTTTGCGTAAAGATATCGGTCAATGTATTCAAACTGTCGATCGGTTGAAGAGGAGCTGCAACATTTACCGCAATTACATAGTCGGCTCCCATATCTATGGCCTCCTGAACCGGCAGATTTTGAGACAATCCCCCGTCTATCAGGTGTTTACCATCCACAGTATGGGGTGTCATTATAGAAGGGATAGAAATACTGGCTCTCATAGCATCCGGAAGATATCCCGATCGCATTACTACAGGCTCCCCGGTTTCCAGATTTGTCGCAACAGCAGCGAAAGGGATGGGAAAGGAATCAAATGAATTTGTACCGTGAGCGGGCCACGTCAGATTTGAAAAAAGCATATACAAATTCTGCCCCTCGATAATACCTGCCGGCAAGTCAATACCTTTCTGCTTAATCGGAAATGAGATAATTGACTGGTTGCTAAACTCCTTCTGGTAAACGGACGAAAACCGGAAGCTTGGTTTTTCTGTAAAAAGAGCAAGAAAATCATTTGAGTTTACAAGCTCCGTAAGCTGATCTGTTGAGTAGCCGATAGAGTATAGCCCGCCAACAACGCTGCCCATGCTTGTGCCCGTTATATAATCAATTCGCACTCCGGCTTCTTCCAAAATTTTAAGGACCCCAATGTGAGCAATTCCTTTTGCACCGCCACCGCTTAACACAAGCCCTACCCTTGGGTTGTCAGGTATATCTGAATTGGGCTCAGAGACAATTTGTCCATTCAGAATATCTGGAATCAGAAAAATCACAAAAAGTGAAAACAGGATTGAGCGCATCAGCAGAATAAAATTATAAGCAAATCTGTTTAACGACAGACCAAAAATTTAATCAACTGATAAGATAAGAAAAAAGGATGGATAGTTATGCCGGAAAAGCGTCTTTTAAAGCACTTTCAAGTTTATCTTTTGTCATCGGTTTTTCGATGAAAGCCTCATACTTTGTGGCTTTGGCCCTCTCTTTTGTAAAGCTTTCTGAATTCCCGGTCACATAAATCACCTTCACCTTCGATTTTTTTCGGATCTGCTGCATGGCCTCGATTCCGTCGATATTATTGCCAAGACGTATATCCATGATAATAAGATCAACTCCTTTGAGCTTAAGCGCTGAATTTACAGCTGATTCCCCGTCCGAAGCTGTAGCAAGAACTGTATGGCCAAGATTATTTATCAGCCTCTCCATAATGATTTGCTGAATGCCATCATCTTCTACAAGTAATATTTTTTTGGGTGTAATAGCCACTCTACCGTTGTCCCGTTTTTAAAGTTACCGACAAAGAATTTGTTCTGATTGTTTCTATAAAGGAGAATTTTGGAGTAAAAATGTTACAAAATATTTTCATCTGTTAAACATTTTACGAACGAAATGTGTAATCTTTTTTCGCAAGAATTTTTTTCACTTTATTTGTGTGAGAACCTTGTAAAATTATTGATTTCCCTTCAACATGCCCGCCGGCACCGCAAGAAGATTTAAGTTCTTTTGCCAGATCTTCAATAACCTGTGGATTATGCCCGATGCCTGAGATAATTGTTAAAGGGTTTCCGGTTCCCGGATTTCGTTTTTCTTCTATCTTAATATTCATCATCTTAAAAGTAAGAGAACTGTGCAATAATACAAATCAAAATATTAAGCAGTTGAAATCTGAATAAATAATAGAAATTGGTGAAAAGTTTACCATCAGTAATAATCAATTTAACTTATGTCCTTTTAATAATATTGTTTATGTGAAGTCTAAAAATGGTTACATTTACATTTGCTGAAAAAAATAGAAATTCAAACCGGAGAAATTGGTGCAGAAAATTGAGATGGAAATACTCGGGCTCTCAACCAGTCCGAGCAGCGGCGGGGCTTATGCTCTGATATTAAATGAAAAAAAAGGAAACAGACGCCTTCCGATCATTATTGGTACTTTTGAAGCCCAGGCAATTGCTCTTGAGCTGGAAAGCATAAAACCCCCGAGGCCGATGACTCACGATTTATTGAAAAACATTGTATTGAGTTTTAACTCATCGGTACAGCAAATATTTATTAATGAACTCAGTGAAGGCACTTTTTTTGCTCAAATTCTCTACGAACGTGACGATGAAAGGGTAGAGCTGGATGCCCGCCCAAGTGATGCAATTGCAGTGGCGATTCGGTTTGGCGCTCCCATTTATGTGCATCCCGATGTGCTTGATGAAGCAGGCATTGTTTCCGAAGAGGCTGCCGCTGAGAATATCGACCAACCTGTATCCGGCAAAACTACTCAGAAAAAGACAGAAATGAGTAAACTCGAACAGCTTGAGCAAGAGCTGCAACTCGCCATAAAAACCGAAAACTATGAGAAAGCGGCCAAAATCCGTGATCAGATACAAAAATTGAAAGGATAACGTGGACTGTTGCAGTACGATCCCTTTTGAACAGCTTCCATTCAGTAAACTGTTCAGCGACTACACAAAGAAAAGTGACTCAATAAACCAGTTTTTTGAAACTCATCCCTTTTCTAAAAAAGAGAGAGATTCTTACCTGGAATCATATAGGTTTAAAGGTAACAGGGAAGATTCAGTTGAGCTTCTGAAAAATTTTAATAAGCAGTTTGATGCAACTGATCAGACCCTGCAGCAAATTGAAAAACTCAGGGATGAAAATAGCATAGCTGTTGTAACCGGCCAGCAACTTACCCTGTATGGTGGCCCTCTTTTTACAGTATATAAAATTGCGTCGGCCATTATCCAGGCCCGGAATTTGCAAAATGAATATGGCAGAAGTGTAATTCCTGTGTTCTGGCTTGCAGATGAAGATCACGATTACGAGGAAGCAGCTACTGTCGGAATCCTGGACAGGGATCACTGGCACTCGCTCTCTTTTAATTTAAATGGAAAAAGCAAGTCTCCTGTAGGACGCCTGGAACTGGATGATTCGTTTAAAAAATTCCGTGAAAATATTAAGGAGTTCCTGTTTGATACCGATTTTACACAGGAACTGACCAACCTGCTGGATACCTGCTACAGGCCGGGATCTACATTCAGGGAATCTTTCGGGAATTTGATATTGAAACTGTTTGGGAAACACGGACTGATTCTTGCCGGAAGTGATGATCCGGATATCAAAAAGCTGGGTAGTGAGATTTTGACAAAATCTGTATCTCATAAAGATGACGCCTACAAGTCGGTGATGGCTGCAACTGATAACCTGGAAAATATGGGGTATCACCGTCAGGTGGAACCCGGAAAATCAAATTTATTCTGGATTGATGATTCCGGAAACAGGCGTAAATTGAAGACCGGGGTAAATGGATCATGGAATGCAGGCGAAAAAACTTCCTGGACCGAACAGGAGCTTATCCGCGAGATAGAGAAGTCGCCCGGCAGATTTTCACCAAACGTTTTTACCAGACCGCTGCTCCAGGACACTCTTCTGCCGGCAGTCTGTTATGTGGCCGGTCCCGGTGAACTCGCCTACTATTCACAAATGAAAGATTTTTATACGGTATTTGGCATGAAAATGCCCATGATTCTTCCAAGATTCAGTGCTACACTCCTGGAATCGAATATCGACAGAATTATGGAGAAGCTGCCTTTTAACATCGGCGAATATGATCAGAGGATTGAAGACCTCGAGTCGCAGTATATGGAAAGCGCCGAGGAGGTTGATATTGAAAAAATATTCAATGACTGGAAGAAAAAAGTTGATAACATTACGCAAAAAAAGAAAACTGAAATAGACCGGGTTGATCCGACTTTAAAAGGAAGTGCCGGCAAAGTAACTGCGCTCTATTTTACCGAGCTAGATAAGCTGAAAGGAAAATTATACCGGTCACAGAAAGAACAGGAGCAAACCAACCTGAACAGAATCCGAAAAATAAAAGCCAACCTCTTTCCGGGAGGCGGACTGCAGGAGCGAAATGTTGCTTTTATCTATTTTATGAATAAATATGGCCTTGATATCTGGGATAGAACGATAACCTTTTTTGCAGATGAGGAACCTGTGAATCACAAAGTAATACGGCTTTAATGGAAAAACCAATTTCAGAAAAAAAAGAGGAACTCAGAAGTAAATATCTGGAAAAAAGAGATAGTTTTTCTGAAAGCATATACTTGGAAAAGTGTAATCAAATTTATCAGAACACCCGGAAATGGGTCGATACACTTAATGTTAATCACATACACTGCTACCTCTCTATGGATCAGAGAAATGAAGTAAAAACAGATCCAATCATTCAGTGGCTTATTCAAAATCACTTTACTGTTTCGGTACCGGTGGTAAATTTTGAAAAAAATACTCTTGAACACTACCAGATTTCATCTTTTGGAAATTTTGAAACAAACAGGTGGGGAGTCAGGGAACCGGAACCAGGTTCACGTGTCAGGCGCACAGAACCGGCACTTTTTGATGTTGTGTTTGTCCCTGTGGTTGCGTCCGACCGAGAGAAAAATCGCCTGGGGTATGGTAAGGGTTTTTATGACCGTTTTCTTTCGGGAACGCCGGCACGTAAAGCGGGTTTGGTTTTTGATATATGCGTTGCAGATGAAAAACTTCCGTCCGAATCTTTTGATATAAAATTGGACCTGTTAATAACAGAACATGAGATTGCCATCTAATTTTTTCCCGGATCTTCGTTATATTTCAATTGAAACTATTGTTTACATCTTCCGTAGCAACAGAGAGGAGGAATTATTATGACAGAAAAAACAAAACAGGAATTTACAAATACATTTGAAGTAGAGGATAGTGAACTTCAGGATACCCTCGAGGATTTTTACGAGGAAGAGAAAAAACAGGAAAAAAGCATCTGGAACATATCGACAATAACCGGCCTGGCTATGTTATTTATTGTTGTAGGTGTTTTAGGACAGTCAATTGCAGGCAGTTTATTTGGACTGGAACCCGCCTTTCAATTAACAGGTGTGATGAATGTAATGCCGGTGATCGGCGGTATCCTGGTTCTTGCCGCCGGATTTGGTTTTTTAACTGGCGACAGAAAAATGGAGAAGAAAAGTAAATTGAAATCCGGGTTCACTAACGACTTTACTTACTCATCCATGTCAAAACCCAGATCTCCGTACTCCTCAAAAGATAAGCTGGATGATTTTCTAAATATTGACGAATCAGACAGAAAAACATCAAAAAAGAGAGATAAATACTCTTTCAAAGACCGTGAACTCGAAGCTTATGCATTATCTCAAAAAAAGAAACTTTTCAGATCCAGAACAGACAAGAAAATATTAGGCGTTTGCGGCGGTCTTGCTAAATACTTTGGTGTCAGTTCAACCATGGTCAGGATTATCTTCGGCCTTGCTTTTCTGCTTGGATACGGAAGCTTTTTGATTGTTTACATCGTGCTGGGTATTATCATGCCGAAAGAGCCTTATGATCTGGCCGACCGCTACAATTTTAAATCTGATTAATTATTGTGCTGATAACATTTGAAGGAATAGATGGCTGCGGAAAATCAACACAAATTCAGCTTCTTCAGGATCTGCTGAAAAGAAATAATATTGATTGCGTTGTGTTCAGGGAACCCGGGGGTGTGCGTATCTCCGAGCGTATTCGTGAACTGCTTCTGGACACGGCTAATGAAATTGATCCTGTTACAGAAATGCTTCTTTTCTCTTCAGCAAGATCACAGCTTGTTGCAGAGAAGATTATACCGGCTCTGGAAGATGATGTAGTTGTAATACTGGATCGATTCTACGATTCAACAACTGCATACCAGGGTTTTGGCAGAGAATCGGTTGAAATGGGAAAAATACGTCTTTTAAATGAGATAGCTTCTCATGGTATTACGCCTGATGTAACCTACTATTTGTCGCTGCCATACGACGAGGCAAGAAAACGGAGAAACGGAAGGGGCGAAGACCGCATGGAGCAATCCGGCGACAAATTTTTTGAGAAGGTAATTTCCGGATTTGAAAAAATGGCTGATCAGGAGCTCAGAATTATAAGGATAAGCGCTCTTCAACAACCTTCGATGATTCATGCCGAACTGGTTGAAGATCTTGTTTCTCGTTTTTCCGAATTGTCAGTTTTGGGCTGATCCAGTAAAAGAGAGATGGCAGCAAAAGAAGATCGGCAATCAATGCTGCCCCGATCGTTATACATACCAAAAGTCCCATCATAGCAGTGGATGTAAACGTACTGCTGATCAGAGTACCAAAACCAGCAATCAATATCATACTGGTGATGATGATAGCTCTTCCCGTCTTTACAGTGGTTGCCGCAAGTGAAGGCCACATGGCTTTCCGTTCAAGATATTCAACCCTGAACCGAGCCAGGTAGTGGATCGAGTCGTCAATGGCAATGCCGAGGGAAATAGTAAATATCACAGCTGTGGAAGGTTTTATGGCGATTCCCATATATCCCATTACACCTCCGATAATGATCAGCGGAAGCAGGTTGGGAACAAGTGAAATAACAACCAGCCTGAAATTTTTAAAAAGGATTGCCATAATAATAGATATAGCAGCAATAGCAAGTAAAATACTCCAGGCAAGTGAATAAACAATTTTTTCAGTTAAGTCTGCGCTGAGTATTGTTGTCCCGGTTATTGTTATGTTTTGATCCGGAAATTTACCCTGCAGCCATCTGTCAACGTTATCGCGGATTGCATTGATCCTTTTGGATCCGGCATCTTCAACCAGTGCAGTAACACGAACAGTACTGTAATCAAAATTCACGAATCTGTACAATTCATCTCCGCCGTTTATGTCGAGCAAAAGAGAATACTGAGCTACTGCGTTGTCACTATCCGGGATGATATCATCCTGGGAGGGCTGCATGGTTTGGTGTACCCGGCTGATCAGTGTGTGAAATCCTGTCACTTTTTGAATCTCGGGGAATTGAAGAAGATAATTTTCAAATAGTTTCAAATCCTCAATCAGCTTCGATTTTAATACGCCATCCGGCTCTCCGCTGTTAAAAATAAACTCCATCGGAAACTGAGGTGTAAGGTTTTCGCTGAAAAACCGGCTGTCCCGCATAATCTCCGTGTCTTCATCAATATCATCAAATATTCGCCCGTTAACCTCAAGGTTGTACATTCCTGCACCTATAGCTGCAGTTAATGCAAGGCTCCCGATAACAATTCTCTTATAATAACGTCGATTCAGAATACTGACTTTCGTTAAGAACCACTTCAGATTGTCGTAGAGAGAACTTCCTTTTACACTGAAAACTTTGTCTTTTTTAGATTTTGAGAGAGCTGCAGGCAAAAAGAAAATTGTAATGAGGTAAGCAATAAGAACCCCGGCTGCCGTGTAGAGCCCGAATCTTTTCATGGGAATAATATTGCTGCTGACCAGCGTAGCAAATCCGATTGCAGTGGTTAAACTTGTCAGAAAGGTGGCACTGCCAAGTATTTTAAGCATTTCCAGGATAGAGCGCCTTTTGGGCATGTTATGCTCCCTGCCGTCATCATACTTTGAAATCATATGAATTGCATCAGCTACCCCGACACAGAGCAATATCGGTGCTATTGTACTGCTCATAATTTCAAGGTAACCGCCTGTCAAATACATTGTTGCAATTGTCAGCAACAGGGTAATCCAGACAATAATCATCGGAAATAAAACACCCCAAATGCTTCGATAAAGATACCAGAGCAGAGATATGATCAAGATTGAAGATATAGCAATGTAGACCACAATCTCCTCATTCAACATATTTACATATTGATTCCGGTAGTAGGGAATACCTGAGATATGGAATTCATAATCTGCACTGAACGGTTTCAGAATGTTATTTACAGCATCAATGATTTCATTTCTGTTTGAATAGGTATTTTCACTCTCCCGTATTTCAAGATAGATGGCAGTAGCATTCAGGTCTTCACTGATAAAAATGCCTTTTAAAAACGGATCTTCAGTCAGGCTGTTTCGAACCGACTCAAGTGAGTCGGGATTCATCCGGTTATCTTTCAGATAATCATCGAATGTCAAATTTCCGTTTCTGTTATTGATTTCCGTAGCATTCCAGAGGCTTCGCACCGATTCCAGGTAGGGAATAGTCTGAAGGGAGTCAGTGATTGCCTTCAGGTCTGTCAAAACCGGTTCACTTATAAGATTTGTATCCGAAAAACCAATAAGTATGGTATTATCGTCCCTGCCAAACTCATTCTCGAGAATCTCATAGTTATGAATAACCGGGTCTTCCTTTGGATAAAATCCCTCAAGGTTGAAATCAGTGCGAATCTGAGAGGCCGGGTAGACAGCCACAAGGGCCAGCATTACTACCATCAGGATGACTGTAGTAGGCCTTGATAATATGTATAAACCGAATTTTTTCAATGTTTCTTTATCTATTCAGGTTGATGAAACCTGATTTCTCAGAGAAACATTCATTTATTGCTACATGCCGATTACATATTTGGGAAGATGCATGGAAACAAGCATATGCGGAACATCAACAACTTCTGCTATTTTCAAGTCACCCTCCAGAGACAGAAGCGCATACGCATCATAGCGATTCATCCCGTGAACTTCTTCAAGGTAGTTGATCATATACCGGGTTGCTTTTTTTGATGCTTCATCTATTGAGGTTCCAAAGGCAGTAACTGCATAATAATCATCCGATTCATATTCGGGCTCAGGTATTGATCTGCCATTTTTTAGGACTTCAACTTCATATACAATCCGCATTGGTGCCTCAATGGCCGTGCCGCAAACTTCACCCATACCCTGGGCAGCATGAGCATCTCCAATAGAAAAAAGTGCACCCTCTACAAAAACAGGAAAATAGATAGTGGTACCTTCAACCATATGCGGATCATCCATATTGCCGCCATTATACCGGGGTGGTATTGTTGAAAGAAGAGAATCAGTAGCAGGAGCAACACCCATTACACCCGGGAAAGGATTAAGTGAAATTTGAATTCCTTCATCAAACTGCACAGTACTTGTTCCCTCCGTAAATTCATACGTTTTTAACCACGGCTCATCAAATTCATCAGCAAGAAAACCAAACCCCGGAACAATTGCTGTCCAGCCCCAGTCTCCCAGTTCAATTTTGTGGAGTTTTACTTTCAGCACATCACCGGGTTCAGCGCCTTCAACATACACAGGGCCGGTCAGAGGATGAATGGGATCAAAGTCTATGTTTCCCAGGTCCTCAAGAGTCGATTCCGGATGTAACTGACCATCAGAAGCTTCTTCTGTGTAAACCTCGACTACAGCCCCGGATTCAACACGCAGCACAGGCTCAATGGTACTGCTCCACCTGTTATGTGTCTGATCGGCAGACAGGGAATGATCAGGCTCCGGTGATAAATCATTCTGCGCGGAGTGAGTTTGATTTGTTTGCTGACAACCTGCAAAGATAAATACGGCAAGTACCGGAATGGCAATTAAAGAGTATCGCATGACAAGATCCTTTTAGTTTGTGTTAAAAATGCAGAGATACAGAGATGCGGTAATTATTATTATAAGTATACCGTGTCAATTCAGGAGCAGACCGGATAAACTTTGCAATCTTTGAATTCATCATTCTGATAATATATTTTAAAAGAAAGTGTGGTCAAAAAATTATTTAAATGATTGGAAATAAAGTAAATCTCTTTACCAGAATGCGGTAATTCTTCCAAAAACAAAACTGTTTTCTCTGAATTGATTAAAAGTAAAGTGCCCAAATACGGGAGGGGGTGAGGGGCCTCCAAAAAGATTTGTCCCCAAAGAGAGTTCAACGCCATCTGCAGCTTCATATATTCCCTGGACTTGAACCCAGAAATCATCTGCAAACACGTTATACCTGCCCACAGAGAGAAGGTTCAATCGATTTCTGAAAACATTTTTCTGAATTAACCCGGTTGCATAGGGAAAAATTTGTCGCTGTAAAATTTGATCTTCATGGTTAAAAATTGTTTCAATATAACCCTGTCCGCTAATAGTGAACCCCTTAAATTCTGTTTGAACACCAAGCATGGTGTGCAGCCAGGGTTTTTCCAAAAGAAAACCGTCGTCGCGTGTTTGCAGCTCCTGCAAAGCCTGCAAAAGTTCAACTGGATTCGCAAGAGGATTTTCTACCAGGTTATTGGAGATCGGCAGGTCATTGAAAAGGCGTTCGTGAACATACAGTGCTTCTGATTTAATAATCCAGGAAGATCCGGCGCGCCACTCAAATGAGTACCCGGCCATGGGTGAGGGGGTGTAGGTTTCCCTGAGATCTAAACTGAGTCCCTGCTGAAAATCAGTTGTATTGAGCGAAAGGCCATATGCCGGCGATGGATGTGTCCAGTAATAAGCGATAAGATCAAGGTCAAAATTTATATTGGAGCGCAGACCGAACCGCAGTGCAGCCTGCACATCTTCGATCGTATTATTTTCAACACCTGTAATAAAATTTATTGGTATAATTTGTGGCAGTGATGGTACGGGGAACCATTTGGAGTCGGGATCCGGAAATAAATCCGGCTGAAAAGCGGGAGAGACGATTAACTGCAAAAAGTTACTCCCAAAATAGCGTGTGAAGTTAACGGAGGCCACGCCAAGCCGGATATCAGAAAGTTCTACTGTCAGGAACTCCCGCAGGTCAACCGGAGATAGAATATCTGTAACAAAACCGCCGTCTGATTTACCCCATGTAATATTTTGCAAACCGATTTTCAGATCAGATTTATCAAAAAACCATTCAAGATATGCCTGTCTCAGCCTTACCTCGACATCACTGTCACCGTCATCATATCTGTGAATCAAATCCGTTTCCAGGTAGAGTGACCCGACAGAAACTGGTCTGTTCAGTTCAAATCTCAGACGGTTTCTTCCGGCAAGTAATTCATTTTCAGAGGTTGTCTGGAAAGCATTGTAATTTTTTATGAATCCATTCAGATTGATCTTCTCCTGTGCATAGAGAGGGAAAAGGAGGCACGGTAGAAACAAAATAATTATCAATTGAATGGAAATCTGCCGGTAATTCATGAATAAGCATTTAAATATCAGAATCGTTATGTAAAGATAATTTTCTTTTTGCTCAGTAGATGCGCTAAACAATTTTATTTCTTTGTTCATTCTGTAATTTGTTCATCAATCAAAATATATTTAAAGATTTCATTGAAGCTTAATCAAAATATGCTTAAATTTAATGCATTGTGGATTAGTTATATACAGAATCTGCAATCACTCAATTCCAAATCATAATCAGATCATTTCGAAGCTTATCAAACTATGGCGCACGAAAGAATAGAAATTAATTTACCCTTATCTAAAGTTTACGAATTACTGTGTAATCCGGTACATTTCCCCAAATTTCTTGATCGTATAGATCATGTTGAGAAGATAAATTCTCAGACATTTGAATATACGACCAATATTGGCGGTGAAGAATATCAATGGACTACTAATATCATTGATAATCTTCGCAATACACGATTTGCCTGGATTACAATAAACGGTAATTTGAACCAAACCGGTACAATTCGATTTACACCGCTTAACAACGGAACCAGAACCCGTGTTGATTTTTCTTTGGATTACAGAACATTTTACGGCGATCCCGAAGAAGAACTTGCAAACTTTATTGAAGGGTTAAAAGACCAGCTTGCAAAGGATTTGGAAAAACTTAAGCAGCTTGCTGAATCTGATACATTCAAGGACGAAAGTTCTGAAGTTTCTGAAAAAGAGAATGAAGTAACGGTTTGATCCGATCCTGTTTTTTTAATTTCTTCTGATGCGCATCATAACGATGCGCATTTTTTTTATTCAGACCTGAATGGCTACCTCAAACTCAGCCGGATATCGACGGCTAACTGCTCAAATGTGAACCTGAAGTAAATTTACTTTTGTTATTAGTAGATATCCGAATCTGAGCTTTTGAGAACAGCTTTTTTCAGAGTCCGGTAGTCCACATTGAAATGGCAGTATTATTTAATACATTTAAAAATCTTCCCGCCTCAAACCGGAATCATTACATGGTCATCGGGTCCCCGATTTCTCATAGCCTCTCACCTTTAATGCACAATTCTGCTCTTAAATACTACGGCTATAAAGCTGCCTACTTTGCGATTGATCTCAGAGAGAATGAATTGAGTGAATTCGCCTCCTGGATGAACAGAGACTCATTTCGCGGATGTAATATTACAATTCCTTATAAGAGAATAATGATGGAAATGGTTGATCAGATTGATCCATCGGCAAAAGAGATTGGTGCTATTAATACGGTAGTCAAAAAAAACAGCAAACTGGTCGGATTTAACACAGATTCTATCGGTTTCAAAAAACCTTTGCAAAATTTTACTGACAACATTGACGGAGGCACGGCCCTGATTTTCGGCACAGGCGGCGCATCAAATGCTGTGGTTCAGGCGCTCAGACAAATGAACTGCGAAGAAATAATTTTGATCAGCAGGCGTCCTGCTGCGAAACCTGCAGCAGAAATATTTGAAGGTTGCAAGGTGGCCGGCTATGATCAGTGGACTGCGTATGCGGAAGAAGCGTCACTGATTGTGAATGCAACACCACTTGGAATGCATCCGGACATTGATTCATCACCGGTTCGGGAGGGAGAAGAGTTGCACATGAGCAGTTCTTTATGCTATGACCTGGTTTATAAACCAGAGATGACAAAATTTTTACGACAGGCAGAATCTGTTGGCACGGAAACGATTGGTGGTTTAGAAATGCTTATCCATCAGGGCAGCGAGTCATTCAGGTTATGGACCGGTCAGCCTTTTCCGATACCATTTATAAAAAGGCAGATACAAATTGAAACAACGAAAAAAGCATGAGATTTCTGGAGCCAACCATTTTTAAACCTTACAAATCGGTTTCAGCTGTTTTTACAGAGAAGAATGCAAATGCTATTCGTTCTGATGATAACATTCCGGGATTGAATTTTGGTTTAAATACGAATATCAGCAAAGATGAGATTAAAAAAAATATCGGGATCTTGTTTCAGGAGATTGACTGGAAAGGCACGCAGATAGCTTTAGCTGAGCAGGTTCATGATACAAATGTTGAATTTGTGAGTTCACCGGGATTCCTGGCAGAGACAGACGCTCTGATAACCAATAAAAAAAATCTGGCTCTAGGGATACAGGTGGCAGATTGTGCAGCCGTCTTGTTATCAGATCCTGAAAGTGGTGTTATTGGTGCCGCTCATGCCGGATGGCGCGGGGGAGCTGCGGGGATTGTGAAAAAAACAGTCAACTTAATGATATCTGCAGGAGCACGGCCTGACAGGATGATTGCGTACATTTCTCCGTGTATTTCGCAGGAAAAATTTGAGACAGGCCCTGAAGTGGCAGTGCAGTTCCCCGATGAATTCGTGGATTATAAAAGTTATAAAAAGCCCCACATCAATTTAAAAGAGTTTTTGAAATTTCAGCTTCTGCAGACAGGATTGCCGCCAACCCAAATTGAAGTGAGCAGTTACTGCACCATCAGGGATGCAGATAAATTTTATTCATATCGCAGAGAACGAAATAAGTCCGGCAGAATGTTGGCAATCATTAAATTAGAAAAGTAACCAGACCGTTTGTGCGAGTAAGTTATTCTCCCGGATACAACGCCCGTTTACCGGAGGGACACATCTTCCCGATGGCAAAATTTAATGGATTGTATCATTATTTAATCAATAACGATGTTTTAAAGGAAAAAGACGTTATCGAACCCGGGCTTGTCGATTTTGGAAATTTATGTTCCGTGCATACCCCCGAATATGCTAATGCCGTTTGGAACGGAACACTGGAGAGAAAAGAGATTCGCAGAATGGGTCTACCCTGGAGCAAATCACTGGCAATTCGTTCACGTCTTGCTGTTCAGGGAACCATTAATGCGGGTCTTATGGCTCTCCAGGATGGTATCTCGGGTAACCTTGCAGGCGGAACACACCATGCAATGCCGGGGCACGGTGAGGGATTTTGTGTCTATAATGATGTAGCTGTAGCCGTAAAAGTTCTTCGGATGTCTAAATGGATCAACAAGGTTTTGATTGTTGACTGTGATGTGCACCAGGGAAATGGGAATGCACATTTTTTTGATAAAAACGAAGATGTTTTCACATTCTCCATGCACGGTAAAAAAAACTATCCCTTTATAAAACCGTCATCAACGCTCGATATTGGCCTTGATGATGGCACAGGTGATAAAGAATACCTGCAAATTTTGATTGACGCACTGGACAAAATCCTATCTGAGTTTTCTCCCGATATCGTCTTTTATCTTGGCGGTATAGATCCGCTGGAGTCTGATCACTTTGGCCGGATATCAATGTCCCCGAAAGGTCTTGCAATAAGAGAGAGTATCGTTATCGACACATTTACTCAAAAATCGATACCACTGGTTTTACTTTTATCGGGCGGTTATGCCCCGACTCTTCAAGAAACAGTTGAAGCACATGCCGTTATGTATAAAGTTGCAATGAATAAAATTTGATCTTCAATTAAACCGGGATTTCTCTATTTTTAATTAAGAGGATTCTGAATTGTCAGATCGCGGGGGAATAAAGATTTCTCCGGATCACGTTACAGAATAGTTTAACAAGTTTAATTTCATTTAAAGACCGTAATATTGTCTCAGAAAAATCTTGCAATACTTGGATCAACCGGTTCTATCGGATCACAGGCACTTGAGATTGTTGATCGGCACCCGGATGCATTTAAAGTTACCACACTTACAGCGAACAGAAATTGGAAATTATTGGCAAATCAGGCAAATAAATACCGGCCTGACAATTTACTGCTTTGTGACGGAAAATCCGGGAAAGATTTTGAATCGCTGTTAAATTATAAACCCCGTGAGATCATATACAACCGGCATATGCTCAATGAAAACGGTATTTTTGAGCAGGCTGATATAGTACTCAACAGCCTGGTTGGTTTTGCAGGTTTTTTTCCGACGTATAATGCACTGAAAACGGGGAAAAAAGTGGCGCTTGCAAATAAGGAATCACTGGTTGTAGGCGGTGAGCTGATAAAAGAAATCGGGAGCCTGAAGAGCGGAAACCTGATACCGGTCGACTCGGAACACTCAGCAATGCTTCAGTGTATTGTGGGTGAACCTGGTAATTCCATAAAAAAAATTGTTATTACCGCGAGCGGAGGTCCCTTCAGAAACTGGACGTTTGAGGAAATGAAGGAAATTGAGGTCGAAGATGCCCTGAAGCATCCTAATTGGGATATGGGAGCTAAAATAACAATCGATTCATCCACAATGATGAATAAGGGACTTGAGATAATTGAAGCACACTGGCTATTCGATGTACCATTTGAAAATATTGAACCGGTGATTCATCCGCAAAGTATTATTCACTCCATTATTGAGTTCATTGACGGGTCGTCAAAAGCACAAATGGGAAACCCGGATATGAAAGTTCCGATTTTGTATGCGCTGACATATCCTGACCGCTTCGAATTCGAAACACCGCTCATCGATTACGGAAAATCTTTTGATCTTACTTTTGAACCCGTTGATTTTAATCGGTTTCCAAGCCTTAAACTGGCAATCGAAGCAGGCAAAAGCGGGGGATTTGCCCCGGTAGTACTTAACGCTGCGAATGAAGTTGCGGTGGCTCGGTTTTTAAAGAAGGAAATTGGTTATATTGATATGTTTTCGATCATTCGGAAATCTCTTGAAAAGATTGACCCGGATACTGAGTTGTCTGCTGATGCGTTAACTGACGTGGATGCGGAAACAAGAAATTATGCGTTTAGAATTTAATATTTAAAATGGACTGGATCTCAGGTTTTTTATTGACAATAGCAGTATTTGTTGCTGCTCTCTTTATTTTGGTGTTTTTTCACGAATTGGGTCATTTTCTGGCTGCTAAATTTTTTAAGATGCGGGTAGACCGGTTTTCAATCGGATTCCCGCCGAAAATCACAGGTTTTCAAAAAGGGGAGACCGAATACGTGATTGGAGCAACGCCCCTTGGTGGTTATGTAAAAATAGCCGGAATGATTGATGAAACCATGGATGATGAATTTCTTGAGGAAGAGCCGAAGCCATGGGAATTCCGGAGCAAGCCTGTCTGGCAGCGTATAATCGTGATTACCGCCGGGGTAATATTCAATGTTATACTTGCAGCCTTTATCTACACCGGCATGGCCATGCAGTATGGCGAAGAGGTGATTTCTGTTGAATCAATAGAAGGAATTTATGTGCCGGATGAATCTCTTGCTTCTGAGATAGGCTTTCAAACCGGGGATCGTCTTATTGGTATAAATAACAGGGAGGTTGAATATTTCGATGACATTATGAGCATGTCGGCCATTACTGAAAGGAATGTCAGTTTCATGGTACAGAGAGATGGCAACACCCTGCAGCTGCAGGCACCGCCTGATTTTCTCGACAGGCTAAGTGAATCCGGCTTTATCAGTATCATTCATGCAATGCCGGCCAAGATCGGCCAGATACAACCGGGTTCACCTGCTGATGAGGCCGGCTTACAAAGCGGTGATGAAGTAGTATCTGTAAACGGAGAACCGGTAAATTACTGGCTTGAGCTTGTGGAAAAAATTCAAGAAGCAGAAGGTGAAATGACTCTCAAAATTCGAAGAGAGGGTCAAATTGCAGAAGAATCAGTTACGCCTGATCCTGAATCCAATACGATTGGAATACAGCTCACCAATCCATTTGAGTATTATCAATCCGAGCGTATTACACACGGCCTGGTATCTGCAACAGGTGTCGGTATTAACCGCACCAGCGATACTTTCACAGGGATTATACAGGGGCTTGTAAAGATGTTCACAGGCGATATTTCAGTACGTGAAAATCTGGGCGGACCTGTGGCCATTGCTAATGTAACGAAACAGGCAACCGATAGTGGCGGAATGCGTGGCTTCTGGGAGATCACAGCTTTTTTAAGTGTCACACTGGCCATTATGAATATGCTGCCAATTCCGGCTCTCGATGGCGGACATTTTATGTTCCTGGTTTATGAAGGCATTACAAGGAGGGAACCCTCCGCAAAAGTACGAATGGCTCTGCAGCAAATTGGTTTTATCCTGATTATAGGAATTTTCATTTTTGTGACATTTAACGATATACTTCGAACCTTCGGGGGTTGATGAATGTTTGCACCTGAGGGCTATTCTACTATTGCTGTCATTTTTATCTTTTCAGCGATTGTTGCATGGCTGATTTCGCATCTAAACAACTGGATATCTGTACCGGTATATATACTTCTTGCGATTATCTGCGGCCTGATCCTCTTTTTCTTCCGGGATCCCGATCGCACTGTGCCAGGGGATGAAAATTTGATTTTAGCACCTGCGGATGGCAAGATTGTTCAGATTCGTGAAGAAGAAAATGTTTCCTATCTGAATTCAGATGCTGTGAGAGTGAGTATTTTTCTCTCACCGCTTGATGTTCATGTAAACAGAGTGCCTGTATCCGGTAAATTGGAATATGTTGAGTACTTTCCCGGAAAATATTTAATGGCATGGGAAGATCACGCTTCCTCTGAAAATGAACGTGCACACTTTGGTGTTCTGCATCCTTCAGGGACAAAGTTTTTATTTAAACAGATAACAGGATTCCTGGCACGCAGAATCGTCTATCATATTGAGAAAGGTGATACTGTAGAAGCAGGAGAAAGATTCGGAATTATGAAATTCGGATCCAGAATGGATATTCTTATGCCGAAGAGCATAAATCTTGAAGTAAAAGAAGGTGACCGCACTATAGCCGGCGAATCTGTAATAGCGATAATAAAATAGCTATGAAATATCCTATTCAGAAGATTCAGCAGTACAGGCTTCGTCGCCAAAAAGAACGCAAGCACCGCAAACAATCGCCGCGAATCGTAGTACCCAGTTTTTTTACATTGATGAACTTATTCAGCGGGTTTCTGTCAATTATCATGGTTGCCGAAGGGAAACTGGAAATTGGCGCATGGCTGATTGTAGTTGCAGGACTATTTGATGCACTCGATGGTTTTATGGCAAGGCTCGCAAATGCAACGAGTGAATTTGGCATAGAACTCGATTCAATCAGTGATATTGTTTCATTTGGTGTTGCTCCCGGATTTCTGATATACACATTTGCCCTCAGCGAACTTGCACTGCTTGGAATGATTTTAAGTGCATTGCCGCCACTTTGCGGTGCAGTTCGGCTTGCCCGTTTTAATGTTGAGGCAAAAATGGGTGAAACTGTATTTTTTAAAGGCCTTCCAACTCCTGCCCAGGCTGTTATGCTGATTGCTTTTTTCCTGACTTTCAGAAACCGGCTTGAGTGGTTCGCAGGTTTTGAACAGGGAATCAATGCATTTTTGATTCCCATTGTAGTTATCCTTTCATTTCTCATGGTCAGCACAGTGCCATTTGATAAAATTCCGCGGTTTGACAGGAAATCCCTTAAAATGTACAAAGGCAGATTAATTCTGTTTACCGTCTACCTTCTGGTTATAATTATCTTTCAGGATATTGGTTTAATGATTGTCTTTTCCTTTTTTATCCTGAAAGGAATTTTTCTTGGAATTTTCGTTTTCTGGCAACAGGCATTTACCGATGAACCGGATACAAACGTTTAAAAATTATCCCGAAACCTGTTCTTTCTTACAGGTTGATATTCCAAAAGGGGCATAGAGCGGGCAAAAACTTACCAGGCTTGTCAAAATAAAAATAACAGCCAATGCTCCGAGAATGATGGCAGCTGTTCCGGAAATCATACCAAGGATATACAAAATTGCAACTGCGACTGCGAATAGTGAACGTATTACTTTGTCTGTGGTTCCCATATTTTTTTTCATAGCAATTCTCCGTTTTTATTACTGTTAATACCAAAATACGGTAAATATTTATTACTTAAGAGAATAAATTAAATACCCTATTATAATGGTTGTTTAAAACCAAAATAAAAAAGAGAATCATATAAGTCAGTGACTTTGGTCACACTTCATGAATTTTTATACCGGAGTTTGTCTGGACGATTTTATTTTTTCTCTCCAGTTTTTTAATCGTACGGCTGATAACCTCTCGTGCCGTTCCTAAATCGTCCGCAATCTGTTTATGGGTAACATCCAGAACACCGGAATCTGTATGGTCAAATTTTGTCTTTAAATAGTCCATTAACCTCTCTTCAAGATTAAAAAAAACAAGTTGTTCTATAGTATCGAGAAGATCGTTATACCGGATATGATATTGATTATAAAACAGTTTATTCAGAGACGGGTATTTTTGGATCCATTTTTGAACTGATCGAGCCGGCAAAAGCAGCACATTTGAATCCTGTTCAGTTGTCGCATAAATTAAACTCCGGCTGTTTTGAATCACAGAAGTAAATGACATTATACAACTCTCATCTCTTTTGATATAATAGAGAAGCAGCTCTTTTTCTTTGTAACGGCTGTAAACTTTAACAACTCCATCCAGCAACAGTGGAACACTTTTAACGTAATCACCCTTTTTTATCAGTTCACTTCCGGCCGGAATTTTGAGAAGTTCACTCTGTTTTTTGATTTCGCGGCGTAAATCATTGCCCAGGAATTCGAAGCGGTTTATTAATCCGGGTTTACTGTTCATTGACTATTGGATTTCAGCTTCTCAAAAAACATAAAATCGCAGTTATTACCATCCAATATTGCCTTTCTTTTCATCCCTTAAACGCGATTCTGCTGCGGCTGTTTCCGGACTTTCAGGCATAATAAAACCAGGTGGTGGTTCGAATGCATTGTATTCCCAGGGTGTTTCGTCATCAGAAGTTGCATTGTTGATAAACTGACCCACGATAGGTAGTGCTGAACGCGCTCCCTGCCCGACTCCGTTGCTGTTTGGAAATCGGATCCGTCTGTCCTCGCCGCCAACCCATGCACCCATAACAATATGAGGCATCATGCCAACAAACCAGTTATCTGCACTATTTTGAGTAGTTCCTGTTTTACCTGCCACATCCTGTCCCACATTATACACATTTCGCAGGCGAACGCCGGTTCCGTGATATCCCTCGCCTCCCCTGATAACACCTCTCATAAGGTCTACCATAATATAGGCTGTTTCAGGACTTATCACTTCCTGGGTCATTTCAGAAAAATACTCTACCAGCACATTCCCTTCCTTGTCTTCGATGCGAGTGATCGCAATGGGTTCAATATGAACTCCTTTATTGGCAAACGTGGTATATGCACTCACAAGTTCAAGAAGTGATACCTCTGCAGTGCCAAGCGCAATAGAAGGATAGGCCCGGGTCCCGTTCATGTTGATACCAAAATTTTGAGCCATCTCTTTAATTTTTCTTGCAGCCGGGTCGAGGTCTCGGAGGCGGTTGGTTCCGGGTGCGCCTGCAATTTCGGGCAATAAACGAACTGTTACATTATTTAAGCTTCTGGCCAGCCCTTCCCGGATGGATACCATTTCAGGACCAGCTGGCACTGACGGATCTTTTGGATCCCATACGCGGCCGCTGTTGTCAATAAACTTGCTTGGATACTTTGAAAACTTGTGATAGGGCATATAGCCGTTATCAATCGCGATGGCATACACAAATGGTTTAAAGGTTGAACCTGCCTGCCGCCTTGATTGATAAACGTGATCAAACTGTTTATTTCCAAAATCTCCGCCTCCGATCCATGCAAGAATACTTCCATTATTGGGATCAATGGCAGTGAAACTCGCCTGAAGTTTGGTTCTGGCTTTTTTAACTGAATCAATAAATGCCTCATCTGCATAAAGAGAATCAAATACTACCGATTCCTGTTTTGTGTCAAACCTGGCAAACCCGTTTTTATAGCGATCTGTTTCACGGATCCACTCGCGCAAAAACCTTGGATGTGCTTCCCAGAATTTATTCATGTACTCTCCGTCGCGATCTGTCCATTCCATTTCAAAAAGCCCCTGGAGCGAATCCAGTTTTGCTCTCACAGCTCTTTCGGCATGTCGCTGAAGCCTTGAATCGATAGTTGTATAAATGGTTAAGCCGTCTGAATAGAGGTCGTATCCATTATCCTTTGCCCAATCCTGTACCCGGAGCCGAACATATTCCCCGAAATAACGGCTTTCACGTCCTGATTTTGATGGCGGATTGTAGTTCAGTACAATAGGTTCAACGGAAAGGTTTCTGTAAACTTCTTCATTGATGAAACCTCTTTTCATCATCTGGCTGAGAACAATATTTCTGCGAGATTGAGAGCGTTCAGGATTAAATCTTGGATTGTAAGCAGATACAGCCTTCAAAACACCAACCATGGTTGCAGCTTCCGGCAAATTCAGATCTTTGGCAGGCTTACTGAAGTGGGTCTGTGCAGCGGATTCGATCCCGAATGCACTGTTACTGAATTCAACTGTATTCAGATACATTTCGATGATTTCACGCTTGGTGTAATTGTGTTCGATCTGTATGGCCGTAATCATCTCCCGGAGCTTGCGGGTGAGTGAAAAGTCCCGTCCGATTTTCCGGTACAGGTTTCGGGCCAGCTGCTGACTGATGGTAGATCCGCCCTGCGGATCACCTCTTAAAATATGATAGGGGATTGCCAGGGTTCGAAACATATCCATACCCCAGTGATTATAAAACCGGTGATCTTCTGTGGCAACAAGCGCATCAATTACATTGGGTGATATCTCTTCATAACGTACCCACGTTCGATTCTCAACAAAATACCTGTCCAGTACCACACCGTCTCTGCTTTTTACTACAGATGCAATTGCAGTTTCCGGATTTTCCAGTTCCTGGATGGAAGGAAGACCCTGGAAGAGATAGATGGAATACCCGGTTGAGATAATGAATACGATAATGAGAAAACTCCAGAATGCAATTTTTACATTTTTTGGTATCTGTTTATTATTGCGCTGTTTTTTGATTCTACTACGGTATTCCGGGTCACTGAAATATCGTTCTTTATCAAAATTGTTTTCCTTATCGAGTGTCATATAGCTGCAACGTCTTTTGCCACAATATTCTTTTGCGGTTTTAACAGTTTATCTTTTGCATTCCATGTAACGAGATGAAACTTGTGGTTGGTATAAAATACAACATTTCTTTCTTCATAAAATGGACCACAATTTATATAACTTCCTCCGGGAAAAGTTTCATTTCTCTGAAAATGATCATGACCACTTATGATATAATCAAATGGAAAGGCACTGAGTGTCTGTCTTGCCCAATTGTTGAGTCTTTTTATATCAAAACTCTCTCTTTTCCTGTTTATCTCTGAGAATGACTTCATCACGTGAATTCCGTAAGAGCGCGGAAGACAAAACTGGTAAAATTTTATAAAAAGAGGATGCCTGATAAAACGGTGTAAAAGTGGACGCGGAAGCCGGTATTCCTGATTTTGAAGTCCGTCTCCATGAAGCAGA
The DNA here is from genome assembly GCA_964449075.1 of uncultured Balneolaceae bacterium. Taxonomy (GTDB): domain Bacteria; phylum Bacteroidota; class Rhodothermia; order Balneolales; family Balneolaceae; genus CAYVBJ01. The sequence continues at coordinate 40,681 of CAYVBJ010000014.1, forward strand.
AACACTTTTTTACCTTCCAGTTCAATAATTCTGAATTCAGGTTCTACGTCAAAACCAATTTCTTTAAAAAAACCAGTTGTCCAGTTGTCGTGATTTCCGGTGATAAAGAGAGTGTTTTTTACAGATTGGTTATATTCGCTGAATCGTTTTAGCATTTGTTCTCCTAAATCAGGATGAAAACCAGGATATTCCATCCAGTAGTCGAACAGGTCACCTAAGATAGTGATATGAATCGAGTTCTCTTCACAGTAATCAATCAGGGCTACCATGTCATTTTCTAGCTTCTGATTCATGTGAGTATCAAAAGCACCTAAATGGACATCAGAAACAAAAATATGCCTCATGAACGGTCCTATTTTTTTCTGTTTATGATAAAGTTTATCAGTGCCTTGAAATCATCTTGTCCTTTTCCGGCATCAAGGCTTTCCAATTTATCCAGTGCTCTTTGAGCAAAAAAGAGCATCTCTTTTTTTGCAAGTTCAAGGCCATTGTGTTCATGGACAAATTCCACAATTTGGTCGATATCATTTTGGGATTTGCTTCGCTTTCGCATAAGCTTTCGTGCTATAAAAGATGATTTTCCGGCCTGCTGCATCGCTTTAATAAGCGGAAGTGTAACTTTTCGTTCTTTAATGTCGTTTCGCCTGGGTTTTCCTATGTCATCAAGTCCGTAGTCAAAAAGATCATCTTTGATCTGAAAGGCCATTCCAATATCCATTCCTACTTCATACATGATTTCATGGACCTCTTCATTGTCTGTGGATGAAATAGCGCCGCACCGGCAGCACGCTGCAATAAGACTGGCTGTTTTTTCTGAGATGATCTGATAATACCTCTCTTCCGTCATATTGAACAGTTTTGAGGTTTTTAACTGCCTGAGTTCTCCTTCACTCATTTTTTTAACTGAATCCGACAGAACCTGGAGCAGTTTATACTCTTCATGGTCCAGGGCAATGAGCAGTCCTTTTGACAGAAGAAAATCACCCAAAAGAACACCCGCTTTATTTTTCCATATTTTGTTGATACTGAGAAATCCGCGCCGCTTCTCCGCTTCATCCACAACATCATCATGAATCAGTGTTGCTGTGTGCAGCAATTCAATCATGGTAGCTGCAACGTAACTGCGCGAGTTTATTTCACCAAACATTCTTGCAGTCATCAGTACCAGAGTTGGGCGAATTTCCTTACCTTTTTGGCGCAGTAAATAATTTATAATCTGATCGAGTAAAAATACATCGCTGCTGATCTCATTTTTAAAGAATGTTCTGAATATTTCAAGATTTGCCTGAACAGGTTCTGTAATCTCTTTTAGAGATAAATTTTTCCTGTTGTTGTGATGTGTAATGCTCAATGCCTGATCGGCCATGAAATTTGTTTAATTTTTGTGAATCTGCAAGTTCAAATTTAACTAATTTACGGAATATTTATTTGCGCTATGTTCAAAGGCTCTTTAGTTTACAAACTTATTAAAAAATGAATGCTAACAATATAAATAACCAATTGAAAACTATTGCAATATTAACGAGCGGGGGTGATTCACCAGGTATGAACGCTGCCTATCGGGCTTCCGTTCGAACAGCCTTAGCCAATAATCTGAAAGTTAAAGCAATTACACGCGGTTACCAGGGATTAATAGATGGCGAATGCGAGCTTATAGAAAATACAAGTGTCTCCAATATTATACAACGTGGCGGTACGGTTCTTAAATCAGCAAGATCTGAAGAATTCAGGACAAAGAAAGGCCGTAAGAAAGCGGCAGATGTTATTAAAAAAGAGAAGATAGACGGATTAGTCGTGATAGGAGGTGACGGCTCTTTCCAGGGTGCCACACTGTTAAGCCAGGAACACGGTATCAGTGTTGTCGGTATTCCCGGCACAATTGATAACGACCTGGTGGGCACAGATGAAACAATAGGATATGATACCGCCCTTAACACTGCGATGGAAGCTATTGATAAAATCCGTGATACTGCTGATGCCCATGACAGGCTTTTTCTTGTTGAAGTTATGGGGCGGGATGCAGGGTTTATCGCTCTGGAAACAGGAATAGCAAGTGGTGCAGAATTAATACTGCTGCCCGAATCACTAACAGATGTGGATGAAGTCCGAAGCTCTTTAAAAAGTGTTCTGAAGGAACAGCGAAGAAGCAGTCTTGTTGTTATAGCAGAAGGAGATGAGACCGGTGGTGCTTTAAAACTTGCTGAGAAAATCCGCCCGGATTTTGAAAAGTATGAAATGAGAGTTACGATCCTCGGACATATTCAGCGGGGCGGAAATCCAACGGCACGTGACAGGGTTTTGGCAAGCAGACTGGGAGCGGCTGCGGTAAGAACTCTGCTGGAGGGTCATACGCAGGTTATGGTTGGAATTGTGAATAAATCAATTAAAATCACCCCACTTCGAATGACTTTCGGTAAAAAGAAAGACTTAAATTTTGAATTGGTAGAATTGGCAAAACTATTACGATAAAATGATTTCAACAGACACCAGTGGTGCGATAGATTTTATAGATAAGAGTGAACTTCAAAAAAACACAGGTAATGCTGAGAGAGCTTTGAAAATGGTACAGTCGGGTACAGGCCTGGGATCTGAATGGCTTGGATGGCGACGCATTATGAAAGAACCGAATGATGCTGAGATTGATGATATTTCAAGCCTTGCAGCTGAAATTCGAAATGATGCTGACGTTTTTATCGTCTGCGGAATAGGCGGTTCTTACCTGGGAGCAAAAGCAGTGATCGATTCGCTTAAACCAATTATTGATGATGAAGGCCCTAAAATAGTTTACGCCGGTCATCATATGAGTGGTAAATACCTTAAAGAATTACTGAACTACCTGGAAAAACCGAAAGCAGACGGCGAAAATAAAAGTGTTTATCTGAATGTTATTTCTAAATCGGGTTCAACACTTGAAACAGCACTCTCTTTCAGAGTCCTCAGATCATGGATTAATGAAACTTACGGGAAGGAAGCGGCAAGAAGAATTATTGCAACAACCGGCCCGGAAGGGGGCATATTAAATAAACTCGTGGAATCTGAAGGCTACAAAAAATTTGTCATACCCGATGATATTGGCGGCAGATACTCTGTTCTCACTCCGGTGGGGTTACTTCCTATTTCAGTTGCCGGTATTGATATCCAAACTCTTTATTACGGTGCTGTTCACCAGTTTGAAAAACTTGAAGAAGATAATGGTGAACTGCTTGAGTATGCAGCTATTCGTTATATGCTTCAGTACAGCAGCACTGCGCTTGATATTATCGGAACATTCGAACCTGAATTGTCAGGTATCACCATGTGGATACAGCAGCTTTTGGGTGAGAGTGAAGGAAAAGACGGAAAAGGTATTTTCCCCGCTACGGCTACCTACTCTACAGACCTGCACAGTATCGGTCAGATGATACAACAGGGGAAGAGAAATGCGATGGAAACACTTCTTTCAGTAGAAAAACCGATTGCCAACTTTATTGTTCCTGAAATAAAAGATGATGTTGATGAACTGAATTATCTTGCAGGAAAATCATTTCATGAAATTAACAAAAGTGCACAAAAGGGGACAACAGAAGCTCATATCGAGGGCGGGGTCCCACTCATTCGAATAAAAATTGAAAGTCTGAACGCACAGCAGATAGGTGAATTGATTTACTTTTATGAACTCTTTACGGCAGTATATGTATATATGCTTGGTGTAAACCCGTTTAACCAGCCCGGAGTTGAAAATTACAAAAAAGCTATGTACCGAATACTTGGAAAGAGCTAGGTGATATGGATAAACCTTCCGAAAAAAATTACAAGTTTATTGCAGTGGCTGGTAACATCGGTGCCGGTAAGTCTGCATTAACAGGACTCCTCGCCAAACACTTTGGATGGGAGGCTTTTTATGAATCTGTTGAGAATAATCCCTATTTGTCAGATTTTTATGAAGACATGAGGAGATGGAGTTTTAATCTGCAGGTTTATTTTTTATCCAGCCGTTTTAAGCATCATAAAGAGATGGTGGCCAAACCCGCTAGCCTGATTCAGGACAGAACAATCTATGAGGATGCCGAAATATTTGCCAAAAATCTTCACGATATGTCTCTGATGAGTGCGCGTGATTTTAAAAATTACCAGGATCTTTTTAAAGAGATGACTGCCTACCTGGAACCGCCACATCTTTTAATTTATTTGAGGGCGCAGGTGCCCACTCTTGTACGTCAAATTCAGCAGCGCGGGCGTGAGTATGAAAATACAATACGGATCGATTACCTTGAACGGCTGAACAAATTATATGAAGACTGGATTGACCGGTATCCGCACGAAAAATTAATTATTGACACAGATGACCTCGATTTTGTTACCAGTCAGGAAGATCTTGGTACAATTATCGGATTAGTGGAGCAAAGGTTATTTGGTTTGTTCAACTGAATTGCTTCCCATTTAATATCTTTCTATTTTTAAAAGCTATTGTGGAAAAACAAAAATTACAATTTCAGATACAAAATATTCCCGACGGGGAAAGTTCTGCGACAGTACAACTATCTGAAAATGACCTTCAGATTGAAAAAGCTGTATTTTTAGGCGGCACTGTAGCGATAAATTTTTATAAGGCAGAACACTTTATACAAGTAAAATTTACTGTTGATGCAGACTTGAAATTAACCTGTGACAGGTCTTTGGAGAAGTTTAAAAAACATATATCGGACAGTTATAAGGTGTTGTTTAACGCAGATGAAGATGATTTGATAATTGATGAAAATTCTGCTGTAAAACCTATCCCCGGATCTTTGGTTTTGGATATTGAAAATGAAGTGAGGGATACCATTATGCTGAATATTCCGGTAAAAAAAATTCATCCTGAATATCTTGACAGCCAGGGAAATCCAAAAGATTACGAAACCAAAAAATTTGGCGATATGTCAGAATCCGATGAAGACAATATTGATCCGCGATGGGAAGCTTTAAAAAAATTAAAAACAAACAATTAAATTTCTAACTGAAAAACTGAAATGGCACATCCAAAAAGGAAAACATCGAAAGCAAGACGTAATAAACGTCGGTCACATCATAAAATAGAAGATGTGGCACTTACAGAATGTTCCAATTGTGGCGCTATGCATCGCTTTCACCATGTCTGTATGGAATGCGGTTACCATCGCGGCAGACAGGTTATCGAAGTAAATAAGTAATTAAACAGGTACAAAATGCTTATCGCTGTTGATGCTGTAGGGGGTGACCACTTCCCTGAAAATCCGGTACTTGGAGCTATTGAAGCTTGTAAGTATAATGAGGATATTCAAATTTTACTTGTAGGGCCTGAAGAGTTAATACAGGAGGAATTGAACAAGCATACAACAGTGCACAGCAGAATTTCTGTCTTAAATGCCCCGCAGATAATTAACATGGATGAAGCGCCTGCTACAGCAGTTAAGGGGAAAAGGCAATCATCTATAGTGGTCGGCTTAAGTGCTCAAAAAGAAGGACTTTGTGAAGCATTTGTAAGTTCAGGAAACACAGGAGCTTTACTGGCTGCATCTACATTGATACTTGGTAAACTGGAGGGAGTGCTCAGGCCAACCATCGCGGCTCTTTTTCCAACCATTAAAGGTTTCAGGCTTTTGATTGATGCAGGTGCAAACCTGGAGCTTAAACCCGAATACTACTTTCAATTTGCCAGCATGGGAACAGTATATGCTCGTGAAATTATGCAGATAGCTCAGCCTACAGTAGGTTTGCTAAATGTGGGTGACGAAGAGGAAAAAGGAACTGAACTTCTTAAGGAATCATATCTTGTTTTGAAAAAACTTTCAAATTTTACCGGTAATATTGAAGGGAAGGATATTTTCAAAGCCAGAACAGATATATTTCTCTGCAATGGTACTCTGGGAAATGTACTTTTAAAATTTGGGGAATCAATTCCGGATACTTTGAAAGTTTTATTGAAAATGCATTTTGAAAAAGAAAAAATTCCTGCTGATCTGCAAAACACAATTTTCAGAATTGTACATGAAACACTGCAGCCGTTCAATTATGAAAATGTTGGCGGTGTTCCCTTTTTAGGTGTAAACGGAGTCAGTATGGTTGGTCATGGCAACAGTTCTGTTACAGCAATTAAAAATATGATTTTAAATGCGGCAAAGTGTATCGAACAGAATGTGAATGATAAAATAGTAGCATCTCTTAACTAAAAAAACGTTTTAATGGCTTTACACAAAGCAAAAATTACTGCTCTGGGAAGATATTTACCTGATTATGTTTTGACAAATGCAGAACTTGAAAAGATGGTGGACACAGATGATGAATGGATCAAAAGCAGAACAGGTATATCGGAACGCAGGATTTTAAAAGACGACGATAAGGCAACTGCTTTTATGGCAACCAAAGTTGCTGAAGAGATTCTAGAAAATGCAGACTGTTCTCCTGAAGAGATAGATACTATCATTGTTGCAACAGTTACACCCGATTTCATGTTTCCGGCAACAGCTTGCCTGGTGCAGGGCAATATTAATGCAAGTAATGCCTACGCGTTTGATCTTTCAGCTGCCTGCTCCGGATTTTTATATGCGCTTTCAACAGGGGCGGTACTGGTTGAATCCGGGAGATCTAAAAAAGTTCTCGTAATCGGTTCCGATAAAATGAGCTCAATTACCGATTTCACAGACCGTACAACCTGTATCCTGTTCGGGGATGCTGCAGCAGGGGTTCTGCTTGAAGCCTCTGATGATGAGAACGGGATAGTTGATTTTGTTCATCATGTGGAAGGTGACAAAAATCGCGCGCTATGTCAGCCGGCCGGCGGCAGTTTAAATCCCGCAACTACAGAAACCGTAAAAAATAATATGCACTATTTGAAACAGGACGGCAGAGCTGTTTTCAAAAAAGCAACGGAGGGGATGGCTGATGTATCTCTTGAAATTATGGAGCGGAATAATTTAAAGCCGGATGATGTGGAATGGCTTGTGCCACACCAGGCAAATCTCAGAATTATTGATGCTACTGCCCGCAGAATGGGTATAGACAAAAATAAAGTGATGATTAATATCAACAAATATGGCAATACCACAGCAGCTACAATTCCTCTCTGTCTTTACGATTGGCAGGAAAAACTGAACCGCGGTGACAACCTGGTACTTGCTTCTTTTGGAGGCGGTTATACCTGGGGTGCCATGTATGTAAAATGGGGACTGAAATGAAAAAAGCTTTTATTTTTCCGGGGCAGGGTTCTCAGTTTGTCGGCATGGCAAAAGATCTGTATGAATCTGATGATAAAATAACGAGCAGGTTCAAAGAAGCTGATGACATTCTTGGGTATTCCCTGACAGATATTATGTTTAACGGACCTGAAGAAGTTCTCAAACAGACCGTTCACACTCAGCCTGCAATATTTCTTCACTCAGTGGCCTTGTTCGAATCAATGGATGAACAGCCTGACATGACAGCGGGACACAGTCTCGGTGAGTTTTCTGCATTGGTTGCTTCTGGAGCACTAGAATTTAAAGAGGCTATCGAACTCGTTGCTCTTCGGGGCAAGCTTATGCAGAGGGCCGGGTCTGAAAATGAAGGATCAATGGCGGCAATTATAGGAATGGAAGATGAAGCAGTTGATCAGGTTTGCAAGGATGCAGAAAGTTTAGTACAAAAGCCTGTAGTGCCGGCCAATTACAATTGTCCGGGTCAGCTTGTCATTTCAGGCGATAAAGAAGCTGTAGAAAAAGCAGTTGAAATGGCTAAAGAGAAAGGATGCCGGCTTGCAAAGATGCTTCCTGTAAGCGGTGCTTTTCATTCACCTTTGATGCGACCTGCATTGGAGGGGCTGAGGAGTAAGCTCGAGCAGGTTCAAATAGATAAAGCAGACATTCCTGTCTATTCAAATTATACAGCCCTGCCAACCAGTGAGCCTGATAAAATCCGGGAAAATCTTGAAAACCAGTTAATGAATCCAGTTCAATGGACCAAAACCATGCAGAATATGTATGCGGACGGAGCACGGGCATTTATCGAAATAGGACCGGGCAAAGTGTTACAAGGGCTGGTAAAACGAACCTTAAAAAATGTTGAAATCAACGGATATCAATAAAAACCAATGGATTTAAGTAATAAAAACTGTCTTGTTACCGGAGGAAGCCGTGGGATTGGCAAATCTATCTCCGAACTTTTAGGCTCATATGGAGCAAATGTTGCAATAACTTATGCAAGGTCAAAGGATGCAGCGAATGAGGTTGTTGAAAACATAAAAAAGTTTGACGTTAAGGCAGTCGCTTTCCAGGCAGATGCAGTTGACTTTTCAAAAGCTGAAGAGGTGGTTCAGAGAGTAGTTGAAGAGTTTGGCCAAATCGATATTTTAGTCAACAACGCAGGAATTACACGTGACAACCTGCTCTTGCGAATGACAGAAGAGCAGTGGGATGAAGTGATCGACACAAACCTGAAAAGTGTTTTTAATTACAGTAAAGCTGTTGCCAAGCCAATGATGAGGGCACGTGGCGGATCAGTCATAAATATAAGTTCCGTAGTGGGAATATCGGGAAATGCAGGACAAAGTAATTACTCGGCATCCAAAGCCGGTATAACCGGTTTTACCAAATCGTTTGCAAAAGAACTTGCAAGCAGAAACATTCGGGCAAATGTTGTAGCACCCGGTTATATTTCTACGGAGATGACGGGAAACCTCGATGAAAAGCTTCTTGAATCCATAAAAAAAGAGACACCACTCGGCAGGGCAGGCGAGCCTGATGAGATTGCAAATGTTGTTGCATTCCTGGCTTCAGATTTAAGCTCTTACATTACCGGAGAAGTTATCAGGGTTGATGGCGGAATGGCGATGTAAAACAATGAATTACAAGATATTTTTTTATAAATGTTTTTTTATAATCATAAGTTGTATTTTTAAACGATTTTTTACCTAAACTTTAAACTAATCATAACTAAAAAGGTTTGATATGTCACAAGACGTCGAAGCAAAAGTAAAAGCTATAATTGTTGATAAACTGGGAGTAGATGACTCTGAAGTTGTTGGCGATGCTAATTTCACGAATGATTTAGGTGCAGATTCTCTGGACACCGTAGAGCTTATTATGGAATTCGAGAAAGAATTTGATATCAGTATTCCTGATGAAGACGCAGAAAATATTGCCACTGTTGGTGATGCGGTTAAATATATACAGGAAAAATCCTAACAACTCACTGAGCTGGTTTCATTTATGAAAGGACGCAGAGTAGTAGTAACCGGAATTGGTGCCCTTACGCCGGTTGGCAGTACGGCACCTGATTTCTGGAATGGTCTTATATCCGGAGAAAATGGTGTGCGAAATATTGAACATTTTGATACATCCGATTTCTCAACAAAATTTGCCGGAATGTTGCAGGATTATGATGAACTTGCACATTTCGACCGAAAAGAGGCACGTCGTCTCGATAAAGTTTCACAATACGGATTGATTACGGCTGATGAAGCGATTAATGACAGTAGTATTGATCTTGAGGCCATTGACAAAAACCGTGTTGCTGTAATTGTCGGTTCCGGTATAGGGGGGATGAAGACCTTTTACGATCAATCTGTATCCTATCACCAGCGGGGGCCAAGAGGAGTATCTCCTTTTTTCATTCCGATGCTGATTCCGGATATGCCTGCAGGTCAGATTTCCATTAAATATGGTTTCAGGGGCCCGAATTATTGTACAGTATCTGCCTGTGCAACTGGCTCACATAACATTGGACTTGCTTTCGATACAATCCGCTACGGACAAGCCGATATGGCCGTTTGTGGGGGTACGGAAGCACCGGTGTGGCAAATTGGAATCGCAGGATTCAGTTCCATGAAAGCACTCTCCACCAGGAATGATTCTCCTGAAACAGCCTCCAGGCCCTTTGATAAAAACAGGGATGGATTTGTATTGGGAGAGGGTGCTGCCATGATGTTTATTGAGTCACTCGATTCAGCACTTGAAAGAGGCGCCCGTATTTACGGTGAAATTGTTGGTCATGGTTTTTCAGCAGACGGATACCATATCACAGCTCCCGACCCGGAAGGCAACGGCGTAATTCTGGCTATGAATAATGCACTTAAGATGGCGGAGATTGAACCGGGAGATGTTGATCACATAAATATGCATGGTACATCAACGCCTCTCGGGGATCTCGCTGAAAGCAACTCGATTAAGAAGGTATTTGGTGATCATGCATATAAGATAAACCTGAATTCAACCAAGTCTATGACAGGCCATATGCTGGGTGCAGCCGGTGCAGCAGAATCAGTAGCTGCACTTCTCACAACCTATCATGGAATGATACCGCCAACCATAAACTATGAAACACCTGATCCTGAATGTGATTTAAATTATACCGTAAATGAATCTGAGGCACGCGATGTACGATATGCTCTGAACAATGCATTCGGATTCGGCGGACATAATACAACACTTGTATTCAAAAAATTCGAAGAGTAAGAAAAGATGCTGAACTGGTTTAGGAGAAAGTCTGCTGATAAAACAAAACAGACTCATGAACCTGCAAAGCATGCTTCAAAACTTGAATCTGTTTTAGGGTTTCAGATACCAGAAAAGGAAGAACCTCTTTACAAAAAAGCTTTACGCCACAGATCTAAAGTTGACGGTAAGAAATTCGATAAAAGCGATTCATATGAACGGCTCGAATTTCTGGGCGACTCTGTCCTCGATCTGATCGTAACTGAAATCCTGTACGAACGATTTCCTGTAGAGACTGAAGGGTTTTTAACTAAAATACGGGCTAAAATCGTAAGGGGAGAAACTCTTGCAGATTTGTCAAAAAAACTGGAACTGGACGAGCTGATTCAAATCGGTGACCGGGCCCAGGGGCAGGGTATTGAATACTCAAAAAGTGTACTTGCAGATGTATTCGAGGCGCTCATCGCAGCTATCTATCTGACAAAAGGATATCAAAAAACTTTTAATTTTGTCAGGGAAAAACTTGATGCACATCTCGACCTGTCAAAAATGGTTAAACAGAATGACAATTATAAAAGCATTCTGCTTGAGTTTACCCAGGCCGAAAAAATGTCGTTACCCAAGTACAACATCATATCTGAGTATGGCCCCGGCCACAATAAAACTTTCTCCGTTTCTGTTTCAATGGATGGCGTTGTATATGGCAAAGGAAAAGGAAAAAGTAAAAAACAGGCTGAACAAAAGGCTGCCAAAAAAGCTTTAAAAAAATTAACAGAGGATGAAGAATCTGAAAAAATAGTTAACTGAAACGTTTGGTTTTTAGCATTTTAAGTACGATTCTTTTAGTCTTAGTATATATTTAAAAAAGCGGATTTTAGCATCTAACCGGAACCAATCTTCTGTCTCCAAATGTCATGTTTGTTAATCTTCTGAAACCCGAATTTGATGAATTGATTGCAGCCAAAGACTGGGTTGCACTCAAGGAAATACTGAATGAACTCCCGGCAGTGGATGTGGCTGAACTACTGGAAGACCTGGATCCGGAGGTAGCTGTTGTTATATTCAGACTTTTAAAAAAAGCTAAAGCGGCTGATGTTTTTTCAAATCTGAGTTCAGGAAAAGGTGTTGAGCTTCTCGAAATATTTTCAAGACAGCAGCTAAGTGATGTAATGAACAACCTGGAACCCGATGAACAGGTTGCACTTATGGAAGAGCTTCCGGGTCATCTCACAAAACGGGTTCTTTCTTCAATGGAGGAAGAGAACCAGAAACAGGTACGGAAACTGCTTGGATATCCTGAAGAGTCGGTAGGTCGCCTGATGACTACCAATTTTGTGAGGGTGAAATCAGAATGGACCATTGAAAAAAGTTTGGAACACCTGAGAGAATATGGACGAAAAGCGGAAACACTGAATGTGATTTATGTTGTCGATGAAAATGAGAAGTTAATCGATGATCTGAGGCTGAATCAGCTGATACTCTCAGATCCGTACTCCGGGATCTCTGATATTATGGATCACTCATTTGAAGCCCTAAGTGTATTTGATGACCAGGAAGAGGCTGTACGAATGCTTAGTAAATATGACCGGGTAGCACTTCCCGTAGTGGATTCAGATGGTATCCTGGTTGGAATTGTTACGGTTGATGATGTTATTGATGTAGCTGAGGAAGAGACCACAGAAGATATGCATCTGATGGCCGGTATGAATGCCCTGGATGATTCCTACTCTCAGACATCAATTTTCAATATGGTTAAAAAGAGAATTGGCTGGCTGGTAATTCTTTTTATGGGACAGATGCTGACTGTAACCGCTATGGCAAATTACGAAGATGCACTTGCAGCGGCAGCTATCCTCTCATTTTTTATACCGATGATTATATCCAGCGGGGGGAATTCAGGTTCTCAGGCAGCAACACTGATCATTCGCGCTGTTTCAACAGATGATATTAAAATGAGCGAATGGAAAAAAGTACTCTTCAGGGAATCGGTTTCAGGATTGCTGCTGGGCAGCCTGATCGGAGCAATGGGATCTGTGGTTATTGCCAACTGGATGTATCTCAGGGGAGAACCTTTTACAGCCGAATTGATTCTTCAGGCCCTTACAGTTGGGTCAAGTCTGGTTGGTGTTGTGCTTTTTGGTAACCTGAGCGGATCGATGCTTCCTTTTATAATGGCAAAACTTGGATTTGATCCTGCAGTAACATCGGCACCGTTCGTTGCAACACTGGTGGACGTAACAGGAATTATCATCTATTTTAGCATTGCAAGTTTGTTGCTTAGCGGTATTGTTATTAATTAATGAAAAAATAACTTAAAAAAACTGATGAAACAGTATCTGAATCTCGTAAGAAATGTATTGGAAAATGGAACAAGAAAAGAAAACCGAACAGGCATAGATACATTATCTTCATTTTCCGAATTTTATAAGGTTGATCTATCGAAAGGGTTTCCTCTGTTAACTACAAAAAAGGTCTATTTCCGGTCTGTGATTCTTGAATTATTGTGGTATTTAAGGGGTGAAGATCATATTAAATGGCTTCGTGATGAAAAAAATTGCCACATTTGGGATGCGTGGGCAGATGATGACGGATATGTTGGACCCATTTACCCGGTATTATGGCGTCGATATCCCTATCTGAAGAGTGAAAAAGGAAACTCATATGTGTCAAACGAAGAAAAAGAATCGGTTTCGTGGAGATATGAAGAGTTCGACCAGGTTCAGCGTGCGATTGATATGCTGAAAACAAACCCAAACAGCCGAAGAATTGTGGTTTCTGCCTGGCATCCCGGGTTATTGTCGGAGATGGCACTGCCGCCATGTCATGTGATGTACATTTTTAACGTCTCGAATGGGAAGCTGAATTGTCATTTGACCCAGAGATCCGGTGATGTGGCGTTAGGAATTCCCTTTAACCTGGCGTGTTATTCTGCACTGACGATGGCCATTGCTAAAATTACGGATCTTGAACCGGGTATGTTTGCTCACACAATTGTTGACGCCCATATTTACGTGAATCATATAGATGGACTGAAAGAGCAACTGAAACGGAAACCGGGTAAACTTCCAAAACTGAAAATCGCCAGAAAGGAGATCGACGATCTGAATTTTGACGATTTTAAGCTGGAAGGGTATGATCCTCAGCCGGCTATAAAATTTGAAGTGGCTGTATAAATGGAAATTATTCTGATCGCAGCACACGATCCAAACCTGGTGATAGGTTCAAATGGCGAACTGCCCTGGTATTTCAAAAAAGATCTGCAATTCTTTAAGAAAACAACAACCGGGCACCCAATTGTTATGGGAAGAGGTGTATTTGAAGAGTTAAATGAAAAGCCCTTGCCAGACAGGGAGAATATTGTTTTAAGTAAATCCAGGAATTATAAACATGTCAAAACTTTTGATTCTATTGAAAAAGCTTTTCATTATTTAAAAGACGAAGATGAAATCTATATTATTGGGGGAGGAGAGATTTACAGGCAAACCATACACCTGGCTGATGAGTTAATAATCACAGAAATCCATCAAGCCTATGATGGTGATACCTTTTTCCCTGAATACAGGAATGATATCGGAGATAAATGGAAGGAGGTGTGGAGAGAGGATCATGAGGAGTTATCATTTGTGAAATATAAGCGGAAAAAAAGTTAAAATGATTTTATTTCTCTCAGGCTTACCAGAGAGAAAGATTCTTACACACTCCTTCAAATAAAATATTCGTTTCGAATATTTTAAAATGTCTATTGTTTTAATAAGATTCTAATATGCTTTTATATAGAGTTTTATTTTATTGATTTATATAAAAAATCACCAAAACCGGCAATGTTAAAAAACATTAATGGAGTAAAAGGTAATAAACAAATTACATTAGGCTTAATAAAGCTTAGGTTAAATTATATAAATCATTGATATCAGAATTTCTTTCATACAGCCCGATTTTTTTAAATGAGGTTTGGTTTTACGGTATTGCGAATCAAATCTATTTTATAACACTTTTGGTGGTTTTGTCGCTTGCTGTATATCTTTTTATCAAAACCCGCCATTCGGATGACGGTTTTGAGCTTACTACTTTTGAGCAGAACATGTACCTGCATTCGATTGCTACGAAAACAGATGATGCTATTGCTGCTATTGACACAGATGACAGGATAAAATTTGCAAATGAGCATTTTTTAGAGCTTTTCAGTGTCAAATCCAAAGATATTGAAGGTAAAATAGTTGATGATACTCCCCTGCCTCTTTCGATTCAAAAAAGACTGACAATGAACCGTAACGGTGAAGTGAAAGTTATGAAAGACGGGGCAGAAAAGTCCCGACATATGGAAATACACTCTATTACGGATGATCATGGCAAACTCCTGGGGCGCTTGTTAATATTTAAAGAGATTAAAAAAACAGAACGTATCTCCGTATCTGAAAAAACGGCAAAGATTGATCATCTTTCTCATGATCTGAACACCCCGTTAAATCTGATTCTTGGGTATAGTGAGATTCTCAGCAGTGATACAAATCTTACCGAAGAGCAGCGGAAAAAGCTTGAAATAATCACAAACAAATCGAGAGATCTCCAGTCTGTTTTTAAAGATCTGCTGCAGGAAGAGAGTCACGACACTCCTGCAAGCGGCAGAAAGAAAGAGAAGAATGAAGATATAAATAAAATAATGGTGGTTGATGACGTCTCTTTTAATCGTACTCTTCTCAAAATTATGCTCGAGCGAAACAAAATAGAGGTATGTGAGGCTTCAAATGGCAAAGAAGCTATCGAAACCATGCAGCGCTGCAAGCCTGATCTGATTTGTATGGACATTTCAATGCCCGTTATGGATGGCGTCGAAGCTTTTGAGTACATACGGTCGCTGGATAATCAATTTTCAACTATTCCAATAATCGCAGTAACCGCAAATAGCAGAAAAAACAACAGAGACAGGCTGCTCGAAAAAGGATTCGATGGGTTTCTTCAAAAACCGTTTCGCGAAGAAGAGCTACTGGATATGATTCACAGGGTTTCTGTATATCACGGCTGCTGATGCCCGACAGATCTGAACAGATTAACTAACCGGCCATTCTATTAAGATGTAACCGATTTTAAAGCTTTACTGTTCTCTATCTCTTTAAGATGCACTACATATGGCTTTACCACCGGTTTTGTGAGTGCTATGATATGTTTTGTGTCTGCCGCCTTTGAAAACTCTATCGCTCTTTCTCCGTCTTCAAGGATCCAGATGGACTCATTTTTAAATTTGTAGGCTTCACTGAAACTTTCATCATAGTGAAAATAAAAGGAAACAGATTCTTTGTCGAAAGGAAATCCTTTTTCTTTTAGATAGTCGGCAGTTCTCTTTGCCACATCCTTTTTTATATTTTTGTCGGTATGTTTATTTAAAAACGTAGTTCTGAACAGGGATCTGTTTAAAAATCTGTTACAAAGATCTGAAAGAACAGGATCCTTTTCTTTCTTCCAGTATTTCAAACTGATAAATATATCGTGGTCATCGAGGTCGGTGTATGTCTCTACAAGTTTTGAACTTATAGTTTTGGTAGTTGTGGGTTTGTTTTGAAATAATTCTCTTAGTGCATCAGACGGATGGGTAACGGGTATATTTCTATCCATCAGAAATTTAACCCGCTCAATTATCTTTTTTAGCAGTACATCCGCACTTAACACAGTTTTATGCAGATATACCTGCATATACATTAACCGGCGGGACAGAATGTAGTTCTCGATTGCATAAATTCCTTTTTTTTCAATAACAATATTGCCATTAAAGACGCGCATCGTTTTTAAAATCCGATTGATACCGACAGAACCCTCTGTTACTCCTGTAAAAAAACTGTCCCTTTTCAGGTAATCCAGCCTGTCAATGTCGAGCTGTGATGAAACCAGCTGATGTAAAAACTTTTTGGGATACTGATTGGTAAATATTTTAATCGCAATATCCAGTGCACCGTCAAACTCTTTATTGAGCTCTTTCATAATCTTCAGGCTCATTTTTTCATGATTAAAATCATGAATCAGTGAGTGTTCAAGAGTGTGTGAAAGAGGTCCGTGGCCCACATCATGCAAAAGCAGTGCGATAAGAGTACCTTCATACTCTGCATCACTGATGGTTGTGTCTTTTTCGCGAAGGTTGTTGAGAACCCGCTGGCCCAGCTCGAGAGTTCCGATTGCATGTGAGAAACGCGAATGTTCAGCAGCTGGGAAAACGAGGTAACCAAGTCCAAGCTGACGTATTCTGCGCAGACGCTGCACGTACGGATGATCAATTAATTTGAGAATGATCCCCTTTGGTATAGTGATAAAGCCGTGAACAGGATCGTTGAATATTTTATACTGTGTGCTTTTGTCCATTTCAGTTTATTCAAAAGTTTTGACCAGGAATTTGTTTTTATAAGGCAGCAAGGGAAGTTTTACGGGCCTTTTTTGATTTATGCTATACCAGACCCCGGTAGATTTGGCAGTAGCTTTCAGCTCTTTGGTATCCTTATCATAGATCGCCTGGAAACCGTTTATACTGCTGTTTCCGTAACTTTCAATACCTGTTCCTGCAAGAATTTCAGATGGATAAAATATCGGCTTTATATACTTCACTTCAAGATTTACCAACACGAAGCTGTTTCCTTCTTTCATGGATTGCTGAAATTCAGGAATTTTCTGAATAAAACGGATCCGGGCCTCTTCAAAAAATGTATTAAAAATTGCATTGTTAACATGATTTAGAGTATCCAGGTCCCTGTATCGAACTTGCAGATTACACCAGTGAGGAAACAGCTCGCTATTATATCCGGGATTTTTCATTGATATCAGTCCGTTTTTATTATGAGTGGTAAGATACTTTTTAAACAGAAGTTTATGGTAAAAATTTTAAGAGTTCTTTCACACTTCTTTATTGACACTGCTATTCGTTATATTTGAACCTGAATCTCAACAAATACGTAACAGAAGATATGTTTGATAAAAAAACCGAAAAATTTCTTGAAGAGTTACTGATAACCCCAAGCCCTACCGGCTATGAATCTGAAGGTCAGAAGGTTTGGATGGAGTACGTAAGGGAGCATGCTGATAAGGTTACTTCAGATTCGTATGGTTCAGCTACTGCTTCACTCGAGACAAACAACGATGTCATGACAATTATGCTTGAGGCACATGCAGATGAGATAGGTATGGTTGTACAGCATATAACTGATGATGGTTTTATCTACCTGAACAAACTTGGCGGAAGCGATTCAACCATTGCAAAAGCGAAGAGAGTTTTAATCTATAATAAGTGCGGGAGGGTAACAGGCGTAACGGGTAATACTGCCATTCATCTTCAGGACACGAAAAACGGCGGCGGTAAGCAGCCATCATGGAAGGATATTTTTGTTGATATTGGTGTGTCTACCCGCGAAGAAGCAATGGAGCTTGTGCAGGTAGGAGATCCCGTTATTTATGCAGAAGATGTAGATTATCTGAACGATGAGCGAATAACGGCAAGGGCACTGGATAATCGCATAGGCGGATTTATGATCGCCCAGGTACTGAGGAAGCTGAAAGATCAAAGAGAAAAATTGAAAGTTAATGTGATTGCGTTAAACTCTGTTCAGGAAGAAGTGGGCGGTTTCGGCGCGCGAATGATGAGCTACCGGCATATGCCGGATGCTGCATTGGTGACAGATGTAACCCATGCTACGGACTCCCCCGGAATAGATGCGAAGGAACACGGCCTTGTAAAACTTGACAAAGGGCCGAGTGTTCAGCACGGCGGTGCAAACCACCCGGGACTTGTATCTCTGATTGAAGAAGTAGCTGAATCAAAAAAAATAGAGATCCAGCATGAAGCAACAAGTGTGAGAACCGGAACAGATACAGACAGTATATTTTTCCAAAAAACAGGTATTCCCAGTGCATTAATTTCACTCCCTTTAAGATACATGCACTCTCCTGTGGAGACAGCCTCGCTAAATGATATTCATGCACTGATTGATTTGATGACCGAGACAGTACTTGCACTGCAACCCGACCATCATTTTTCAGTTGTATAAAGGCACAATGCCAAACTTTTAAAAAAATAAATATTGATTAAATTCGTTTTTCGGTTGCTAATTTTATGTAGCACGTCGATATTTTACCCGCAAATTGATAATATAAAATCAAAATCTTTTGATCTGGCATAACAGTACATTTCTTTGGCTGCTGGTAATCATTCCCCTCATCGCAGTTGGTTTCTATTTTTTTGATAACAGGGTGAGACAAAGGGTTCATTCATTTTTTGACCGGCAGCTTTTTCAAAAAATAAGAAAAGGGTACTGGGAGCTTGGCAGTCGTATTCGCACTATTTTGATTCTGATTGCACTTGCTCTGTTTACTGTTGCGCTGGCAGGTCCTAAAATAGGAACGGAAGTTCGTGAGGTGCAGCGGAGAGGTGTAAACATGCTTATTGCGCTTGACCTTTCCAGGAGTATGAATGCGGAGGATGTAAAGCCAAGCAGGCTTCAGAAAGCCAAATTTGAGATCTCAAGGCTCATCGAAAGATTGAGAGGAGACAGGGTGGGGCTGATGGTTTTTACCGGAGAGGCGTTCATTCAGAGCCCTATGACGATGGATTACTCAGCACTGCGCATGTTCCTTGATATTGCAGAAACGGGACAGATGCCATCAAACACTACTAATTTCAGTTCAGCCTTCCAAAAAGCTTACGAAGCATTTGATTCTCTCGAAGAACAGGAAGAGAGCAATGCAGCGAATGTTTTGCTCTTTATTGCTGACGGTGAGAATCACGGGCCGGATTATTCTGACGATTTGCAGCGTTTGGTTGATGAGGGGGTAATCGTATTTACAGTTGGAGTTGGTACCCGCGAAGGTGGTCCGATTCCTCTGTATGATGATGAATCTTCAACCATGGCAGGATATGTGAGAGATTCAGACGGAAATCTTGTCAATACACAACTCGAAACCGGAACAATGCAGGATATAGCCAGGAACGGCGGCGGGAGTTATTTTGATATCAATTCAGCAGGGGAGACGATTGAGCCTTTTTTCGCTAAACTGGAAGATCTTGAAAAAGGTGAGTTTTCAACACAGGAATTTGCTGATTACAAAAATCAATACCAGGCTCTTCTTTTAGGCGGTCTTCTCTTTTTTATAACCGGGCTTTTATTTCCGGTTTACAGTCGTAAATAAATGGTACATCCAGCCGGTTTTCTTAATGCTGCCCAATTTATTTGTTATTCGACTGTATAATTCAAAGGTTCAATGATTGAAGCCAGTTCATACCCGTTGTGATTTGAAACGGCAGCATACCAGTTGTCGTCCCATTTCCAGGAAACAACATGTTTCCCGCTAATTTCTGTAACGTGGAAGTCGGTATCACTGTTTATACTTTCGATGGCTATTGAATCACGTACCAGGTTTTTGACATTCTCAAGATCGGGTATGTAAAATGCAAATATGTAAATGTATTGATTTAGTTCTTCCTGGTAGTATTCAAAAAGAGGAGTTTGATAACCGGGGATAAACTCTGATACAACAATTCCGCTGAAATCTGCACTCCTGACAGGCGGAACAGTCATTTTAAGTGAGTGAAATTCATTGAGATAGCTTTCGGCAGTAGTAAGTGAAGCGGTGCGAAATGTAGGCTCTATAAAACTGCCATTGTGATTTTCAAAATGGTTATAAGCATACTCTTCCAGCTGATACTGAATATTTTCACCTGGAACGCCTGACCGGTCGAGCAGCTCAAAAATTAAAAATGAAAAAAACAGTATTGCGGCAGCGGCACTTATATATCTGAAATAAGCAGTAATATTCTGCCGGGTTTTCATTTTGCTGCTAATTCCATCCGTATTCTCTGATCTGTTATTGGATGATAGCCCTTGTTTAGCAGAGTATTCAGAGGATAATACTTTATCCGTGTAGATTTTGTTTACAACGAAGTACCTGAGTGAAGAAGGCGCCTCTTGTTTTTGGTATTTTTCCTTCAGCGCTTTTTTAACAGACAGTAAGCTTCTATAATGTGCATTCATTTCAGGGTCATTCTCAATATAATTCAAAAATGCACTCTCTTCACGTGGTGAAGCCTCATCGTCAATAACGAGAGTAAGAATTTTAAGTGCTTCGTCTTTTGTTAAATCAGACATTAATTAGTAGAACCACCTGTTTTAAAAGATACTTTTTGAGTTTATACAATCAACAACATAGTTCACTGATCTGTTCCTTTTTCGAGAGATGTAAAATTTAAAAGAAATGAAAATAATAACCACTACTCTTTTGAGCATTGATCGTCAGAAGGGTTAAAGTAAACTTCATTCCCGATGGAGAGTGGTGAAAAATGTCCAGGGCTCAACGGCAGGAGGGAGAGCTTTAAAATTCATTCTTGTTTTTTGGGTCGGATGCTCCAGGTTAAACATGTGGGAGAACAGTGCCGGATTTTTGTTTATTTCGGCCTTTCCATACTTTTGATCGCCATATACCGGATACCCTGAATCAGCCATTTGAGCTCTGATTTGATGTGGTCTTCCTGTTTGTAAATCGACCTCAAGAAGGGAAAGATTCTGATAAGATTCCAATTTGATATACGTTAATTGAGCAATTTTTGCGCCATGTGCCGGTTTATTGATTACAGACACTTTATTCAATTTCCTGTCTTTTTTAATATAACCCTCGAGTAGTGCGTTAACCGGTGTGTAACCTTCCACAACAACCAGGTATGTTTTTTTTACTGTCCTGTTGCGGATTTGTTCACTCAGCCTGCCTGCAGCTTTGGATGTTTTGGCAAGAACCAGTACACCGCCGACAGGGCGGTCGAGTCTGTGAACAAGTCCAAGAAAAACATTGCCAGGTTTTTTATCTCTTTTTTTCAGGTAATTTTTATAAAATGTAAGTACATCTTTCGCTGAAGAACCATCCGGCTGAGAAAGTGCACCAGCAGGCTTATTGATAACCAGGAGATGGTTGTCTTCAAATATAATATCTTTATTCAATTGCTGTACATTAACTTAAAGAATTTAAATAAACAATATATAGACCTGATATAAGGCCTATACCAAGTAAATGTACAATAATTATTATCTTCCGTACAGTTGTATTTTTGTTAGTATCAAAAGCGATAGAAATTTTAAAAAAAGTTGATGGCAATTTCAGTAAAAGATAAGGTTGAGCAACTTCCTTCAGCGCCCGGCGTCTATCAATTTAAAGACGGCGGCGGAAACCTGCTCTATGTTGGAAAGGCAAAAAATCTGAGTAACCGGGTACGATCTTACTTCCAGAGTTCACGGGCTCATGACGGCAGGATCAGGTTAATGATTTCCAAAATTGAGGATCTGGAAGTTATTGTAACTGATTCTGAAGCAGAAGCACTGATTCTGGAAAACAACCTCATAAAAAAGCATCAGCCGCGGTATAATATTATGTACCGGGATGATAAATCGTACCCCTATATATGCATGACCAATGAGAGCCGTCCGAGAGTATTTGCAACAAGAACTGTAATCAGGGATGGAAGTAAATACTTTGGTCCTTATGACCACGTCGGGCATATGAGGCGGATGCTTGAAACCATTCGTAAAACATTCGGGCTATGTACATGTGCTGTATCAGCAAAAAGCATAGATAAATCGAAAGGTGTGCCCAAATGGCACTCCTGTTTTGATGATTATCTCAACAACTGTTCCGGCGACTGGAAGATTGAACGGTATCGTGAAACAATGCATAAAGTTGAAAAAATGCTTCACGGAAAAACGGAACACCTCATGAGGCTTCTGAAAGATGAAATGGAAATTGCATCGGATGCACTTGCATTTGAAGAGGCTGCCCGCTTGCGTGATAGCTATGAGTCTCTTCACAAATATAATCAGAAAATGAAAATTGTTGCTGATAAAGAAGTTAACAGGGATCTTTTTGCCATGGAGGCCGACAGGGAAATGAAAGAGGCTTGCGGTGTCCTCTTTAAAATCAGGGAGGGTAAATTAATCGGGAGGTTTCACCGATTCATAAAAAATATTGATAATATGCCCGATTCAGCTATCACGCAATCGTTTATGGAAGACTATTACACCGGGCAGTATGCCGGTGCAATCCCGGATGAAGTTTATACAAGCCATGATCTTGAAGAACCGGACCCCTTAAACGAATACCTGTGGCAGCAGAGGGGTAAGAAGGTGCCCCTGCACACTCCGAAAATAGGTGAAAAACGTCATTTAATTGAGATGGCTGAATCAAATGCTAAATTGCTTCTCGGTGAAAGAAGGTTTGAAAAAGAGAAAGCTGAAAAAGAGAGAATTCCGCATTCCGTTAAGGAGCTGAAAGAGTATCTGAACCTGGACAGACTGCCCCGCCGCATAGAGTGCTTTGACAACTCAAACATACAGGGAAGTGACCCGGTGGCAAGTATGGTCTGCTTTGTGGATGCATCGCCGAGGAAATCAGAGTACAAGCGTTTTAATATAAAAGACGTTGAAGGGGCTGATGATTTTGCATCTATGTACGAGGTGGTCAGAAGGCGATATAAAAGAGTTAAAAATCAAAAACTGCAGATACCGGATCTTTTACTTGTTGATGGAGGTAAAGGACAGCTTAATGCAGCGATGAAGGCATTACGTGACATTGGTATGGACAATGAATTTGACGTCGCAGGGCTTGCAAAGAGACTCGAGGAGGTATTTTTGCCGGGAAAACAGGATGCAATAATGATCCCCAAAACATCATCGTCTTTGAAACTTTTACAAAAAGTGAGGGATGAAGCACATCGTTTTGCCATCACCTTTCATCGAAAAAAGAGAAATCAAAGAACGCTTAAAACAGAACTTGCCGATATTCCGGGTATCGGTGACAAAAATTCTGTGCGGCTGCTCACAAAATTCGGTTCCGTAAAAAAGATCAAAAAAGCCGACCTCACGAAACTCCAGTCAGTGGTTGGAGAAAAAAAAGGAAAAGCCGTTTATGATTATTTCAACGAGAGGTGAGCCGGTTTATCGCATGTTTATGTGATAGAATGATGATAACAAATGTGCTACTCTTTTATTAGACTAAATAAAGAAGTGATCTTCAGCAAATTGTGAAATCAGATTAGTAATGTTAACAGCATTGTGATTTTACATCTTTTAAGGGTGTTGATTACTTCTGAAATGTAATATAAAGGAACTTTAGACCCTATAATACCGTTAAAGAATCAGTGGAACATTTGCTGAAAACCATTTATTTTAAATAACTATGAAATTAAATATTGCCGACCATATCCCAGAGAATTACACTCAATTAAAAGACAGAGAGCTTGTACACAAGTATCGGAAAGAGAATGACCAGCTTGCTTTCAGAGAATTGATGAACAGGCACCAGGCAAAAGTCTACTCTTACATCTACAGTATGGTGAACAGCCGTGAAGTGACCAATGATATTTTCCAGGAGACGTTCACCAAGGTTATCACCAAGATGGATGACACCTACAATGAGCAGGGTAAATGGATTGCCTGGGTTATGAGAATTGCTCACAACGCAACAATTGATTATATAAGAAAACAAAAAAGATTTGTTGACGTTAGCAGTAATTATGACAAAGAATCAAACACGGATTTCTATGACCGATTACCGGATGAAGATTCTGTTGGACAGCAAGAACAGCTTGAAATTGATGAATCAACATCCAGCCTCCTTAGGCATATTTCTGAATTACCGGAAGAACAGAGGACGGTTGTTATGTTGAGGCACTATTACGAAATGCCATTTAAAGAAATTGCTGAATTAACAGATGTATCCATAAATACGGCACTAGGACGCATGCGTTATGCGTTAATAAATCTGAGGAAGATGTTTGAGGAAGAAAGTGACAAAGAATCAAAGAAAGTATGAATACAGAAGATACACTCGGTGTTAAATACATTTATGGAGAATTAGACCCTTCCGAAGAAGTAATTTTTGAGAGGGAAATCAGTGAGAACGAGGATTTAATGATTGAGGTTGAGTCTATGCGTGAAACGCAGAAACGACTTGAAAAACTTCCGCTGATTGACCCGCCGCCCGAAATTTCTGGGAAGGTTCTGAATTTTCTTGAAAAAAAAAATGAAAGATCAGATCGAACGCACGCATATATCTACCTCTCAGTAGCAGCATCTTTGCTAATAGCAGTTTTATCGGGAGGATATTTTTATATGTCTGATGCAACAGGGAGTCAGGAAAAAAATTCTATAGTTTCAGAGGCGTCAGGAGGTAATTCTTCAATTCTTAAATTCAACACTGATAAGCAGGATCTGCAGCAGTTATCCCCCTGGATTGATAAAAACGATGTCATTCATGTGAATGATTTATACAACAGGCAGACAGGCGAACTTGAAGAGTCTGTATTTAATAACACTTTTCATAAACTTACTCCGGTAGACAGATTTCAGCAGAATTTTGGTGTTTCCAGAGATTTTCAGCTTACCGGTTCCCGGAACTAGCAATTCACTAAACAAAATCCGGATATTTGGTGCGAATTGTGGAATACTTCTTGTTCCAGTTTTATTCAAATATTGCTTAATATATTGCAGCAAAACAAATTACAGATATCAACAAGAAGTTATTTATGTGAATAACTAATTTTGGTTCGCTTTAGCGGGCGGGTTATATTCTAATCAAACAAAAACATCAACAGGCTAATATCAGTGAATGGGTAAAGTTATTTCCATAGCCAATCAGAAAGGCGGAGTTGGCAAAACAACTACAGCTATAAATTTAGCAGCGAGTCTTGCAGCAATAGAACATCCCACATTGCTGATCGACATCGATCCGCAAAGCAATTCCACAAGCGGACTCGGGATCGAACCGAAAAATGTAACAAGTTCTATTTATGAAGTGATGGTAGGAGGAGTTGAAGTAGAAGATGCTGTTCTGGAGACGGAACTACCATTTCTGGACCTGGTTCCATCACATATAAATCTGGTTGGTGCAGAAATAGAGATGGTGGACAGGAATCAAAGAGAGCGCATTTTGTACAAGGCTATTGATCAAATCAGATCCAAATATGATTTTATCATTATTGATTGCCCGCCCTCACTTGGTCTGCTTACTATCAATTCGCTTACTGCTTCAAATTCAGTTTTGATTCCTGTTCAATGCGAGTATTTTGCACTGGAAGGTTTGGGACAACTTTTAAACACTATCAAAATAGTGCGGCAGCATCTCAATACAGCGCTCGAAATTGAAGGTGTTGTGCTAACGATGTACGACACAAGAACAAGGTTATCAAACCAGGTAGCCGCAGAGGTGAAAAAATACTTCGATGATCGTGTTTTTTCAACGGTAATTGCCAGGAATGTTCGTCTCGCCGAAGCACCGAGCTTTGGCAAACCTGCACTTTTGTATGAATCGACAAGTGTGGGAGCAAAGAACTATCTTGCCCTTGCGCGTGAAATAATTAAGAGAAACCGGAAGTTATTTAAAAACAGCCCGGTTCTTGCCAAATAACAGAGTATTATGTCTAAAAAAGTATTAGGCCGTGGTTTGGGTGCTTTTTTCCCGGAGTATTCAGACGAATCAGAAAGCAAAGATTCTTCCGGGAGTAAAACAAAAACGGCAATACCCATTGAGCCCGCCGATCGTGTAAACCAGGTTTTAAGCATACCTGTAGATCATATTCGTCCTAACCCTCATCAGCCGCGTTCAGATTTCAATGAAGAATCATTACGGGAACTGGCTTCATCAATAGAAAGCCATGGACTTATTCAGCCGGTTACTGTCAGGTATTTGGGAGAGCGCCGTTTTGAGTTAATCAGCGGAGAGAGAAGACTAAGGGCGAGCAAACTTGCAGGAATCGCTGAGATCCCTGCATATGTGCGGGAAGCAGATGACGAACAAATTATTGCTTTTGCCCTGATTGAAAATATTCAGCGTGAACAGCTCAATCCGCTTGAAATTGCTATAGGCTATCAGCGATTAATGGAGGAGTGTGAGTACAGTCAAACACAGGTGGCTGACCGCATAGGCAAAAACAGGAGTACAGTTGCAAATATGCTGCGACTTCTCCAGCTTCCCGATTTTATCCAGGCAGCACTTCGTGATGAGAAAATTACTACCGGCCATGCCCGTGCTCTTATCAACATTAAAGATGAGAGAGATAAGAAAAAGATATTGAAGAAAATCCTGGAGCAGGATCTTTCTGTCCGCCAGGTGGAAGAACTTGTAAGGTCCATTGATAAAAAAAATGAACAAAAGAAAAAAAAGAGACGAGAAGAGGCACCGGATCCGTTTATTGATGAGATAACCGGCAGATTGCGGCAGAAGTTCAGTACCAAAGTTAATATCAGGCAGAAAGGAAAAGGCGGAGAAATCCGGATTGAATTTTATTCAGATGATGAACTCGACAGACTCCTTCAGATATTTGATAACGTTTAAAAATATATTGCCCCTCCTGCTATTACTCATTATACCGGTTGAAACCGTTGCCCAGGCTGAATTTATTGAAAATGATCTTTCAATGCTGCGAAGCAGACATTTGAGTGCAGAGCAAAATAAGTTCCGCAAGACAAATGCTCTTCTTCAGGAATCGCAGGCAGAGGAAGAATTTCCAAACCCGGGTTCTGTTTTACTGAAATCTGTTATGATTCCCGGGTGGGGACAAATTGCAAACGGCCAGGCATGGAAAGTGCCTATTGTTTACGGCTTGTTAACCGGCTCTGTACTTTATACACGCTTTCTAACCAAACAGTATCATGATTACCGGGCTGCTTTTTTTAACAGTTCAAGAGGAGAGGATTCCGATTTTCGGTTTGGTGAAACACCGCCAAGGCTTGTTGGATTGAACGAGGAACAACTTCGAACACAACGCAACAGTTTTCGTAACCAGCGCGATTTTGCCTATGTAATTATAGGTTTAGCGTACGGATTGAATGTATTGGATGCATATGTATTTGCACATATGAAATCATTTGATGTATCGGATGATCTCTCAGCAACGGCCTCCGTACGCCCTGATTTGATAGATGGACGGTCAGCCGGCATGACAATTTCCTTTGCTCTTGCAAATAAAAAATAATTAGCTAAAAAAAATATTATGTTAAAATCACCAGAAGAAATGGACTTTCAAAAAGCCCCTCAGAATTTTGACCAGGGAAATAGCCATGATTTGTGGAGCGTTTTTAAAATTATGGGGGAATTTGTAGATGGTTATGATAAACTTTTCCGTATTGGTCCCTGTGTATCAATTTTCGGTTCATCCCGGAGTAAACCCGGAGACCCCAATTATGAACGGGCAATGAAAACTGCAGAATTGATATCAAAAAACGGGTTTGGAGTGATAACAGGCGGCGGACCCGGAATCATGGAAGCTGCCAATAAGGGGGCCATGAAAGCAGGAGGAAAGTCGGTAGGGCTTGGTATTGAATTGCCCCATGAGCAGGGAATCAATGAATATGTACATCCGCAGTACGAGATAAATTTCAAATACTTTTTTGTCAGAAAGGTTATGTTCGTAAAATATGCACAGGGATTTATCGTTTTCCCGGGCGGATTCGGAACCCTTGATGAACTCTTTGAAACACTTACTCTCATCCAGACTTTTAAAATTGAACGCATACCAATTGTTTTGGTGGGAACGGAGTACTGGGGGGGAGTTTTGGATTGGATTAAAAAGAAATTGTCTGACGATGAATATATTTCAGAATCTGACATGGACCTCTATTTTGTAACAGATGATCACGAAGAGGCAGTGAAATACGTATGTGACTTCTACAAGCAAAAAAAACCGACACCCAATTTTTCATTCTGATAAATGAAACTTTATCTTATCCTTTGTGTTTAATTATTTAGAACGAATAAACTTAGCATTTACATGAAATATTTGATTTATTAAAAGAATGATTCAAATAATAATAAAATTTCACTATGTTAGGTGCGTTTAAAAAGCAGTAACCCAAAATTCAAGACCAAAATCATGAAATCAATCAAACACTTACCATTGTTCATAGCAATGGCAATTTTCTTTTTAGGGGCAAACCAGAATGCAATTGCTCAGGATGCAAATGCAGAAGCGATATCAACTTTTAATAACGCTATAGAATTAGCTGAAAACAAAGATTTTGATAATGCTATCGGCCTTTTTGAAGAAGCGTTACAGATAGCAGAGCAAAATGATCTTACTGATATCAAAGAAAGAGTGGAAAACCAGCTTCCGAAAGTATATGCGTCACGTGCATCTGATGCCTATTCAACATACCAGAGCAATAAAGATGTACCGTCGCTTAATGAAGCAATTCGAAAGTTCGAAGAGGCAAATGAAGCTGCACAGCGATTTGGAGATGACCAGATTGCTGAGAGAACCCGCGGAGTTATACCACAGCTATACTACATCAAAGGAGTTCTTCATTTCAGGCAGCAGGATTTAAACGCATCAGAAGAAGCTTTGAACCAGGCTATTCAGCTCAATTCAAATTATGCAGTTGCCTACTACCAAAAGGCACTTGTTCAAAAACGAAAAAACAGGTCAAATGTAGATAGCTACCTGCAGTGGATAGACCGTGCCATTCAGGTTGGCGAACAGGTGGGAGACAATACTACAGTTGAAAAAGCGAAAAATAATGCAGTTGAAGAGCTTGTTTACCAGGGCGTTCAGCAAGCTGACCAGCGAAGATTTGATTCCGCAATCAGTTTGCTAAGCAGATCACTGGACTATGACTCTTCATCACCGGATGCGCACTACAGGCTTGCAGAAGTTTATAACAAACGCTCAAACTGGAGCCGTGCCATTGAACATGCTCAGCAAGCTTTGCAATTTGAGAGCGGCGGAGTTGTAGATAAAGCAAAAATCTATTTTGAACTTGGTACTGCTTACCAGGGAAGCGGACAAAAAACACAGGCTTGTAATGCCTTTGAAGAGGCTGCTCATGGTGAATTCCGGGATCCGTCACTTCACAAAATGGAGCATGAACTTAAATGTGAAGGATACGCATCTGCGGGAAGACGGTAATATGATAGCATCCCGGAGTGCTAATTGATTGATTTCTGGATTTTCTTAAAAGCCCTCAAATTGAGGGCTTTTTTTATTTCTGTAACTTTTTAAAAGCGTGACAGTTGCCTATCTTAAATGTTGTAAAAAAAGTAATCTGAATCATTTAAAAAGACTGAATGCCTGCTGATAACCTGGATCACCTATGCGTCAATACACTCCGAACCCTGGCAATGGATGCCGTTGAAAAAGCACAGTCCGGCCATCCCGGAATGCCCATGGGCATGGCTGATGCTGCCTATGTGCTCTGGACTAAATTTTTAAAACACAACCCGCAAAACCCCGATTGGTTCGACCGCGACCGCTTTATTTTATCAGCCGGCCATGGTTCTGTGCTTCTTTACGGACTGCTGCACCTTACGGGATATAATCTGTCAATTGACGAACTTAAGAACTTCCGTCAGCTGCACAGCCTCACTCCCGGACACCCCGAAGGAACACTGACGCCGGGCGTTGAAACAACCACCGGTCCGCTTGGCCAGGGTTTGGCTACCGGAATCGGGATGGCAATGGCGGAGGCCTTTATGGCAGCGCGGTTCAATAAAGAAAATTTTAAAATTATTGACCATTACACTTACGGAATTGTCAGTGACGGAGATTTAATGGAAGGGGTTTCGCATGAAGCCGCTTCCTTGGCCGGACATCTGAAGCTTGGAAAAATTATTTACCTGTACGATTCCAATAAAATATCGATTGACGGCAGCACTGACTTGTCGTTTTCTGATGATACAAAAAAGAGATTTGAGTCTTATGGGTGGCATACACAGCAAGTTGACGGCCATGACCGCGATGCGATTGAAGATGCAATCAGAAAGGCCCAAAGCACAACAGATAAACCTTCTCTCATTGAGTGCAAAACGATTATCGGGTTTGGCAGCCCGAACAAGGAAGGAACAGCTTCTTCACATGGTGCACCGCTCGGGGAAGATGAAATTAAACTGACGAAAAAGAGACTTGGCTGGAAGTTTGAGGAGAAATTTCATGTTCCGGATGATGTTTACCGGCAAATGAATTTTATTGAAAAAGGAAAAACCCTGGAAGATTCATGGGATATTTTGTTCAAAGAGTATGAAAACGAGTACCAGGATGATGCGGTCTATTTCCGGGCATTTATTGAGAACGACTGGTCGTTCAATTGGGAGGAGGTACTGCCTGATTTTGAAACAGATGAGAAAGGGATGGCATCCCGGAAAGCATCGGGAGCCGTGCTGCAGGAGCTGGCTAAAGTTATTCCCAATCTTGTCGGAGGATCAGCAGATCTCACCGGAAGCAACAATACGGACCTGAAGGGTAAGGAGATATTCAGTGCTGAAAACCATGGCGGACAGTATGTACATTACGGTGTGAGGGAGCATGCGATGGCGGCTGCGCTTAACGGAATGATGCTTCACAAAGGGGTGATAGCTTACGGCGGTACATTTTTGGTTTTTTCTGATTATAACAAACCGGCGATCCGGATTGCAGCTTTAACTAATATTCCATCTATTTTTGTCTTCACGCACGATAGTATCGGGCTCGGGGAAGACGGTCCGACTCATCAGCCGGTTGAGCATCTTGCGGCATTGAGAGCAACACCGAATGTAACAGTGATTCGGCCTGCGGATGCCAACGAAACTGCCTACGCCTGGAAAGCGGCTATTGAAAATAAAACAGGTCCGACCCTGCTGATTCTGACGCGCCAAAGCCTGCCCACGCTGGACAGAAGTATCTATAACGAAGCTTCCAGTCTCGAAAAGGGTGCGTATATCATAAAAGATGCTGCAAATGGCAAACCTGAAGCGATTGTAATCGCAAGCGGATCAGAAGTTCAGCTGGCCCTGGAGGCAGCCCGTGAACTTGAAAATGAAAATATTGCAACACGTGTAGTTTCTATGCCGAGCTGGGAACTGTTCCAAAAACAGGATCGTGAGTATATTGAGAAAGTACTGCCGCGAGAGTTAACTGCACGTATTTCAGTTGAGGCGGCATCTACCTTTGGCTGGGAGCGCTGGACAGGTACTCAGGGTGTAAATATAGGATTAAACAGGTTTGGAGAATCGGCTCCGTATAAAGATGTCTACCGGGACCTGGGTATTACTTCGGAACGAATTGTCGATGAAGTGAAGAAATTGGTTCAGTGA
>CAYVBJ010000014.1:72252-75154 GCA_964449075.1 uncultured Balneolaceae bacterium
GATTGAATTTTGAGTGAAATGGATTTGGCGTGAAGAGACCCATAAATTGATAACAGTCCGTCAATACGCTCAACGCCATACTCTTCGCCAAAATCATTGCGCGCTTCTGTCAGCCCGTCAGTGTAAAAGATAAGTGAGTCGCCCGGCTTGAATTCAAATTTCTTCTCTTCCATCTGTTTTTTCAATGCGGGGGTACCGGTCATGCCGAGAGCAAAGCCGTCGGTTTTCAGCTCAAAGGTTTGATCATGCTTCTGGCTGTACTGTATGGGCTGATTGTGACCGGCCCTGGAAAAAAGGTAGTAATCTTCATCTTTTGGGAAAAACGCTGTGCAGGAAGTGATAAAGGTCTTGTCGTTGCGGTCCGATTTTATATAATCGTTCAATTCCAGGTAAAGCTCTTTGGGAGAGGGTTCTTTCATTTTGATCAGCATATGAACCATCGCCTGGATTCTGACCATATAGAGAGCAGCACTCAGGCCTTTACCGGCCACATCGGCGATAATCACGTATGTTCCTGATTTGGAGGGAATCACATCTACATAATCGCCGCCCACTTCATGCGCGGTTGCTGCAAATGAATAGGCTTCAAGGTGTTCCTCATCGTATTGAATGACAGGAAGCAGGCTAAGCTGGATGTCCCTGGCCAGGTCAAGCTCTCTTTTAACGTCTGATTTTTCAAGAAGCTCAATCAGAAGCAGAATGTTAACACCGATGAATGCTGCAGGCATCAGTAGCGGGTAAAATATCAAACCAGTAAGACCAAACAGACCAAATGCATAGTGCGAAAAAAAGCTGAGAAAGGAGACACCAAATACAAGTCTGCGTGTTGGGTTCAGCCGCTGGGTCATTTCCGAAAAGAAACGGTAAAATTTCTGAATACCGGAAATTTCCTGCTCTTTTTTACTCCTCTGAATTACATCCGAATAGAGCTCTTTCAGTCTCCTTGAATCGGCCTGGAACTCTTTTCCAAGCCGGTCTTTTGTCATATCAGAAACGTACTGTTTATAAAATGACTTTGTATCTTGTAACGCCGATTGTGCTTCGTTTTTTAAACCCATCTTCTGTCTGTATTATTTTATATTTTAAGCGTACGAAATTTTTGGGAAAAAGTTTACATATCCGGCTTCAATAATCACAAGTTGTGCAAATTTTGGCACACTCGCCCGATAAAATTTAAAATTTATAAATCATTTTTTTTAATGAGTAAGAAAAAACTCTATTTACTGGATGGAATGGCACTGGCTTACAGGGCTCATTTTGCATTCATCAACAGCAGGCTGAAAAACTCGGAGGGAATTCTCACCGGACCGATACTCGGATTTGCAAACACCCTGGTAAAGTTGCTTGAAGAAGAGGAACCCACGCACATTGCTGTGGTATGGGATACACACGAACCCACATTCCGGCATGATTTAGATGAAGATTATAAAGCTAATCGTCCGCCGCAACCGGAGGAGTTGAAAACCGGTATTCCCCTGATTAAAGAGATGGTCGACAAGTTCGGGATTGATAACCTGGAGCAGCACGGGTATGAGGCGGATGACATCATCGGGACGATCGCGAGTGATGCCAATGCAGATGATGTAAATGTGTTCCTCGTAACGCCGGATAAAGATTTTATGCAGCTTGTGCACGACCATATCACCATGGTGAAACCGGATAACAAAAACGGCGGATTTATTATCATCGACAGGGAAGGGGTGAAAGATTATTTTGATGTGTATCCTGAACAGGTGATTGATGTGCTTGCAATGATCGGCGACACATCCGATAATATACCCGGCGTGCCCGGCATCGGGAAAAAAGGAGCGCCAAAACTGATTAAAAAATATGGATCGCTCGAAAATGCCATCGATCACGCCGATGAAATGAAATCCAAGCGTTACAGGGAAGGTCTGACCAATTATGCTGACCAGGCGATGCACGCGAAGAAAATGGTTACAATCAAAACAGATGTTCCGGATACGGTAAAGTGGCAGGAGCTGGGCTGGGATGGCCCCGATGAAAAAGAGCTGGGCCGTTTTTTTAAGCGGATGGAATTCAAAAAACTCACCAAAAAATACCTGGGTATTGAGCCGGGTGAGCAATCGGACCTGTTTTCCGGAAACAACCATCTGAATAGTGAGGATGATAATGAATCATCAAACAAGCAGTTTAACAGCGATGATGTGCAATACCGATTGGCGATAACTGAATCTGAAATCCAGGAGATCATCAGCGAGGTGAAAGATGCCGGTGTTCTCTGCTTCGATACAGAGACAAACGCCAGTGATCCCATCATAGCTCTTCCCGTAGGCATTTCCCT
This sequence comes from uncultured Balneolaceae bacterium, assembly GCA_964449075.1. Classification (GTDB taxonomy): domain Bacteria; phylum Bacteroidota; class Rhodothermia; order Balneolales; family Balneolaceae; genus CAYVBJ01. The sequence continues at coordinate 74,558 of CAYVBJ010000014.1, forward strand.
CTGCGCTGAGGCCGGAAAAGCGTGGTACATCCCAATGAACGTGGAAGGTGTAATGAAAGCAGATGAGGTTTGTGATCTTCTTGAACCGCTCTTTTCTGATCCGGGTATTTTAAAAATAGCTCAAAACCTGAAGTATGATTACCTGGTTCTGAAACGGGTCGGCCTGACCGTAAAAGGTCCCTACTTCGATACCATGGTGGCAGCATATCTTCTGGATGCCAACCAGAAACTGAAAATGGATGTTCTGGCAAAAAAGTATCTTGGATATGAACCGATACCGATCGAGAAACTGATCGGAACGGGACGATCCCAAAAAACAATGGACGAAATCCCGTACACCGATATTGTTGACTATGCATGTGAGGATGCCGACATCACCCTGCAGCTATATCATCTGCTGAAAAAAGAGCTTGAAAACGATGAACTTCTTGATATCGCCGCTGATGTTGATTTTCCGCTGATTTCAGTACTGGGTGATATTGAGCTGACCGGTGTCAAAATAGATACGGATATGCTGAATCTATTTTCCAATGAACTTGAGAAAGATTTGCAGGCGATTGAGAAAGAGATTTTTGAAGAGGCGAAAGAGGAGTTTAA